>DHWG01000150.1 GCA_002413075.1 Desulfosporosinus sp. UBA5188 | reverse complement strand
ACATTGGAATTACTGGCACTGCCCTATCAGGGAATATGCAAGTGGATTCCAAGGGCTTAGGTTTTGTAGCTACCGGTATCCCAATCACCCCTTATGATGATGACGGTACTTGGGATCCATATGGTGCTGCTAGTATTACCGTAAAAAACAGCTCAGGTACTGTGGTGCAAACTGCTTCCGTGGTTGCTCCTGTTTCTACGGAAATGAATTGCCAAAATTGTCATGGTACGACCAATCCTCAACTAGATATCTTACAAAAACACGACAGTCATAATGGCACAACGCTTGTAGCGGATCAAGCGAGTGGTATCGTACACCAGTGCTCGGAGTGTCATGCTGACAATGCTTTAAGTGCTCCTGGCAAAACCGGTGTAGAAAGCTTATCGTTAGCTATGCACAATTTCCATAAGGATAAAATGACCACTACGACTATTGCAGCTAATACTACCCCTACTTGCTTCAATTGTCATCCCGGACCAAATACCCAATGCTTGCGCGGTATTATGGCAAAGGCCGGCAAGACCTGTATTGACTGTCATGGCGATATGAGTAAAGTCGCAAGTTCCCAGCAAACTGGCCGTCAGGCCTGGTTGCAAGAACCAAAATGTGCCGATTGTCATGATTCCAATCATCAGGAAAACGCCAGCACCCTTTATAGGAATTCCATTATGAATAACTCTATTGACCAAATGGACGGTCTATTCTACTGTGAAGCCTGCCATAACAGTACTCACAGCGAATTTACCTCAGCCAATAGTGCCGACCCGGCCATCCCGCAAAAATTCCAAGGGGATAATTACTGGATTTGGAACTGTAAGGTCTGCCATCAAGGATCAGATCAAACTCAATCCAACTTCCATGGTAGTGGTGATGGTGGTTAAAGAATAGAAAAAAATTAGTGATTTAAGATTTGTGGTGAAAGATAGCCTGGGTTATGTTATAGCCCAGGCTATCTTAGATCTTAATGTGATGCATACCCACTTTGTTGGTAGAGAGTAGATGTATACACTAGTCTAAAAGTACCGCTAGTTCCACACTATCTACTTACGATAATTGATTACCCTGAGCTGGGGAAAAGGGTTTGGAGCATATAACGAAAATTAATGTATTAATACATACTTTAATAGGTCATAAGCTGGAGGGTAACGATAAATGAACGAAAATTCGAAGGGTATAATTGACCGACTTTGGGGTGCCTTTAGTTCCATGAAACTCGGACTAACCCTATTAGGAATAATTGCTTTTGTGGCGGGCATAGGAACAGTGATTCCTCAGGAAGCGATGGATCAAGGGAAAGCTCAAGCTGTGGGTGGATTGTGGAAAACGCTGGGTTTTACACATCTTTATAGTTCGCTTTGGTTTCGGTTGTTGCTAGGTCTTTTATGTATTAATCTTATAGTGTGTAGTACGAAACGATTGAGGAGTATTTATCTACGGACGTTTAAGCTAACACCGCCGTCAAAGCTTGCACAGGTTCCGCAAAAAAATAAGCAAGTGGTTAAAGGCGAGTTAGCGTCACTGCGGGAATCAGTCCAGGAATTCCTAAGACAAAAGGGATTTCGTGTCACGCTTAGCGACCAATCCAATCCTTGGAGTTTTATTGCCACAAAACGTCGCTTGGGAAACTGGGGTTCCTTGATCACACATCTTTCTTTTGTGGTATTAGTCGTTGGGGCCTTATTAGGATCCTTATTAGGCTTTAAAGGATCTTTTACGGAAGAGGCCGGAAAGACCCTTCCAATTCAAGCCATCCAGCTCTCTAAGGGGACGGTTTCCGAAACGTTTAGTGTTAGCATCAATTCTGCAGAGGATCGTTTTTTACCCAACGGTGAACGGGATAACTGGTATACAGACATGAGCATCTTAGAAAATGGACAAGAAGTGGCACGGGATACATTGTCTGTGAATCATCCGTTTGAGTATAAGGGAATTACCTTCTATCAAGCGAATTTCTCGAATGGTGCTCGTTTTACAGCGGATATGGGCGGTCAAAAAAACCCGGTTGTTTTGCAAGATCAAGGACAAAGTTATTATAAGGCCCCGGGGACGGACCTTTATCTCGTAGCAAACCTTTCAGGAAGTTCCTCACTGAAACCAAGCGTTCTCTATCAGGTATACAAAGGCACCGGCGCAGATCCAATCCAAACCGGACAGCTTACGTCCGGGCAAACGATCGATGTGCAAGGGAAATATAAGTTAACGTTCGACAGCTTAGCTGGATTTACTGGGATACAAGTCAAAAAGGATCCAGGGGTAGCTGTTATCTGGCTAGGATGTGGGTTATTACTTGGTGGGTTGTTACTGGCCTTTTACTGGCAACCCTTAGTTATCTCAGGGATTCTTCAATCCGAGAAAGGAAAACGAGGAAGTTTAACGGTAGGTGTGTTATCGGGTAAAATGCCGGATAGCACCCGCAAAGCTTTAGAACAATTTGTTAGTTCCGTTACAAAAATGATAAGTTGAGTTAACTAAGGAGGGCACAGAATGTTAGCAAGTCTTGAAGTAGCCATGTTTTATAGTTTAGTTGTAGCAACTACTTTATGTATGCTGTTATACATGATTTGGTTAGGTTCTAAAAACGAATTCATTGGGCGTTTGGCAACGTTTTTTACAATTATCGCCTTGATTGCCGACACGTTTGCCATCATCCTCAGAATGATCACTTCAGGGCATCCGCCACTTTCCAATGGCTATGAATTTCTCTTAACGTTTGTTGGCGGGATCTTGGCTGTTTATCTGTTTGCCGAGTTTCGCTATAAACTAAGATCCCTAGGCGCCTTTGTTATGCCCATTCCGTGTTTACTTTTGATGTTTATTATTATGAGCATGGGGCCTGAGGAGAGAATTGCTCAAGCGGTTCCTCCAGCCCTTAAGAGCCAATGGCTCACCTTCCACGTGATCACGGCCATGTTTGCCTACGGCGCTTTTGCCGTATCCTTCGGGCTAGGGATTATGTATCTGCTTAAATTGAGTAAAGAGGGCAACGGGGAAAAATTGTCACAGGGCATTGTCTCGCGTTTCCCATCGTTAGAAGTACTGGATGAACTGGCCTATAAGGTTGTTGGATTTGCGTTTCCACTTCTAACACTCTGCATCATCACAGGCGCAATATGGGCAAATTATGCTTGGGGCACTTATTGGTCATGGGACCCTAAAGAAACATGGTCTCTGATTACCTGGATTATTTATGCAGGTTACTTGCACGCTAGGTTGATGTACGGCTGGAAAGGGAAAAGAGCTGCTTGGATGGCTGTATTTGGTTTTGCAGCGGTGTTGTTTACATTCTTTGGAGTTAACTATTTCTTACCAGGACTGCATTCTTATGCCCAATAATAATTTATCTGAATTCCTGTGCAATTAACCGGAGCGGAAGGAGTGGTTGAAAAATGTTTCCTATCGCTATTGGATTAAATCATCGAAGCGCGCCAGTTGAAATCCGTGAAAAAATGAGCTTTCATTCCTCTCCAATGCAGGAAGTATTAAGAAAACTCAAAAGTTATCCAGGACTTGAAGGAGTTGTGATTCTCTGCACCTGTAATCGAACTGAGGTCTATGCAGTAACAACCGATGTAGAAATGGGGATCCATTCCATTAAAAAGTTTTTAGCGAACCATCATGGAGTCGCGGAAAACGTACTCGAGCAGTACCTTTGTGTGCATACCTTGTATGATGCCGTGCGCCACTTGTTTCGTGTTGTATCTGGTTTGGATTCAATGGTTCGGGGGGAGACTCAAATCCTTGGACAGGTCGGTAATGCTTATAAACAAGCGAAGGATGCGGAGGTCACGAACAAAACGATGAATGTGCTTTTCCAGACTGCTTTAGCGGTTGGTAAACGCGTACGAACGGATACTTTGATTGACCAGCACCCTGTTTCCATCAGTTATACAGCGGTGGAACTTGCCAAACAACATTTGGGAGAACTACAAGGCAAAGGGATATTAATAATGGGAGCCGGAGAGATGAGCACCCTAACCGCCAAACACCTGGTAGCCGCAGGGGCTACTACCGTCTTGGTGTCTAATCGGTCGTATGAAAAAGCCGTAATATTGGCAAAGGAATGTTCCGGTCGAGCAGTGCGTTTTGATAAAATGAATCAGTACCTAGAGGAAGTGGATATTGTGATTTCTGCAACGGCTTCGACACATTTTGTCATACTGCCGGATCGCATGCAGGAAATTATGACGAATCGAAAAGGACGTCCTATGCTTCTAATAGATATTGCGGTTCCACGCGATATTCACCCTGATGTGGGGATCATTCCTTTCATTACATTATTTGACATTGATGATTTGCGTGGAGTAGTTGACCGCCATCATCAGGAACGTGAAATAGCGGCAGTCAACGCGGAAAAGATTATTGAAGAGGAGATGCTACTTTTTCTCAAGTGGCATAATTCCTTGTTTGTGGTTCCAACAATTTTAGCCCTGCAACAAAAAGGACAAAAAATTAAAGAAAGTCAAGTTGATCGTGCCCTTGAGCATTTAAGAGGGTTAACCCCAAAACAGGAAAAGATTATACGATCGATGGCCAGTTCTATCGTTAACCATCTCTTGCATCTGCCTATTACGAATCTCAAAGAGTATGCCACTACAAGCCAAGGTCATCTCTACACAGAAATTTTGCAAAACCTTTTTGATTTAGATATTGGAGAAGAAGCTAAACAGCCAAGTTTGAAGGTGAATCAGAATTCGGGGCGCATCATCATAGGAGGGCAGAATGATGAATATTCGCATTGGGAGTCGGGACAGTCCATTAGCAATGTGGCAAGCCGAGTGGGTACAAAGTAAACTAACTATGTTTTATCCTAATTATACATTTGAGATTGTTCCTATGAAAACCAAAGGGGATAAGATATTGGATGTTCCCCTTTCCAAAATTGGGGACAAAGGATTATTTACAAAGGAATTAGAAAATGGTTTATTGAACCGGGAGATCGATATGGCTGTTCATAGCCTTAAGGATATGCCAACCTTGTTACCAAGGGGGTTAACAATTAGCGCCTTTTGTGAACGGGAGGCACCAAGGGACGTTTATTTAAGCAAGAACGGGGTCCTTCTTGAGGCATTGCCCTCCGGGTCGATCATTGGTACAAGTAGTCTACGTCGCAAAGCACAACTCAAACACTATCGCCCAGATCTTAACTTTATGGATTTGCGCGGGAATCTTCAAACGCGCTGGAAAAAGTTGATTGAGTCCGAGATGGCTGGGATTGTTCTTGCTGCTGCTGGTGTGAAACGGCTAGGGTGGAAAGAACGAATCACTCAAATCCTGCCTGAAGACATGATGCTTCCTGCAGTTGGACAGGGGTCAATTTCTATTGAAACTGTTGAGAATCGTTCGGACATCCATGAGTTATTATCTCTGCTGAACCATGGTGCGACAGAACAAGCAGTACGTGCGGAACGTGCTTTAATGCGCAAATTAGAAGGTGGCTGCCAAGTCCCCATTGGAGCTTTAGCGAAAATAGTTGAAGGACAGATTGTTCTTCGAGGGATGGTGGCTAGGTTAGATGGGGCTCACTTGATCAAAGCGGAGGGCAAAGGCACTGATCCTGAAGAGGTGGGCCTTGATGTCGCAGGTCGTCTGATTGACCTGGGGGCCACCGCCATATTAGCAGAAATACGATAAGGAACTTTGCGTTACAACAGGATTGTGATTTATTTTCGTATATTTCATAAATAATTAAACTTTAAGCTTTGCACATGATTGAATAGGAGTGTTTAGTTTGAATAAGGGATATGTATATTTAGTGGGTGCTGGTCCGGGAGAACCGAAGTTGATAACTATTAAAGGGTCAGAATGTATTGCTAAAGCAGATGTATTAGTCTATGATCGCTTAGCTTCGCGGCGCCTCTTAACGTTAGCCCGCCCGGGGTGTGAACTGATCTATGTGGGAAAATCACCGGATCACCACACACTTAGACAAGAAGAAATTAACCAATTACTTGTAGATAAAGGTCTAGAAGGAAAAATTGTGACCCGCCTAAAAGGGGGGGATCCTTTTGTTTTTGGCCGGGGAGGCGAAGAAGCAGAAGCGTTACTTGAGGCAGGCATTCAGTTTGAAGTTGTGCCAGGGATCACTTCCGCAATCGCTGTTCCAGCATACGCTGGTATGCAAAAGTGGATGTAGAAAAAGTCCCATATTACAAGGTGAAAACTCCTTTACAACGAGCTATACAAATACTAAAGCGACACAGAGATGTTATGTATCAAGCTGAAGCGATGCAGAAAGTTAAGCCTATTTCATGTATTATTACTACTTTGGCTGCCAAGGCATATAATGGTGAGCCGGATGTGTATTCAACGCTAAAATCCATAATTGGAAAAATGACTAGCTTTATTACAAGAAATGGACAAACGGGGTTATATGAAATACTAAATCCAGTGATGGAAGCAGAGAACTTTGCAGAAAAATGGGCATCTGAACCCCAAAAAGCAATAGCTTTTTTCGAATGGATGAGAGCCGTTCAAAAAGATATTTTGACCGAACCCCTTAGGTTGATTGGTATTGATGGTGTTGGAGACAATTTAAAGAAAACGCTTGGGGAGAATGTTGCATCCAAAGCATTTGCTGAATATGGTAGAATCCAAAACATTAAGGTGCAAGGAGGTACGGTTAGAATATCTGAAACTACAGGCATTCTATCAGCAGGCGGTACAATAAAAAGCCCAGCCCACAGAAATTATGGTAAGTAAAATTTATTATAAGAACCCTGAAATTGGACTGGCCGTCCAGATGTTGAATTTAATACAGATGTATCCACAATCTAAGTGTTATATAAAAAGTAACATCTTGAATTGGGAATGCATTTTGAGGCCAACTGAGGGCAGCCAGAAATATTTAGTTAGGATTGAATACAAACCAGGGTATATGCCTAAAAGTTACGTACTATCCCCAGAATTAAAAAGATATCATTCACTTCCATTGCCGCACGTTTATTCTGAGCTGCCATTCCCAAGACTATGTCTTTTCTATCCAAAAGCAAAAGAATGGACAGGCAATATGTTATTGGCGAAGTCTATAGTTCCATGGATATGTGAATGGCTATTTTTCTATGAATTATCGTTAGTAACCGGTGAATGGCACGCTGATGAGATAAAGCATATCGGAAATAAAAATGGATAGGTGGAACTAACTAAAAGATTAAAGAGGAACATGGCAAAGAAACTAAAAAATGACTGGTTTCATCCAGCCATTTTCGTTAAGATAGTTAGTTTATTATATCTCACTTATCAACCCCATGGGGGATTGTTTGGAATCCAAACTCTCCCTTGGGGGTTGCTTTAGGTTATTTGTAAAGATATCGAGAACAGATACTTATTTAAGCATGTGGAACATCATAAACAGAAAAAATACGATCACACGACCGGAAATGAAAAATGAGTATTTTTTTGTAACAATGAACATTGGACACACCTCCGTGTCCCTTTAGCAACCTTATTTACATTATACGAGAATGAGAATTCTCTTTCCATGGTAATTAATGGGTATTAATACTAAGTAAGAATCAGGAATCTCTGATTGTCTGATCATAAGCGTGCTATTCAGTGTTTACAAAGGTATACTTTTTAGTCAACTCAAAAAACTAGTGTTTGAATAGTTGTAAAGGTACTTTAATTTGTTTGTAAACGTTTATATAATATTATTGCCCTTTACAAACAAAATATTTATAATGAATTCAGACACTAAACCGTGAGTGAGGTGGGGCAAATGAAAAATAATTATACGTTTGGTTACATACGGGTTTCCAGCAAGGATCAGAATGA
>DHWG01000078.1:10757-15913 GCA_002413075.1 Desulfosporosinus sp. UBA5188 | reverse complement strand
ATGTAATATTATGTTACATATAGTGTAATATAATGAGGAGCTGGTTAAAATGCCTGGCAGATTATTTCCATTAGGCGGTCCCGTGTCTGAGAAGGATATTGTCGATCGGGAAGATTTCTTAGTTTCCCTTGGAACACGCCTATCCGAAGGACAAAGTATCATGTTAGCTGGCCCGCGTCGGATCGGAAAAACCTCTCTAGCGTTGGAGGTTTTAAGACGGCTCAAGGCAAAGGGAAGTTATGTTGCTTGTGTTGACCTGTTTCGATATAACACTAAAAAAGAGCTGTCTCTCGCTATAATTGACGCTTGTTTGGAAAATCGCAGCGGCCTTAGCAAGACGACAACGGCTTTGAAGGATGGACTTAAGAAAATAACGGGAGGAGCAAAGCTAACAGCAAAGGTACAGGATCTGGAGGTTGCCTTCGGGTTGCCAAGCGAGAACAGGAGCGATGATGAACTCTTTAATTATGCTCTTCAGCTTCCTGAGATTCTTGCTAAAAGAGACAATAAACATGTCGTAGTGGTGTTCGATGAATTCCAAGAGGTCATTCGCATCGCTGGTGAGGATACACTGAAGGTCATGCGTTCCTATTTTCAGAGGCAAGAAGGCGTTGCCTATTTGTTTCTTGGTTCAAAAGAAGGCATGATGAATACTATTTTCGGTGATAAGAGGCAAGCTTTTTATCGATTTGCGACAATCCTACCGATTCCGTCAATCCCGACGGAAGCTTGGAAGGCGTACCTTTCTGGAAAATTTCTAGAGCAGAAAATATCAGTTAAGGACAGGGCTATTTCTGAAATTCTTAATTTCAGTGGAGGGCATCCTCAAGATACGATGCTTTTATGTTCAGAGGTTTACTACGCGCTTCTAGAAGCCGGGGAGGAGCAACTAACTCTTGATTTCGTAAGAACAGGCTATAGCAGGGCGCTCTTAACCTTGTCACCAGTTTTTGACGAACTCCTCGATGAATTGGGAAAAACCACGAATGTTAGACACGTTATAACCTGCATAGCAAAAGGATTACGCATTTATTCAGGGAACAACAGTAATCCAAACGAGATAAAGCGAGCTGTTGACCTACTTATTTCAAAAGCTGTTATCGAAAAATCTAGCCGTGGTAGTTACTACTTTGTGGAACCGATGTTAAAGAATTATTTGATTAATAAAATTGATATTTATTAGAGGGAACAGTGTGAATATCATATTATCCTGAAACAGTCTGAAGGATGCTCTAATACGTTTGCGCCGCACGGACGGACTGAGTGACAACAAAAATGCGGGGGGTGTTAGACTTACTCTGTTGAGTTTTTTATTGATTATATTATCCTTCCAGTATGATATAATCAACACAAAATATATAAGTTTATTAGCTAAATAGCCTAGAAGGCGACTATGCGGGTTATTGGCAGGAATATTTGGATAAATATTGCCCACTTTGAACTCTTTACTTAATAATACTAAGGGTCAGAGGCGACAGCTTAAGATGTGAGGGGGGTTACTATGGGTAACTTTGAGGAGATCATAGAAAGATTAAAACTAAAAGCCGAAGCATTCAAGGCTACGAACACCGTTACGCCTTATGAAGCAGTGAAATACGAGTGCTCGATTTGCCAAGATCGTGAGATTATCCCTATAGAACAAAAAGATGGATCGTTCTCAGCCAGGAATTGTGAGTGCAAAGAGATGAAGATTCAAAAGCGATTATTCAAAGCATCGGGATTGTCGGAGGAACAAGCCGGGTTGAGACTGAAAGATTTCAAACCGAGCATGGACACAAAGCAAATGTATGACAAAGTTAAAAACTACATAGATAAGCAATTATGGAAAGACGGTAAAGGATTTGCCTTAGTGGGTAGTGTTGGTGCTGGAAAAACGATGCTTGCCCAAATAATAGCTAGTGAGATAATGAACGATCGAAAGACCTCTGTTATATTTCTTCCAACAACGAGCCTCATGGGCGAGTTAAGAGCTGCCCAATTTGCAGAGGGTGGTGCAGAATACGAGCAGCGGATTGATCGGTTAATCAAGGCTGATGTTGTCATCTTTGATGATTTGGGTAAGGAAAAGCCGACGGAATGGGTACAGACTCAATATTTCAGAATCATTGATGGCCGATATAATGCGAAGAAAACAACCTCGTTCACGTCAAATTTTGAACTAGATACATTAGCTGATCGTTTCTCAGAATTTGGGGAAGCGATCCTTTCAAGGCTGATTGCTATGACCAGAGATTCCATCGTGAATGTTACGGCGGGGGACTACCGACTTATAATGGATAGGCCCGTAAGAGAGAAGGGGTCTCGCGGAATTATGAACAGTACGGAAGATTATTATAAATAAGGGCGATCGTGATTTGAGGACAAATTGAGATATCAAGTTTTCTTTATATTAATACGAGCGTTGAGGCGAGACCGATTTGGGCCGGAACTTATAATGGGTTCCGGCTTTTTGATGTATTTATATCGACTATGAAATTATAGAAGGAATATTCAGATAAAATGGAGAAAGATAGAGGTGGAACTTATTAGTTATATATAACCTATTAGTAGCTCTTTACTCAAGCCAATTAAGTTATGAACAACGTTCAAAAGGAGGGGTATTTTTTGTATTATCATTTTCTGATTAATGTTATATTCGTCATATTTCTCTGCGGCGTTGTTATAATGATAGACTTGTCTATCCAAAGAAAATACGCTCAATACATCCTAGGCGTAATATTCGGTCTTATAACTATATTTGTCATGATGGATAATTTCATGATTGTAGAAGATCGCTTTTTTGACTTTCGCCATATCCCCATGACGATGGCCGGTTTTATTGGTGGTCCTGTCAGCGCTATGATAGCCGCTATCATTAGCTCTCTGTATCGGTACAATATGGGCGGAAGTGGTTCAATGGGGGGAATCAGTACCCTACTAATTTTCGCTTGTTTTGGAGGTATCTTGGGTGAACGTGTAAAGAATCGCCAAAATGGAAAGAAAATATGGTATTGGTTGTTCACCAGTATCGTCATGGCCTTGATTCTAATATTTATCGTTGCCTTTATCCCACCGAAGGGTGATACAGCTGAGATTCTTAGGCTAGTTGCCGTTCCCTTTTTACTCATCACGCCGCTTGTAACAACCATAATATTTAACTTCTATTTCTGGGCCAATGATTTTTTGGGTAAAGCATCAATCCTAAATACCATCATAAACGCTTGTCCTATAAATTTAATGGTTATTAATAGTCATGGACCAATACTGCTCAGTGAAAAATTAATAAGACAAAAAATATTTTCCCCATATATTGAGAACTGGAACCTATTAGTGAGCCCCGATAAGTCTTGGTTCAATACGATTAAGCAACAAACTAGAAACATCGCGACAGAAGACGGGGGAAGCATTTCCGCTGACTTGTCTGAGTTTCAGCTGCCCAATGGAGAATACGCTTGTGTAGCGATATTAAATGATGTAACTAATCAAAAAAGGGAACAAGAAAAGCTCCGGGTGGCAAACGATCGATTTTACAAAGCATTTGAGTTGGGGCCCCATATGATGACTATTACTAGGAAGTCGGACAATAGATATGTGGATGTAAATCGTCGTTTTCTTGAAGCAAAGGGTCTTTCGCGTGAAGAGGTTATCGGTAAAACACCCACAGAAATCGGCGTGCCAGAAAGTCTATTTAAACAAATCATAGAGATTCTTGAGACACAAGGGACAGTCCAAAACTATGAAAGCTCATTAATTATGAAAGATGGTTCAGAACGTATTGTTATTGTTTCAGCCGAAAAGATACAAACCGACGATCAAGATTGCATTTTATTTGCGTGTAATGACGTGACTGAAATGAAAATAATGCAAATAGAAAGGGTAGAACAACTGACCAAAAACTTAGAATTAGAGGAGGAACTTTCCAGGAGTAACCAATTCATAGCAGATATTATCAATAATATGCAAGATGGTTTCTATGTTTTAAATGATCAATGGAACTTTATATATGTCAATAGAAAGGTAGAGAAGTTACTACAAAAAACACAAGAGGAACTTTTAAATAAATGTTTTTGGGAATCTAATTCCCAGGCACGAGGGACTGCCTACGAAATATTTCAACAGGTTTTGAAGGATGGCGTACCCATTAACTTTGAAATTATGGGTAGTATACATAAAGACCTATGGTATCAAGCGACGGTGTATCCCTACCAGTCTGGTGTGTCAGTTTATTATAGGGATATTACTGAACAAAAATTAGCTGGTGAGAAATTAATCAAGGCTCAAGAAGAGACTGCTTTGATTTTGAATAGTATGACGGACTGTTTTTTTGCGCTTGATAGGAACTTGCGCTTCACTCATATAAATCACGCAGCGGAAATAGCCTTTGGAAAATCTCGTGATGAGTTGTTGGGTAAGAAAATGACTGAGGTATATAACGCTAATGTGACCGCCCTATGGCACTATCAGGAAGTTATGACCGAGAAGAAGCCGGTTACGTTTGAAATCCTCTCCGAAGCCTTAGAGAATAGATGGTTAGAGATCAATGCCTACCCAATAGAAACTGGACTGTCTTGTTATTTCCGTGATATTACGAGTCGTAAGATAGCTGATAAGGAATTTTCCAGACTCGAACGACTCAACCTTGTAGGGCAATTAGCGGCTGGAATTGGGCATGAAATAAGGAATCCCATGACCACGGTACGTGGATATCTCCAACTGTTGGGGGCAAAACCTGAATACGAAGCTCGGAAGCCTACCTTCGACCTCATGATTTCGGAACTCGATCGGGCTAATTCGATTATTACAGAATTCCTTTCGCTGGCCCGAACAAAAGAAACAGAACTGGGATACCAAGACATTAACGGTATTCTGAGCAATTTATATCCTCTCATCGAAGCAGACACTTTTACTCAAAATAAACAGATTTGTTTCATTCCGGGGGAGATTCCCAACCTAGAACTCAATGAAAAAGAAATCACCCAACTGATTCTAAACTTAACCCGAAATGGACTTGAAGCAATGCAGGAAAGAGGTTGTCTAACGGTTAAAAGTTATGTGGAGAATGGCAAAGTTGTCCTTGCGATTGAGGATGAGGGATGTGGAATTTTGCCAGAGAACATTTCTAACTTAGGAACCCCCTTCTTTACGACGAAAGAGACTGGGACTGGGTTGGGCCTGGC
>DHWG01000078.1:1071-10545 GCA_002413075.1 Desulfosporosinus sp. UBA5188 | reverse complement strand
CCCCATTCCTGATGAGGTTAAACACACTTCCCAGAGACTGAAAATAGAAAATTAAACAGCCAAATCGTCGATGAGAGACGGATTTGGCTGAATATGATATTAATTAAATCATCTGAAGAAGTGACATCTGAAGAAGCATCTGAAGAAATTACATCGACAGCAGTTACATCGACAGCAGTTACATTTACAGCAGTCGCATTTACAGCAGTTACATCTACAACACATAAACAACACCCCCTTTGAATGATTTTAGAAGTGAAAGGCTTGTCTTTATAAAATATTCCGGTTGTCCAAAAAGTGTGCAAACCTCTAGCCCTTTAACTAGAGGTTTGCACAGATAAGTTATTTCCAAGATTAAAGCAGGAAATCTAGGGAAAGTGTGGAAGGTTAAAAGGGTATTTATCGGTACTTTAATATGGAATGGTGAAAATATGAACCTTGAATTTGTGAATCCTGCTAGGCTCAAAGCTTTTGTTAATTTCTATGAGAAGAGATATCTTAGCGATTCCTTGAAGAGAAACTCCATGTCGGGCTTGCTTAAAAACCTCCTTAATGGCAAGAGTGTGATGAATAGTTCGGCCTATTTTGAACCAGTCATGGTCGTGGATCAGGGTAGGATTATGATGATCGCGCTTTTAGCTCATGTGGACAGGATGTCTGACTTTCTTCAAATTGCGTTTTTTGAAGCGGATTACAAGGAGACGAGGGCGTTCAAGTTGATTCTCGAGCGGGCCTATGAGCTTGCTAAGGAACGAGGGGCCAGTAAGCTTACAGGCTCACTCAATGTTCATGTAAACTACGGTCTTGGCTTTTTGGCGAGCGATTATCATAAACCCCAGGGATTCGGAACGATGCACAACCCCGATTTCTACCTTGAGCTATTTTCAGAGAACGGCTTCGAAGCGGTCGAGATGGTGAGCTTTCGGAAGGACTTGGACGAACTTAAAGAAGTCTTTAAACCGAAGTTGATCGAAAGACTAAACCACCGCTATTCCATTCGCAGTCTGGATTATAAACATCTTGAAAGGGATGCTCAGATCTATACGAGCCTTAACAACGAAGCCTTCATTGACCATCCGTTCTACTATCCAAGGGAGGCGGCTGAGGACTTGGAGCTTTTCAGGGACTTTAAGCCGCTTCTCAGGCCCGAAAACCTCCTTTTTGCCTACAAGGGGGATGAACCGGTGGGATTCATGCTTTGGTATCCCGATTTCCATGAAATTATGAAGTCCGGAGAGACCTTGGGAATTAGGACCGTGATCAAGAATAAATTAATGGCCCACAGGATTCAGACCGTGAAAATTGTGGAAATGGGTGTTCTGCCTAAGGAAATGAAGAGAGGCGCCGTGGTGGCACTGATTAATATGGTGTTTGAACTGACAAAGGGTCAATACTCCCAATTTGAGTCGGGCTGGATTCTTCAATCCAATACCAATTCAAAAATGCTGGGAGTAAAACTGACGGATGCTGTCTACAAGCGGTATAAGGCTTATACCAAGGATGTGACCTAGATGGAGAGATTCCTGACCATTGGCGGGCTTGTCAACTGGTGTGGGAAAGACCGCCAGACATCCTATTCCAGGAACTTAATAAAGATTGTTGAAGAGAAAAAAGCCCTGATCAATCTCTTGGAGCTTCTCGAAGAGGTCAATCCGTGTGGACAGGAATACTACGTCTACGAGGACATCATCTTGATCACGTATCACAACAAACTTAATCTTTTGAGTTTCCACAAGGACCTGAAGTTTAAGGTCGGGACGAGGATGATCGGACTGCCAATTTCCATAAGCCAGAGCGGTGTATGGGCCTGTGATGAGGAGGACGCTGAGGTGCGGAAAAAAGTGCTTGAAGCGTTGACAACGCTTAAGGGGCTCACGGTTGTGCTGAACTCTGATATAGAGTTTCCTGGCCAGAATCGGACACTTTCCAATTTCGTCTTCGAAAACCGGTTCACGAGCTTTGATCAGTACTTGCAAGCGATGAGATCCTCCTACAGAAGGCATCTCATCATAGCACTGAGAAAGGGGGAGGACCTTTCTTTTAAGCAGGTTTCTCCCGGCCATTTCACAAAACAACATTATCAGCTTTATCAAAGCATTATGAAACGCGCAGACTATCCGCTTGAAGTGCTTTCTCCGGAGTTTTTCAGCCGCTATCCTTCGGAGGTCTTCGAGACAAGAGATTCGACGGGGCGGCTGCTGGCCTTCGTTCAGATGAAAGGTTTAGGGGATACTCTGCAGTTTATGTTCTGTGGTTTCGAAAGAGAGGGCTATGCAACAGGCCGACAGTGGGACAGTGCATTGCTTTATCAAAACATGTTGCTTTTCATCATTAGGTATGGTATTGAGAAGGGCTACAAAAGGATCAACATGGGACAAACTTCCGCAGAAACAAAACTTAAACTAGGTTGTGTCGAAGAAAAGAAATACCTCTATGCTAGACATACCAATCCCTTCATTGACGGTGTCTTAAGGCGGTTTTCTGGCAGGTTCTCAGATAAGGGATACTCTACCCGGCATAGGGTGTTCAAGGTAGACGAGTACCTCATCGGGAAGGGGGGGCCTGTATGAAGATTTTTCTGAAGAAAGTCAGGTCAAAGACGCTCTTTTCCCTGCTCAATCCTGTGAAGGTGGAGCCGCTTGAACTGTGCTATCTACAAGCCTTGGCCGATAATTTGGGCCTTGAGAATTTTGTCATAGACGACCTTTTTGGACTCCTAGAACCTCAAGGCATCACACCACAGGTCATAGTCCTTACCGGCTACAATACCGCAGAGGAAGAAATGCTTAAGGAAGCGAAAGTTTACAAGACGGTCTATCCAGAGGCCAAAGTCATCGTCGGAGGACTGCATGTTGAACTGAACAGGGAAGTTTTCCGCAAGCACGACATTGACTTCGTCATCCATAGCCAGGATCTGACGGTGCTCCAAAATGTGCTGAAATTCCTACGGGGAGACATTGTGGACTTGCCGTCAGCCGGTGTGGACATGAGACTGTTTTTAGAAGATGGAAGTGACGAGTGGCGGGAAGGAGTCCGTCATGCCTTACAGACACATCAAAGGATACGGCCTGCCAGGGGACTAACCAAGCTTCTCAGCGACAGGACAAGATACTTGGACAAGAAGAATGTTGCGCTCGTGAAGAGCCGAATCGGTTGCCCTTACCAGTGTGATTTCTGCTATTGTAAGCTTGTGAATTGCGGGGACCATATTAAGAGCGATTTTCAGGAACTGTTAAGGGAAGTCACGGGGATTAGAGCCAAATACCACTGGCTGGTTGATGATATATTTCTGGCTTCTAGGCAGGAGGCGCTGGATTACCTTAGAGCCTACGAAGAGGTGAAGCAAGCGGAGGGCGAACCTAGAATAAGCCTGATTGCCTATCTCAGGGCGGATTTCATTGTCAAGGAACGTGATCTGCTGAGCCAACTTAAGGAGAGCGGACTTGATGAAGTTATCGTGGGGTTTGAAGCGACGAGCAATAATGAACTTGAAGGGTACCATAAACAAACCAATGCCTTTGATTATCCAAAGGTTATTGAGTTGCTTAGAGACCATGATATTGACCTGATGGCGTTGTTCATGGTGAGGCCTGACTATGGCTTGGCAGATTTCAGAAAGTTGAACCGATTTATCAGGAATAACCGGATTGATATTTATACGATCTCTATACTAACACCCATAAAAGGGACAAAAAGTTATGAAGACAATAGGTCTCAACTAGTGACGGAGGACCCGAGAAAATTCGACTTTCTGCATCTTGTGCTTGAACCTAGACTCCCAAGAATCGTGTTTTATAGCCTGTTTTACAATTTGCATTTGAGGCTTCTAAAGTCGAGAAGAATACGTACCTATTTCTGGCAGCTGTTTAGCAAATCAGCAAAGCCAAAGCAAGGAGAAGGCTATGTCAGTTAAACTATGGGACTTTTGGGCGGATAGGTATAGCAGGCTGTGGGTACAGAAGGTCAGTCTGGGACCGACCCGGGACTATGTGTTACGTGAAATTACAGCAATGGTACACGGCCGCCAGACGCTGCTCGATCTTGGCTGCGGCCCGGGAGAACTTCTGTCTGAAATAGGGGAGAAATTCCCACAGCTTGAGCTCACAGGGGTGGATTACTCGCCAAGGATGCTGGAAATATCTCAGCAAAGAAACAATAAGGCTAAACATATTCTCATGGACGCCGCGGATGTAGACAAACTTGAGGCGATGTACGATATGATTGTGTGCACACACTCGCTTCCCTACTACAAGGATCCAAAGGATGTGTTCAGAAAACTAAGCCGGATTCTCACCAAGCAGGGAAGGTTTATTGTCGGCTTCGCCAGTGGCGACAGCTTCTACGATAAAATCGTGCTCTCGGCGGTGAAACTAACGACCGGAAAAGCTTATTATCCAAGCGACAAGGAGTTTGTGGATATGGTTAAGGAACACTTCTATGTACGAAAACTCAACCTCGTGAAGAAGGCGTTCTTTATGCCGAGGATCGCAGTCTATACACTGAGCAAGAAGATGGACAGCAGGGAGTGAGGCTGATGGACGTGCTTTTGGTAAGACCAAAGCCGGAAAAGGAAACCATTGGGCTGCAGCATGTGATGAATTGTGAACCGTTGGAACTGGAATACTTAGTCTCAAATGTACCTGAAGAGCTCAGGTCAAAGGTCAGGGTTCAGATCATTGATATGATCCTGGAAAAGGAATCCTATGAAAGCATTCTGATAAGGCTTAGGCCAGCTTTGGTGGTTTTCACAGGTTATATAACCCATGTCGGAATCATCAAGACGATGTGTTCTATGGCAAAGAATCGGGTGCCGGGTCTATTGACCGGAGTGGGAGGCGTTCATGCGGAAGTTGTCGCAGAGGATTTCGAAGCGGCGGAAATAGATTTTGTTTATTCGCGAAACGGAATCGACGGTTTCAATGAGACGCTCAGAGGGATGTTGGCCAATAAGAAGGTGGCAGAAATTAAGGCTGCGCTAGAGGAGATGGGCGAGAGAAAATTGTCTTTTTCATATAGGCATCCTGACAGGACGGCGGTCTCGAAATATCGCCATGGCTACTACTATATGTTCCACAGCCCCTGTGCTCTGATCAAGACGTCCTTCGGATGCCCGTATCACTGCAGCTTTTGCTTCTGCAAAGAGATTACAGGAGGTGCCTACTTCACAAGGGAGATCGATGATGTTGTGGATGAACTTGCAGCGATTGCTGAGGAAGAAATCTACATTGTCGACGATGACTTTCTCTTTAGCGAGGCAAGGATCAGGAAATTTTTAAGGCTACTAAAAAAACAAGGAATTGAGAAAAAATTTCTCGTCTATGGTAGAGCCGATTTTGTGGCTTCCCATGAAGATCTCCTGAGAGATTTCAAGGAGCAGGGGCTTCAGGCGGTCATAGTAGGCCTTGAATCCATGAGGGCCAGGGACCTGGAGTTGTACAATAAGAAAACGGATAAGGCCATGAACGAAAAGGCTGTCAAGGTGCTGCAAGCGCTTGGTATTGAACTCTATGCCACGTTGATCATTCCTACAGATTTCGTCAGGGAAGACTTCAAAGAGTTGACCGCCTGGCTGAGAAAGCTTGATGTCCGCTTCGTAAACTTGCAGCCTCTTACGCCGCTGCCAGGAACGGGGATATTCGAGCAATACTCTGATAGGCTGCTGTATCCAAGAGAACGGTATGAAATGTGGGATATGGCCCATGTTATCTTGAAACCTGAACACATGGGGATCAGGGCTTTCTACTGGGAGATCGTGAAGGCCTACTACAGGATTATCATGAGACCGAAGCACCTCCTGGCGCTCATCATAAGATATGGAATTAAGGATAATCTGAAGATGCTGCTGGGTAGCTCAGCGGTCTCGTTGCAATACATCAAGAAAATAAAACGGGGGTATTGATGAAGAAGATTCTCTTAATACAACCAAGTCCCTATGATCACAACAAAAAGCCCCTCAAGAAGAAAAAGTTATATTTTGCCGGGCTGGCGCTTCCCCTGCTCGCGGCACTGACTCCGAAAGACTACGAAGTTGAGATCATCTTTGAGATCCTCGAAGACATACCGTTTGAGACTGATGCGAATCTGATCGGTATTAGTACCATGGGACATGGTGTCATCCGGTCTATTGATATCGCCATGGAATTCAGGAAGAGAGGAAAAACGGTGATACTGGGGGGATATATGGCCAGTATCATGGCGGAGGAAGCACAAAAGTACTGTGATGCTGTGTTGATCGGAGATGCAGAGCTTGTATGGGAGGAGCTTCTGCAGGATTATGAGAAGGGGACCTTGAAGCCAATTTATAAAGATAGACTTGAGGAAAGTTGGTTCTCCACCCCTCCTCCAAGATTCGATCTCATCATGAACAAGAATCTCGGAGATTTTCTGCCGGTACAAGCCGGTAGGGGATGTCCACATAGCTGTAGCTTTTGCTCAGTTGCTTGCCTCTATGAAGGCAGTTATGTCAAGAAACCCGTTGCTGAGGTGGTGCGGGACATTCAGCAAATTAAGGCCCTTGGCTACAGGAAATTCCTGCTTCTTGACGATAACATTTTTTCTGACAGAGTATATCTTAGCAAGCTGATCGAGGAAATCAAAGCTTTGGGTATGGAGTGGATGAGTCAGTGCGACATCCGAATCGGCCGGGAGCATCAACTGCTCGATAGCCTCAGGAACAGCGGTTGTACGACCTTGAGCTTTGGGTTAGAAAGTATCAAAAAAGAGAGCCTTAGGGCCATGAATAAAGCATGGGCCAATCCTGATGACTATCCTGCCCTCATAAGGAACATTCAGGACCACGGAATCGATGTGTCGACTGAGATGGTGGTCGGTGGGGAAGCAGACACGCTTGAGTCGATTGAAGCGACCAAAGATTTCATTGAGGACAACAAAATTTCTGTCCCCAGATTCTACATCCTTACACCGATTCCAGGGACCCAATTTTTCAAGGACATTAAGGCGCAGGGAAGGCTGGTCAAGTCCGATATCTATTCGTTTGACGGCACTGAGGCAGTGTATACAATCCCCAACATGACCCCCGAAGAACTGACTAAGGCATACTGGACGCTGTATGAATCACTGTTCACCCTTAAGTCCATTGCCAAAAGGAATTTATTCAGGAAAGAATTTCTTAAGGCACCTGGAAAATATCTATTCTATTCGGTGGTCAACCTCTACTACAGGCGTCAGATTAAACAGAGGGTTATACCCAACATTTTTTAACACATATGTCATAGACTTGCATGAACTAACCATTGTCAGTGGAAAATGGAGGTTGCCAAGAATTATGGTGAAATATTCAAGAGCATTGACGGGAGGAACGTATGAAAAATGATCTTATGAGGTATTTTGAGAAAGATCGGTTTGCTGCGTTGGTCGGAATAAAACTTGTTGAAGTGAAACCCGGTTATGCAAAAGCTAGCCTGGAGATTACAGAGCAGCATTTAAATGCTGTAAATATTGTCCAAGGTGGCGTAATATTCACGTTAGCGGATTTTACGTTCGCAGCTGCCGCCAATTCGTATGGACAAGTTTCATTGGGGATCAATGCAAATATATCGTATTTTCAACCGCCCAAAGGAAAAATGCTCATGGCTGAAGCGATAGAAATCTCGGCAAATACGAAAATTGCTAGTTATAGCGTAGACATTTGCGGTGAAGATAAAGAATTAGTTGCTCGGTTTACGGGAATGGCCTATCGAAAGAAAGATATGATTAATCTGGCTGAATAGTGATGGACCGTGAAATGGAATTTTGTTAAGAACAAATAGAGAGTAGGCATAATAATGAATTCAGTAAATCTAGACTGTATCGTGAATCACTTAACTCAGCTATGTGGAATCGCAAGTCCGTCTGGCAATACTCAAAAGGCCATGGACTATCTGACCAGTGAGTTAGATGAATTAGAGATCGCTTATAAAGTGACAAATAAGGGCGCCGTAATTTCAACCATTCCTGGCCAAGATATCAAGATTCACCGTCACATTGCTGCGCATGTTGATACTTTGGGTGGCATGGTCAAGGAAATCAAGACCAATGGCAGGCTAAAGCTGACTAAGGTAGGCGGTTATAATTGGAATTCTGTCGAAGGGGCGCTTTGCTATATTGAGACTAGTACAGGAACGATATACTCAGGTACAATCCTTAACACCCATTCTTCGTGTCATGTCTACGAAGATCACACCAAACAGGTGCGAAAAGATGAGAATATGGAGTTGCGTATCGATGAGAAAGTAAAGAACCCTGAGGATGTCGTCGCTCTGGGTATTGCCGTGGGTGACTTTATCTCATTTGATGCTCGGACACGAGTTACCGAGAGTGGGTTTATCAATAGCCGTCACCTTGATGACAAGGCCAGTGTTGCCGTGTTGTTGGGAGTTATGCAGCACATTAAAGACAATAAGTTGACGTTGCCTTACACAACGAACATAATGTTTAGCAATAACGAAGAGATCGGATATGGCGGAAATGCTAGCATCACTCCAGAAACCAAGGAATATTTGGTCGTGGACATGGGGGCCATTGGTGAGGGTCAAACAACGGATGAGTTTTGTGTTTCGATTTGCGCCAAAGATTCATCGGGGCCCTACCATCTCGGCCTGCGCCAAAAACTTGTAGCGTTAGCCCAACAAAATAATATCTATTATCAAGTTGATATTTATCCTCACTATGGCTCAGATGCCAGTTCCGCATTGCGTGCAGGTTTTGATATCGTCCATGGCTTAATCGGGCCTGGGATTGATGCTTCGCACTCTCATGAGCGGACACATCAAGAGGCGCTGTCCAATACCGCTGAGCTACTGCTTCATTACTTGTTAAGCTAGTAATTAAACACATAAAAGGGGCTGCCACATCGTAGAAATTTAATTTCTATTTTGCGACAGCCCTTAATCTCCTAGTACAATCCGTACTAGGAGATTAAAATGGTGATTCGAATTATTGCTCTATGGGGAATGGCGTACGAAGATAGCCTTTAGAGAGTCGTGGGAATTTCGCAATAAGGGTCTTCATAAAGAAACGGTCTAAACCAATTTCATAGGAGGCTGCACCCATAGCAATAATAATAAGAAATCCTATAACCATTTGTGGATTGGTTGAAACAGTTCCGGTCAATAAGAAACAGAAGTTCATGGTCATTGCAAAGAAAGCCGCAAGTGTTGTAAAGCAACCAAGAATGAGACCAAGTCCTATGAGAACTTCACCACTTTTAACGACGATTGCAAAGATTCCAGCGTTGGGGAGAAAAACATGATTTATTAACCAAGCCCAGGTATCTGTGACATTGGCATGAGTGGCCGCTGCGGCACCTTTGGAAGCAAGTAAAGCATCATGTGTTTGTGCTAGACCGCCTTTTAAAAACCCACCCACTGCTTTGGCGTCGAAGCCGGTTTGCCATTTTCCGATACCCGCGGTTAAGAATTCATACCCAAAATAGAGACGTAGTAATAAGGCAATAATAGCTTTAATAGGATGTTT
>DHWG01000078.1:648-893 GCA_002413075.1 Desulfosporosinus sp. UBA5188 | reverse complement strand
ATAGCTTTAATAGGATGTTTCATAGATATGTCCCCCTTTCAGATTATGTGCCCAGTTTTCGCAAGGTCACTATCGTATTCTAATGTCTAGAAAGATTTTTATCAAGTAGACACTTTTTTGTGCTATAGTACCTAAAAAGATACTGAAGAGTTGAGTTCATTGAGTCTTGAAAATGACCAGCGCTGGTGCAGGCGATGTAAATGAATAGTCCACCTGCCTAATTCTCACAAAGGCAGGTGGACTAT
>DHWG01000078.1:0-463 GCA_002413075.1 Desulfosporosinus sp. UBA5188 | reverse complement strand
CATACCGCTATTTCTTATCAAGACCCTCGTTAAAATACTCAGCTCCAAAGCTATGCATCATCGTTAGAATAGGAATTAGATTTTTCCCTAAGTCTGTTAGGCTATATTCTACTTTGGGTGGTATTACGGCGTAGACTTCTCTGTGGATGAGTTTATCTTTTTCTAAACTTCTTAACTGTTGTGTAAGCATTTTTTGTGTAACATTCGGCAATTTCTTTTTTATGGCACTAAATCTGAGCGTATTGTAACTTAAATACCATAAAATCACTATCTTCCATTTGCCGGAAATCATATTATGGACCAAACCCATTGGACATACTTCATACTTAAGACAGTGTTCTTTCATGTGACATTGTTCATGCCGATCTTCCTCTATAATAAAACTCAACCCCTAACGGTTCCTTTTTCGATACTCTTAAACTATTCATATTGTTAATAATTACCGTAAGGTATATTAATATAC
>DHWG01000008.1:1233-9173 GCA_002413075.1 Desulfosporosinus sp. UBA5188 | reverse complement strand
CCGTTTGTTGCCAAATCGGCAGCTTCAATGCTTGTACTTGGAGCAGATGAAGTTGTCATGGGACCGATCTCTGAACTTGGACCCATCGATCCACTGGTCAAGCATCCAGTCTATAAAGACATTTTACTCCCTGTACAAGCTGGTTGGCATTGTTTAGATTACTTGCAACGTTCTATTATCAATAGTCCTGACCCTGAAGTTGCATCATCTTTGGTAACCCAGCTCCTCAATAAGCTTGATCCGTGGCTAATTCCGGATTACGAAAAAACCATAAAGGCCTCTCGGCAATATGCAGAAACATTGCTATCGCGCTATATGCTAAAAGACGATATTGACCGGGTTCAGGACGTGTCGAAGGCTTTGACTGAGGGATATTATTCACATGGTTACCCAATTGCTCATCGAGAAGCCAAAGAACTAGGACTTAAAGCGACCGAAGCACATGGCGAACTATGGGATGTAATCTGGAATTTATATCTTGAATACGAAGAACTTTTCAAGATAGAAAAAAATTAAGAAGCCTTCTCCACTTTGATGGAGAAGGCTTCCCTCTTGGCAAACAAAAATCATCAGTATCATTTTAATTCTTGCTTTCCCGAATGACACTAGCCAATACCTCGCCCAACTCTTGAAGTCTGTAAGGTTTTGCATTCACATCGTAGAAGCCGTACTTTTTGTAATGGGACAAGGCGTCCGAGGAGTAGCCACTGGAAACAATCGCTTTAACAGCCGGGTCAACTTTGATGAGTTCACTCAAGGCCATTTTACCGCCCATCCCACCACGAACTGTCAGGTCCGTAATCACAACATCAAAAGGGCTGTCTGAAAGGAACGCCTTTTTATAAAGACTGAGCGCTTCGGCACCGTCTCTAGCTACCTCCACGACATAACCCAGAAAAGTCAACATTTCATCCGCCGTTTGCCGTACATTTTCCTCATCATCCATTAATAGAACTTTCCCCTCACCCAAGATAAGACTGTCCTCGTGGACTTCTTTTTCGGCTTGAACCCTGGAGACCGGCAGATATATCGTAAAGCTTGTCCCTTTTCGCTCCACAGATTGTACTGAAATGTGCCCGCCATGTTTCTTCATAATTGAGTAACAAATTGCCAGTCCAAGACCGCTACCTTGTTCTTTTGTACTAAAATAAGGGTCAAATATCTTCAGCAGGTTCTCACTCGTAATGCCGAACCCTTCATCAGTTACAGTGAGGGCGACATAATCACCGATTTGAAGCGGCAATGGACCATTTTCACCAGTGACCGCCAGCTGCTCGGCCCGGATCTTGATGGTTCCGCCTTCCTTCATCGCTTGGTCGGCATTGATCAATAAGTTGGTAATGACTTGAGTTATTTGCCCCCGGTCAATCTCAACCAACGGAAGGTCTTCTGCAAGAGATAATTCACAACGCGTTTTAGACCCGCTCAGGGCAAAAGCACTATCTTCTTCAATGAGTCGACCGATGGAAACAGACTGGGTCAACGGTTTACCGCCCTTAGAGAAGGTGAGCATTTGCCTGGTCAAGTTTTCCGTCTGTCCAATGGCCTCTTCCATATGCTGAAGATACCGAGTTACTTTGTGGTCTTCCTTGGTGCAATTCTTCACCAGTGAGAGATTACCGAGGATTACGGTCAGAAAATTGTTCAGGTCATGGGCGATCCCACCCGCTAGAACGCCGACGGATTCCAATTTATCAGCTTTTTGCAATTCTTCTTGTTGCCTACGCTTAGTGATATCACGCAGTAGCCAGCGCAACTCCGCAGTTCCCCCCCTAGAGGCAATGACCTTTCCCACCGTTATAGAAACGGGAACAGTCGTTCGCTTCCCGGAGTGCAGGTTAAGCTCCCATTGATCGTTTTGATCAACGATACCTTTCTTCATCTCTGCCAGTCGGGTACGGAAGACCAGGTGTTCTCCGTTGCGGACAAATATTGCTAATGGCTTGCCAACCAGCAAGGATCGGCTTACGTTAAAAAGGTTGGTCGCCGCGTTATTGGCATCGAGTATTATACCTTCAGTATCCGTAACCAGATAGCCATCTGGTGCAAAATCAAACAGTTCCTGATAACGACGTCGCTCTTCTTCGAGTGTCTGACGGCTAGATACCATTTCCTCATTTTGCTCAAGCAATTCAACAGCCGTTGTTTGTAATTCGTAAAGAGCACCATTGAGCTCTGATAATAGTTTAGACGTCAGTTCATGGGATGGTAAATCAGCTTGAGATAAGATCTCCAGACGGTTGATTGCTTTTTGTACTTGAACAGATAGATCTATGGTCAAAGCTCGTCACCTCCTCGAAAAATTACTAGGGAATATAATATAGTGTCTTACCTTATGGTAAGACACTATATTATATTCTATAAATACCAGAATAATCCTCTCCCTATTTTAGCTTAAATAACAAAAATTACAATAAAAAAACCCCAAAATAGAGGTTTTTTTTAAATCTTAACTTATGTCACTGGCCTAGTCGTCTTGTAAACAGGATACGTCTCTTCCCAGCAAACCATTCAATTATTCAAAAATTTTGTTCATGATCTCGGTTGGGAAATAATCCTTGACGGATTTATGAAGCATTTTGACAAACAAATTGCTATTTTAGAGGGAGTGCTGACATATCTTGCGCTTAGAAGGTTATATATATTGAAGGCCTCCTGGATATCAAGACGTTCTTCTGTGTCCTTAACCTTTTTAAATATAGAGATTATATCCAATACCTTCACCCCTCAATGTAGTTAGTATGAGAAAAATAACTATTACTTATACATTTGAGACAAGGCCTATTTAAGCTTAACGACGTTTCGGATCTTTACTAGCCGCGACTTCTTTCTAACCCTGTTGTACTTCATCCAGCAACTTGTCATTGACCTGTTCTACCTCTTCGCCTTGATCTTCAAGGCGTTGTTCCAACGCTGATTTCGTTTTGCGAAGCTCCAACTCCAACAGTTTGGATTCAGTGATATTTACATGGGTGATGACGACACCATCGATTTTATCCTCTAACGTGCGATATGGCAAAATTCGGGCGTTAAACCAAGTCCCATTAAAGGACATGACCTGTTTTTCAACCGTATTCAGCGTCCGTAGTACTTCCTTAACATCCTCAATCAGTTCAGGATAGATCAGATCAGAAGCGATATCGGTGATGGGGCGACCTGCGTCACTTGACTTCAGCCTAGAGACCATAGCCATTTGGTTGGTGAAGCGCTTCACGCACAACTTGTTATCCAAAAACAAGGTGGCAATCTTCGTGCTTTCCAATAGATTCTTCATATCGTTCGTGACAAGTGACAGTTCGTCTAACTTGGTCTGCAGTTCGTAATTAACCATCTTCAGCTGTTCGTTTAAGGTCTGTACTTCTTCCTTGGTTGTGGTCAGTTCCTCGTTTGTCGATTGAAGTTCTTCGTTGCTGGACTGCAATTCCTCATTGCTGGATTTGAATTCTTCTTGGGATATCTGCATTTCTGTACTGGCAACTTGCCACACTTGGCGAGCTTGCATCAGTTCACGCTCCAGCTCTGCCTCTCGCTGGCTGGCAGGAATTTGTCCAATTGTTTTCGTTGTTTCGATGACATTAGCGGTGACCACGTCGGTGACCACGTCGGTGAAAACGATCATGACCATCCCCCGCAGAGCCTCCGGCTCTTTGAGGGGATTGACGGTGAAGTCGACCATCTGCAACCCACTTTCGTTTTTCACAACGGCTTTTTTGAAAGTGACCGCCTCTTTTTCCCGAAGCGCTTTGTAGAAGGTGTTACTTAGTTTATAGTTTAGCCCTTCCCGTGCCATGGCAAAGATATTCCAATTCACCTTGCCAGCAGCCGGTTCCAGGTACTTACCCGTTCGACCGGTAATGTAGAGGATATCACCTGTACCATTGACTAACACCGTGGACGGTGAATAATACTGCAAAATCAGTGCATCCGCCATCGACTGAATATTCTGGACCGTTGCCGTTGGCTGATTTGACGAAGACTGAGCGGGGGAAAAGGAAGTGGGAAATTCTACAAGCTCCTTCTGCAGCAGGGGCTGGAGTCTCTGGTAAATTCGCGATTTACGATCCAGTGGTTTAAAAAGATCGGTCGCGTTCCCGACTGCCTCTGCACTTCCTAAAAACAAAAACCCATCAGGATTAAGACTGTAGTGAAAAAGTGGCATGAGCCTTTTCTGAAGTTCTGGTGTCAGGTAGATCAGCAGGTTGCGGCAGGTCAAGATATCAATTTTGGTAAAGGGCGGATCCTTAATCATGCTTTGCTGAGCAAAGATGACCATATCGCGAATGGTCTTGACAATCTGATAGCCACGACCCACCTTGACGAAATACCGATTCAGGCGCTCCGGCGACATATCTTCCGCGATATTGGCGGAAAAAACCCCTTCTCGGGCTTTATCAATCGCTCCACGGTCTAAATCGGTGGCAAAAATCTGCATCGAAAATTCTTGAGAAGGCCTTAATTGATCCAGCACCTCTTTGAAGACAATCGCTAAAGAGTAAGCCTCCTCGCCAGTAGAACAGCCGGATACCCAGACCCGCAGCGTATTACTAGGCGCTCGTTCAGCCAAGAGTTCCGGCATAACTTTGGTCTTTAACAATTCCCACTCCGTTGGTTCGCGAAAGAAACTGGTAACCCCGATTAAAAGTTCCTTAAATAACAATTCCAATTCCTGAGGATTGTCCTGCAAAAAAAGGACGTAATCCGCAATCTTGTCAATTTGATGGATACCCATACGTCGCTCAATCCGACGATATACCGTGTTTTTTTTATAGGAAGAAAAGTCATGACCTGTCTGGGACCGTAACAAAATCATAACATTGTCGAAGGAACTCAGGACGTTGCCTGCCTGGTCCTGGTCCTGGTCAGACATGTCGATCAGAAGCCTTTGCTTAAGATGGGAAACAATCTTTTCTGGTAAAGCCTCGACTGGAGATATAACGTCGGCTAAACCTTCCTCAATGGCGCTACGTGGCATGCCATCAAATTTAGCGGAGGACGGTTCCTGGACAAAGACAACGCCTCCTTTTTCCTTGATGGCTCTGAGCCCCGAGGTACCGTCAGTACCCGTGCCTGAGAGGATGACGCCAACACTCCTCTCCTGCTGATCAACCGCCAAGGACATAAAAAAGAAATCTATGGGTAGACGCTGAGTGTGGGGTGGAATATGATCAAAAAGGTGCATTTCCCTGTGTTGGATCGACATATCCTTGTTTGGCGGGATGACATAGACGCAGTCCGGCTGAACAAATGTTTTCTTCTGGACCTGAGCAACCTTCATAGTCGTTGCACTCTGAAGTAACTCCACCAAAATACACTCACGATTCGGCTCCATGTGCTGCACAATTACAAAGGCCATGCCGCTATTTTTAGGCACATTTTTCAAGAAAGCTGATAGAGCCTCCAACCCTCCTGCGGAAGCGCCAATGCCAACGATTGGAAACTCTTTTTCAAGGTTCTTATTTTCTTTCATCATAACTCTCCCTAACCTAATCGATGCGAACATCGTTTTATCTTCTTATTTCTCATGAACAAACTATTTAAGGATAATTCTTTTCTTATGTCTTTACATTCGATATTATTCAGCAATTTTCCTCTTTATTCCTTATTTAGATAAGTGAGACTTTTCCCACTCATTTGTTGACTCTCTTTATGGTATAATAATTTTAAAATCACGAAAGTAGGTAGAAACATGTCGGTATCACGAGTTTTTGTTAATAATAAAATAGAGTTTCAATATCTTCCAGATCAGAAGAAGATTTTAATATTTGATCTGAAGAATGATAAAGCTTTAAGGACTTATTCATTACCTGATCAATCTAAAGAGCTCGATAAGGATACTTTTATTGCTCTTTGTCTTAATATTCGTAGCCAAATTGACAAAGGAAGACATACTAATAAGCTATTATAACTATGTGCGTAGTGTCTAAATTGTGTGTGAGACGTAGGAAAGAGGAATTGTCGTGGGACAGAACAGACCAACAAGAGAACAAGCCTATGGTCTTTTGACCAAGTATAATAAAAGTGACAGTTTGATCATGCACGCACTGGCTGTTGAAGCTGTAATGCTTCATTTTGCCGATATCCTTGGAGAACCTGAAAAGGATAAGTGGAGCATCATCGGATTGTTACACGATGTGGATTACGAAATGTACCCTGAACAGCATTGCCTAAAAGCCAGGGAAATACTAAGGCAACACGACTGGCCGGAGGACTATATCCATGCAATCGAAAGTCATGGTTGGGGGATATGCTGCAATGTTGAACCGATTCATAGAATGGAGAAGATTTTATTCACCATCGATGAATTAACTGGTTTAGTCGCGGCTACAGTTCTCGTACGACCAAGCAAGAGCATTCTTGACCTTGAACTAAAATCAGTCAAAAAGAAATGGAAGCAGAAAAGTTTTGCTGCCGGTGTAAACCGCGAAGTCATTGAGCAGGGTGCAAAAATGTTGGATCTGGAACTTGACTATATCATCAGAGAAACCATTAAGGGTATGCAAAATACGGCCGAAAGTATTGGCTTAAAAGGAGACCTTTAAGGGGTTATCAATTCGCTGGTCACTCCAGATCACAAGTGTGCATATCTTATCATAGAAACTGAGTGATAAGAGGTGCCGTCCTATGTCTAATCCGCTTGATCCGACAGTTATTCCGAAGTTTGTCAATGAATTAGTTCGCCTACCTGTCTATAAACCAACCGTCGTTGAGCGCCCGATTACAGGCAAAGTACTTAGCCATAACTATGAGGTAACTGTCAGTCAGTTTACCCAACAAATTCTACCCGCAGGGTTCCCAGAAACAACGGTATGGGGTTATGGCGGTGAAGTGATGATTCCTGAAACCGGTGAAATCATCCCTGATTTCCGCTTCACACCCGGTGCTACTTTTGAAGCCACGCGAAACATACCGATCAATGTGCAGTGGGTAAACAATCTAAGCGAACCCACCCCATTGGCCGTGGACCCGACGATTCACTGGGCTGACCCCAATAATATAGGCATGCCAATGCCGCCGTTTCCGCCCTTCCCGCCAGGATTTCCATTAGCCCAAAGGCCGGTGCCAACAGTTACCCACCTGCATGGCGGTGAGAGTGAATCGGCTTCAGACGGTCATCCAGATGCCTGGTTTACAGCCGGGGAAACGATCACTGGCCCAGCTTTTGTTAAATCCCGTTTCCATTACGCAAATGAACAAGAATCGGCGACTTTATGGTATCATGACCACACGCTAGGTTTAACCCGTCTGAATGTCTTAATGGGACTCGCTGGATTCTATATATTACGCGATGGCCATAAACGACTCGATGGAGAACACTCCGCGCTGCCGCAGGGCAAATATGAAATCCCTCTTGCTATTCAAGACCGATCTTTCCTTGACGACGGGTCCTTTGACTTTCCCAATAACGGTATTAACCCGGAGATCCATCCCTACTGGATCCCGGAATTTTTCGGTAATGGTATTATAGTTAATGGCAAAGTCTGGCCTAACCTGAATGTCGAGCCGAGACAGTACCGTTTTAGGGTTTTAAATGGCTCCAATGCACGATTTTACAACCTAATGTTTTCTAACCAGATGCCTTTCTTTCAAATTGGCACCGACGGGGGCTACTTACCTAAACCCGTACAACTCAACGCCTTGCTCCTAGCGCCTGGCGAACGGGCTGATATTCTAGTGGACTTCTCCCAATTTTCACCTTGTACTCAATTAATTCTGACCAATGATGCCAATGCCCCGTTCCCCAGCGGGGAAGAGCCTGATCCCCTGACCACGGGCCAGATCATGCAGTTTACTGTGCTGAACGAACCAAAAGTTGAGCCGTGCCCATTACCTAAGATCTTAAACATCTTGCACCCGTTAATTCCAACCAGCCGAAAAAGAACCTTGGTTTTGTTTGAAGTTGAGGGTACCGACGGACCGTTAGAGGTCCTGTTGGACGGTCA
>DHWG01000008.1:0-976 GCA_002413075.1 Desulfosporosinus sp. UBA5188 | reverse complement strand
GCACCACCAGCTCATGAAAATGGTTGGAAAGATACGATACAGGCCTATCCCGGTCAAATTACCACGATCAGGGTCCGTTTCGCGCCTCAACATGCTCTATTCTCGATTCCCGGCATCAATCTTTATCCCTTTAATCCCGCCAAAGGCCCAGGTTATGTCTGGCACTGCCATATTCTTGACCATGAAGACAATGAAATGATGCGCCCCTACAACGTATGGAATCCATTTCAGCCTAAGTAACCCAATGACTCTACTTGGGGCCCCTGCATTGCCCATAACTCAAAGCCAAGAGACTACCTTAATGTGAGGCAGTCTCTTTATTCACTCTTTTTAGAATTATGGAACATTAACAAAACTGAACAATTGCTTCTCAAAAAGTCGTATAATAAGAACGTCAATTGTGAAATAAAATACAATTTAACTAAATAAGGTGGTTTGTTTATGAGTATCTTTGAGATCATTATGTTGGTATGTTTCGGCGCCGCTTGGCCCCTTTCCATTTATAAATCTTACACCTCCCGATCAACTGAAGGTAAAAGCGTGTCTTTTCTAATCGTGATTCTCATCGGCTACGTTGCTGGAATCTTCTATAAAATATTCGATCAGTATGATGCCGTAGTGTATTTATACTTACTCAATTGCATGATGGTCTTAACCGATCTCCTAATTTACTATCGCAACTGTCGAATTGTCGCTACCACGCCTCACCATGGTACGTCAAAAATATCTCACCCTCCCGTATCCGCTAAGTGAACTCGTTCAGCTAAAGCTGAACATCGAAACTTCAGTAGGGGATTCTACCCCCGACGTAGAACGCTCCCACTTATAGAAGTGGGAGTCTTACGAATAGATAAAAATGCAGTGAATCTAATTATTTCTTAACAATTTCTTTGTACTTTAAAATCGCAAGCTTTGTAATTTCGTATAACCACTGGCCAAGACGCTGAAGATAAGCCCACCAACTTACACGATAGAT
>DHWG01000057.1 GCA_002413075.1 Desulfosporosinus sp. UBA5188 | reverse complement strand
TTAATTTATAGAGGGAGGTAGACATAACATTCTTAGATCTAATTTAGGTGAATTTGCAGGATTAATCATTCACAATGATATTTTCATTCGTTACCGTGTAAAATATGTTTATGAAATCATATATTTTTAGTTTGTTATAAACAAATGGGAGGCAATCATGAAAAAGAAATTAATTATTGGCGTATTAATTGTAGCCTTGATCGGGACTGTTGCTGGAATTCAATATACTTCAAGAAACAAGAAGCAGATCACCACGGTGAAAACCTCAACGGTTGCCATGGGTGATGTCAACATGTATTTATCGACCACCGCTTCGATTGAATCCAAAAATGTAAAAAATTATTCGGTCTCAGCAACCTCTAAGATCTCTGCTCTTAATGTTAAGGTTGGAGATAAGGTTAAAAAGGGCGATAGCCTTCTAACGTATGAAACGACGGATTTAAATTCTCAAATAACGACGGCTCAAATAAATTATAACAATGCACTCTCTCAAAAACAGGACGCAGTGAATAAAAATAATGATGCAAAGACGACGATTGCCAATACCACTGATATTCCCGCAAATGCTTCAACTATTGCCACGGCGAAGGCCAGTCTTTTGTCGGCTGAAAAACTAAAGCAACTTGATAATGCTATTTCATTAGCAAAAACAACGCTTAATTCGGTAAAAAACAAGTTAGCACAAAATTCCTCCATTACCTCAGAAATTGATGGCGTCGTGACTGCTGTGAATGTCGTGAGTGGTCAAACTGGAAGTCAGGGGACAGCCATTGTTATCCAAGACATAGCAAGCTTAAAGGCCGTTGTTAAAGTGGGGAAATACGATGCTGCTAAAGTAGCTGTTGGACAAGAATCTACCATTAAGAGTAACGGTAAGGTATATAAAGCGAAGGTTTCAAACATTTATCCAACCGCAACCGTAAGTACTGCCGCAGCCGGTGGAGATACAACTTTAACCGTAGAACTGGATGTCTTGGACCCAGACTCGCAGTTAAAAGTAAATTTTGACGCAGACGTTGATATATTGCTCAATCAAGCCTTAAATGTTGTGAAAGTTCCGGCTGAAACAATCTTAACGAACAAAGATGGATCAACCTACTTGTTTGTCGTTGAAAACGGCCAGGCGCTTCAAAAACCTGTGGAATTAGGCGTCCGATCAGATACCGATGCGCAAATTGTGAAGGGCGTAAATGTGGGTGACATTGTGATATTAAATCCAGGCAACACCGTTACAAATGGGATAATGGTTAAAACGGGAGCATAGGAGGCACGGAAATAATGATTGAAGTAAAGGATGTATTAAGAAGGTACACCACTGGAGATATCGACCTTATTGCACTAAATTCAGTAAGCCTTAAAATAGAAAAGGGTGAATTCATTGCCATAATGGGACCTTCAGGCTCAGGGAAAACAACCTTTATGAATCTTATAGGCTGTTTGGACAGAATGGATGGTGGGACCTATTTTCTCAACGGCCAGGATGTTTCCAATCTTGAAGATAATCAACTGGCCCATATAAGAAATAAAGAGATAGGCTTTGTATTTCAAGCCTTTAATTTACTACCAAGGATCACTGTCCTTAAAAATGTGGAACTCCCCATGGTTTATGGAGGGGTACCTCCCAAAGAAAGAAGAGAGAGAGCCCTTTCAGCGCTTGAAAAGGTGGGTCTAACAGACCGAGTGAACCACCGGCCGAATGAAATATCAGGTGGACAAAAGCAACGCGTTGCGATTGCCAGGGCAATCGTTAACAATCCTGCGGTTATTATGGCAGACGAACCCACTGGGAACCTAGATACAAAATCCTCCATTGAAATTATGAAGATTTTTCAAAAGCTCAATAATGAAGGTGCAACGGTTGTGATGGTTACCCATGAAGATACTATTGCACAATCTGCTAAAAGGGTTGTGAAATTCCTAGATGGAGAGATCATTGATGATCATCTTGTTGAAGGGAGAAAAATATTCTAGAGAACGATCATCCGTAAATCATGCATAGTAAGATGGAGGACAGTTATGAATTTTGTAGAGAATTTCAAAATGGCTATTTCGAGTATTCTTTCCAATAAAATGAGAACTTTTCTCACGATGCTGGGAATTATCATAGGCATAAGCTCTGTCATTACGATTGTTTCTCTTGGTAATGGCGGACAAAACTATATTACGGATCAATTTGCAAAAATGGGAGCAAATACAGTGACACTTAGTGTCGATCCAGCTAAAATAGAGCAGACCAGTGATTATTTTACGCTGGAGGATGCAAAGCAAATAAAAAGTAGAGTTGAGACCGTTAAGTATGTCTCTCCAACAATTTCTAAAAGGGGAACGGCAAGGACTGATACTAAAACTAAAACAGCCAACATTACCGGCGTTAATACAGATTATGCCTTAATTAGTAATGTGGAAATTGTTTATGGAAGGTTTCTGAATGACAGAGAAGTTGAAGAAGGTAAAGCGGTTGTTGTCATCGATCAAATCTCTGCAAAAGCTTTATTTGGAACGGATGATGCAGTCGGTCAATCCTTTAAATTGGGACCGGTCGCTTCTAGTAAAAGTGCTATTGTTGTAGGCGTTTCAAAAGCAAGCAGCATGTTTGGTGGCGGTGAGGGCGGGCCCCCTGGCAGAGATGCTGATAGTACGCCAGCGTCCGTCACAATACCTGTTACATTCCTGCAAACTCTATATCCAACAGATTCAAACATTTCCACGCTGAGTGTCACTTCCAATTCACAAGCAACTGCCGTGCAGGCTGGAAATGAAGCCTTGAAAATTGTGCAGGCCAGACACGATAACAAAACGACAGATTTATATAAGGCGACCAATTCAGCAAGTATGATGGAAACAATTAATAAAGTCTTAGGGACCTTTACCACATTTATTAGTGCTGTTGCAGCGATATCCCTCTTAGTTGGCGGAATCGGCGTGATGAATATCATGTTAGTTTCTGTGACTGAAAGAACTCAAGAAATTGGTATTAGAAAAGCAATTGGGGCGACCACCCAGGCTATATTAGTCCAATTCCTCACTGAATCCGTTATTTTATCGGTGATCGGTGGACTGATTGGCATGACGCTGGGTATCCTTGCAGCTCAAATAATAGGCTCTTTCATAAGTATTACGCCCAGTGTTTCACTGATGGTCGTTTTAGAAACAATTTTGTTCTCCTCGGCTGTGGGAATCTTCTTTGGAATTTATCCTGCACGGAAAGCGGCAAGATTAAATCCAATCGATGCGCTGCGATATGAATAGTTGATTGACCTGTTTTCTTTAACCATAAATGCAATCTTAATCTTTGACCTTTCTGACATGTTCATGTTTCGAAAGGTCAAAGATTTTTTGACGTTGGTCGATGTCTCGAGAATCAGTTTGTGATTTGAAGTCAGTCTATTAATCAGGTATAATAGTAACTTAGGAATTGATTAAACCCTCAGTGGGATAACTCCGAGACCAGCTAATTAAAGTCAAT
>DHWG01000042.1 GCA_002413075.1 Desulfosporosinus sp. UBA5188 | reverse complement strand
TATCTCTACCGTGACTAGGACCCAAATTTAAAAAAGTAAATTATTTATTGGCACATCGAACACTAGCCCCCTTTCTTCCAGCGCGAGACTCCCCAAAGTGTAGGGATCCAAACGAATGCAAAAGGCGAAATCAGATAACTTTCCACGAATGAAAGTTCTATAGTTAAAGAAGGTCCTCTCATAAAACCGAAAGCTATTCCCAAAAACACGGCACTCACTGCAAGTCTCCATTTTAACCCCTTCAATTTAAACACGGTTTCTATGCCCCAAGTCGTCATATAAAAAAAGGCACTCACCTTTATGACAACAGCCCCAAGCCAAACCCCCATAAATAAGGATGCTATCCCCGAAATAGTCCGGCTTATTTCCACCAAATTCCCTAATTCAAGTATACCAAATGACAAACGAATAGTTTCTACTGGTCCAAAGACAAGAATTTGAAATAGGACAACCAAAGTATTTAAAATTCCGACTAAAAAAGCAGCTCGCCAAACTCCGGTCTTCAATTGGCCAAGCTCTTTCTTACCGGTAGGTAGAAAAGTAAGGATTCCCCCAAGGAAGAGGATATAGGCCATCGAAAATGGTATTACATTAAGCCCCCCTGAAAAAAGAGGTTTTAAGCCATCACTCAAAATAGGCAGAAGTTCTCCTTGTTCAATACGCGGTATAACAAGAGCTAAATTCAAAACCAACCCGATCACAATCAAGGGAAGGATAACTTCGGAAAAACGAGCAAACACTTCAATTCCAGAGCTTGCCAGGTAGAATACGATCAGTAAACCACCTAGGTAGAAAATCCAACGAGGCGTTAATGGCATAACGGATTGCTCATAGATGAGTCCGACCATGGCTAACACTAATCCACCATAGTAACCCGAGATTAATATATATACGAATCCTATAATTTTCCCTATCCATTTTCCAAAGATTGTTTCTGAAATTCGCAGCAAATTTTCGTGCGGATACTGTGCAGAAAGTGAAAGTACCATTAGGCCATAAGGGATTGTCACAGCGAACGCGGGCAAGACAGCCATCCAACCATCCCTCCCACCAGCTTCAGTAACAAACCTTGCTATGAGGAGGAAGGTTCCGCCCATGATCACTGCTGCACTTAGTGTCATAAATTGATGTGTTGAGATTCTTTCCATAGATACCCTTTCCCTTCTTCTCTTCGCTTAATATGTCCGATAAAGAGTCTATTATTCGCAAGTGTTCTGCTCTCTTCTCTACTAGGCAAAACCAAATCCCCTGAATCAGGATAATGCCTAATTTAAGTAATTAAATAGCCCCCTCGTCGGACGAGAGAGCTTAACATAACCACATTTTTATAGGACTCAAAAGGGGAGTATTGACGATATATTATGTATTTGGCAAGTAAAGTCGATATTACTCGCCCCTGGCTTGGTATAAGCGGGTTTTTCTAACGGGGCACGCGGTGACAAAAACCACAAGTTACCATAATAAATGTTAGTTTTTATTGTCCGCCACTTGTTTCAGCGCTGTAATAATATATACGATAAAAATAAAGGCAGCAAACGATAATAAAGGAGCAAAGTAGGCGAAGGGCTGTACATATAAGGTAGCACCATGCGCCCACAAGTACCATAATTGCATAAAGACAACAACTCCTTTATATTTCATAAGATAATATTTATTTACATTCCTATTGAGCGATTCATGTTTCTCTTTGGATTCGCTCACTTCGAAGGATACCGAAATGGCACCCAATGCTCGCATAATCGGAGACCACTTGCGTGGTCCTTTTCTTTTTGCGCTCATTAACTTGGGGACCGCAGTAATAATATAAAAATACTGATGGAAATTTGAGTGAAAAGATGGTAGATTTTTGTTGCGAAGCAAAAACACCAATTTCACCAAAGAACCACCAGCAAGATGAATATAACACTTAAAATATCTACCGTCAATTTAAAAAATAGACTTCCCCAAGAAGTCCAGGTATTCAGCTCGGATGAATTGCAGGAGTTCATTAAACAGGGAACGGTCATCAAAAAGAACAAACAATATCTTCTAATAATACATCACCGTCAATTCACTCTCCAATGTCCCATTCTACATATGAACGATGGTGGTTACCAGCTGATCTGGCCGTCCTTTAAGCTCCCGAACCGTCCCTATCCTGTGTTTGTTTATCTCAACGCTGTAGCTTGGTATCTCTCTAGCGGGGAAAGTATGCGATCAACCGCCCAAAAAGTTATTCATGTCTTTGGGTTATCCACCTTTAGCCACTCCACCCTTTGTCGTTTTTTGCCTAAGCTTTATCCTATCTTACCCTTCCTTATTCAGTATGGGGCTCAGATCATCAATGACTGGGGCTCAACCATCTCTCAGTTTGTCCCTCGAAACCATTGGGATAAACAGCAATGTGCATTGGCTGAACGATTAAATGGGCTACTTGGTCCTGCACTGCGGGCTCCCCCTGAGTTCGGCAGTTGGTTAGCGTATCAATACTTTACACAAACAGGTCGTTTTCTTGTATAGGCAAGAATTATGTGCCGAGTCAGGTTATGTGCTGAATCTTCAACCGACATCTTTGCTACAATGAACTCGGCTGTTTCTGGTGTGTTTTCAGCACATAACATACCAATCACAATGAATTTAGGAATTGGAGGATATCATCAGTAGCATGATATCTCTGATTTGCATGACTCGATTCTGGTTCATGAAGTTTCTTTAACGCATTTTCTTTTAGCTTTATATCGGCTACCATATATTTGTGAGTAGTTTCAATGCTTTCATGTCCAAGCCAAATTGCGATCGTTGAAATGTCGATTCCTGATTGGAGCAGGCTCATTGCGGTCGAATGACGAAATACGTGGGGTGACACTGACTTATTTTGCAATGACTGACAGTGCGTAGATACTCTCTTGACAATACTGTCTATTCTGTAACGTACACCTGATCGCGTCAGATGTTCAACATTTCTGCCGGATAGTAGATAATCGTCGCGTTGAATTCCGTTCTCGTGCATGTACCCAACAAGACACTTTGTGGTCGTCAGCCACAAAGGCACGGTTCGTTCCTTTCTTCCTTTTCCCATGATTCTCAGATGACACAGGCCATTGCCAGTTATGAGTGCATCTTTCCCTTTAATCGATATCATCTCCGAAACTCTCATCCCAGAGTTGTACAGAAGAAGTAGCATGAGATAATCTCGTCTTCCCTGTGGAGTTGCGGTTTCACAAGCATCGAGAAGCGAATCCATTTCTTCTCTGGTCAGATAGCAGACGTCTTTTTTCTCTACGTTACGAAAAGGAATCCACTTGACTTTCCGTACGATCTCCAGATATTCTGGGCTTTCATATGACACGTATTCCATAAAGGCCTTTATGGCAGCAAGTCTGTGGTTTACTGTCCTGCATTTATTTTTCCTGTTGTTCTCCAGATAATTCAAGAATCCTATGACAGTGTCCGCATTCATTTCCTCCATATTCATAAGTCGAAAGATAGAGTATCTTGCTGTCTACTTTTATACCGTTTTTATGCCAGTTTAGCAGTGTATTGCAAGCGAAGGAATGCCTCATATCGTACAATCTTGGAGGGCGTCTGTTCCACTCTTTGGTGCCAGTCAGAAGATTATCTCTGATTATCTGAAGTGCATACTCCAAATCACGCAACCCTAATCCACGGCTTCCTGTCGTAATTAGGAAATGTCGATCTACGAAACTCTTTCTTGATTCATCTCTATCAGTCACGTAGGCCTTAAGTTCAGATATCACAGTTTCATGTAACGGAAGAATCCGACTTTTTGAAAATTTGGTTTTTCTTATAGTGATCAGCCTGTTGTTCAAATCAACATCTTCGTCCAGCAATTGGCATGTTTCGCTCGGGCGCATACCTGTTGACCATAGAAGGCCGATTGCAACAGGTATTGTTCTGCATCTGAGTCCGTCAGGTGAATACAATCCTGCGGAGACCTTCATGAGGATGCAGATTTCATCTTCAGTGAAAATATACGGGGTAGTTCGCCCGTGACATTTCCCGAACATCCCTCTTGGCGGCATCTGCGCCATACGATCGAATACACATATGTATTTCGCAAATGTCCTGATTGTTTCCATTCTTCTTGCCATATACCATTGTGAATAATCCGGTTTGAGCGTAGACCATTGGAACGTGACATCTGTTGTAAGCGATCCTTCATGACCAATTGAAACAGTGTATGCGGCAAACCGCCTCAATTCCTGAGCTTCAACTTTAATTTGATAGCCAAGCCCCCTTTTGTAGCAAATGTATTCTTCAACCTGCATTGAGAGGAGATTATTGCTCACGATCTCGCCCCGGGCCATGTCGCTGCCACATCTTTTAGCTGCGTGATATTCAGTTTTGTATATATACAGGTCGTCTCTATAGATTTATGTCCAAGTACATCCGCGATAGTCTTAAGGTCTATGCCACTATTGATCATTCTATTTGCCGCTGCGTGTCTTAGCATATGGGTACCAGTGAAATTATCTAATCCTGCGCTGATCGCAGCACTTCGTACTGTTTCACGCACCTGTGAAGGCCCCATCGCATGACCTTTTTCGTTCTTCATTCTTACAAATAGAATCTTTTCCAGTGTGGCAGGGCGCGAATGCAACATGTACATTTCGATAGCCTGGCCTGTAATTGCATGTAATGGAAGAGTTCTTTCGGAATGAGACTTCGTTTTCTTTATTGTGACGGTGCCTAGTATCCAGTTAAAGTCATCCAGTGACAGTCCTGCGACTTCTGAAGATCGCAATCCCAGATCCTTCAAGCATCTTGCGATAGCATAATTACGGATACCGGTTGGTTTAGTTCGGTCATATGTGGCTAAGAGTCGGCCTGTATCGGCCTCGGTTATATATTTGGGCAGCGCTGCTTGGTTCCATACAGGTGATGTCATCGGCAGTTTCAAAATTTCATCGGAGTGAAACCCATCTGCGAACTGGAGGAATCTGATATAGCTTCTTATTCTAGAAATGATAGTCTTTTTGGATCCAGCGGAAAGATGCCGAAGGGAATGTGTAAAATAAATACGAATATGATCTGCTGTAATTTCCTCAGATGAAGAATTCTTTTCCGGGAAACTGCTGTAGAGAAATGCCTTGACAGTATTGCACTGATCAATGACTGTACTATTACTCAGTCCGGCTACTTCAAATAAATACTTTCTAAATCGGTCGATTTCTACTTCGATGGCTATATCCATATCGTAATCCTTGGTATACATTCGTTTTATAAACTGCTTACCACTGATGTATAGATAATAAGCATGAAGTGCAGCCTGAATCGTAGCCTTTTGGAATGATAACGGAATGCTTTCCGTATATTCAGATATGGCCTTCTTAAGTTCTTCATGATGTATACATGGGCAGAACTTGCACCTTTACTACTTAAGAATTTTCCTACTTTTCGTGTATAGATCAGAACAACTTTTGCGGAATGACCCTTCTTGATAAGATAATCCTCGAAACCAGTAAGTTTAATGGTTTGCACATCAATGTCCATACGAAATTCCACCTTTTTACTTTCATAATAGCAAAAAAATGGAATTGTTGTTATGTGTCGAAACTTAATGAGTTAATAAGCTAAGTCAGGGTTCTAGCTGATACTCAGCACATAACTTGACTCGGCACATAATTCCTTTTATGCTCTTAAACACATAAGCGTAAAAATTGCCTAATTTTTCATAAAATAGAGCGCTGCACCAACATCCTTGCTACTTTTAAGCTAAGGAGGTGCAGCGATGGATAAAACCCGTAGCAAACTTGAAGAAATCCCCGTGAAAGCCATCCAAGGGAACCATGTCCTCGCACTCTCAGTAGGCAATAGGGAAATGGAACGCTGTGAAAAGGCAATCCGGGAGTATGGACTCATTCACCCGTTGGTTGTACGCCGTTGTGATGATGGACATTACCATGTCATAGCCGGTGAATGCGAAAGAATGGTCCTTACCCAGATGCGCCAGAACACAGTCCGGGCGGTGGTGATGGAACACATTGAGGCACGGGAAGCCACCCGCCTAGCTTTGCTATTGTCTTCTCTTAAGCAAAGCGCGAATGCACTGAGCGAAGGCCTCTTGCTGAAGGAACTTTGTCACAGTCATCGTCAGACCCAGACCGAAGTGGCCTTTATGCTTGGGCGTTCAGTGAGTTGGGTTAACAAACGCCTAGCTTTAACGGATCGGCTAGCCACCAATGTGGTGGAGTTAGTTCAGGCAGGGCAGATATGCGCCCATACCGCACAGGAAATCGCTCGCATGCCGGGTGATGTGCAGCAAACCTTTGCCGGCAAGGTGGTTACAGAGCATTTGCCTAAATCGGCCGTCGAACGACTTGTTACAACCTACAACAATCCTCAGACTCCCCAAGAAGTGAAAAGAGCTGTCTTGGAAAACCCTCAGGCCACCCTTGGATGGCTGGCGACATCAGAGAAATCTAGGCGTTGTAAAGCCAAAGATGAAACCGACCCCAAGTCATTGGCAATACAGAAATTACGCAATCTATTAGCCATGCTTTCTAGACTGAGTGGCGAGGCAGAAGACTTGTTGGCGATGCTTACCTTAGAAGATAGGTCGCCAATTTTGCCCATGCTTAAGCAGTGTACCCAGGCTCTCAGTCGATTTACAGAATTAACTAAAGCTAATTGGGACAATGTTTCCCCAGGGAAAACAGAGGAGTTTTGCGATCATGGCCATTGAACTAGGCCTTTACAAGAGAATCCGGCGGTTGTATAACGAAGGCCATAGCGAGAGGCACATTGCTCGCATACTTAGATGCAGCCGCAAGAGCGTCAAAAAATATTGCCAAGGTGAAATCCCTCATGATGCCTTAGGAAGCCCCCCGTCAAAGGTTGATCCACCTTTGCGCCAGGCCTTGGAAAAAGAACTACTCATCATGATTGATGAGAACAAAACGTTGCCTCGTAAGCAGCGACGAACGGCCAAAACAATGTGGCAGGAATTGAGCAAAAAAAGATTCGTTATAGGCGGGTCCACGATCCGGCTCCCTTTATAGGAATCATAATATTTATTCTTTTATTTATTTTGTAAGCTGATTTCTATCTTCCATTTGAGGAGGCTCTTCCATCCATTTATGTGCAATCATTATTTTTGAGCCCTCTTTAGCATAATCAAATGCATCCTTTGCAATAAGTGCAAGTTTAATATGTAAATCACTTCTCATACTAAAAGATGTACCTATCGCAGTGAAGCCTATTGATGTGCTGGATATTAAACTGGTTAAATACATCATAAGTTTATCTGAAAAGGGTGGCTTAGTTGAATCTGTAGCTTTACCTGCCCATGCACTCGGAGGTTGAATATCGCTTTGTAATAACACATCACTGTA
>DHWG01000170.1:37037-47440 GCA_002413075.1 Desulfosporosinus sp. UBA5188 | reverse complement strand
TTCATTACAGGAATGCTCCCTATAGAATTCCCACACTCAAAGGTTTAATGATTCACATGTGGGACAAGGGAAAAGGGTTTGTTAAAAAAGCAGGGACGATTATCTTTTCAGTAGCCGTTGTGATCTGGTTTCTACAGTACTTTAATTTTTCCTTCCAAGCGGTGGTGGACCCGGGAGATAGCATGCTTGGGGCCATCGGTAAAACCATTGTCCCTGTTTTTGCGCCTCTCGGTTTTGGAGACTGGAAATCGGCCGTTGCGTTGATCACTGGTTTTGTAGCAAAAGAAGCCGTTGTGTCCACTATGGGTATCTTACATGGAGTGTCAGAAGCTACAGCGGGTTCAATGGACCTGATAACAGCTCTGCAAGCATCGTTTACCCCCTTAACAGCTTATGCATTTATGGCGTTTTCCCTACTTTACATGCCGTGCATGGCAGCCTTTGCCACCATCAAAAGGGAAATGAATTCCTGGAAGTGGACGTTAATTACCGTAGGGTACTCAACAGGCGTTGCTTGGATCGTAGCATTTCTTATCTTCCGTGTAGGAAAGTTAATGGGTTTTAGTTGATGAATTGGATAAAAATAATAAAAGGGTGATGAAATGATTAATTGGATTTTAGGCGGCATAATAGTTGGGATTACAGTTTATATTATGGTTCGAACAATAGTTCGCATGCGCAAAGGTGGAAGCACTTGCTGCGGAGACTGCACAACAAGTAAGGGTAAGTGTGATTGTTCTAAATGAGGGTCAATAAAGCAGGGGAAGCGTTCTTAAATGCTTCCCCTGCTTTATTAGTTACCAGAGACTAGTGACTAGCGTACCTTAAATGTACCACAATCTGTTGCCTCAGTGGATGTTGCATTAGAGTGGTGCTTATTTACTTGAATACTTGTTGCGTTACAAAGTTTTGATTGTTCATTGTACGTACATTCTGTTACATTGCATTTTACTTCAGGACTCTTCATAGTTATCACCTCCCAATATATAGTAACCAAATCATGGGATATTTAATCAGAAAGGGACAATCTCCACCGAATACAAGAACAGAGAACCAGCAACATGCAGGTTCTCTGTTCTTTGGGTGTAGATCATTACGACCTATATGACCTCAATTTATGAGTTACTTTACTTAAGCGCTTGTCCAATGCTCTGACCGAACTCTTGACACTTAATGAAGCTCTCGTCATCCGGATTCCAGGTTACTTTTAGCCCTTCGTTTAGTAGTTCAAAACCGCCATGTTCTAATTCACCTGAAATGAGTTTGTTGCCTTCACCACTCCAACCGTAGCTACCGAAGGCAGCGCTCTTTTTGTTCTTAAACGCTAATCCTTTAATCATTTCTAGTATTCCGGCGACGGCAAACGATACGCCTTTATTAATGGTCGGTGAACCAACCAGTATTGCCTTGGATTTAAAGACTTCAGTAATGATGTCGTTTTTATCGGCATGGGTAGAATTAGCATTAAACAATTTAACCGTCACGTCAGGATCACTCATTCTTATGCCAAAGGCTATTTTTTCGGCCATCTGACGGGTACTGTTCCACATAGTATCGTAAATGAGGGTGATTTGATTTTCTTGGTAAGCCGTAGCCCATTCCATATATTTATGGACAATTTGCAAAGGATTATCCCGCCATATGACGCCATGGCTTGGGCAAATCATATCAACAGGCAGGTTGAGGCTTAAGATTTCTTTGATTTTGTTCTCAACCATTTTACTGAACGGATTTAATATATTTGCATAATATTTTTGGGCTTCATGATATAAATCGGCTGGATCAACTAAGTCATTAAACATATGCTCAGAAGCTAAATGCTGACCAAATCCGTCGTTGCTGAACAATATATTATCGCCAGTCAAGTAGGTGAACATCGTATCAGGCCAATGAAGCATTCTGGCCTCAATGAAAATAAATTCTTTGGATCCAAGATTTAGTTTATCCCCCGTTTTAACGGGTATGAAGTTCCAATCTTGATGGTACTGACCTTTTAACGATTTAATGGCATTGGCCGTACAATAAATAGGGGTATTGGGGATTTCCTTCATTAATTCTGGCAAAGCCCCACTGTGATCGGGTTCACCATGATTACAAATAATATAATCAATGGTCTTTAAATCAAGCTCTTGCTTCAAATTAGCGACAAATTCTTTAGCAAAGGGTGCCCAAACACAATCGATGAGGGCTATCTTTTCGTCCCGGACAAGGTAAGAATTATAGCTGGAACCTTTGTGGGTAGAGAGTTCATCACCGTGAAACTTTTTCAATTCCCAGTCGATTTTTCCTACATAAGTGACACTTTTATTAATTTCAAAACTCATAGTAAACCTCCTAAATATTTTATTGGTTTCGTTAAGGGCCTTGCCGGAAAGTGCCATATACAATTGTTCTACATTGCACAAGCTAATAAAGATATTCTACACTACTTAGGCTGATCATGCAATTATAGTCATAACTAAATTAAAATTAGTACAATTCAATAGTATAATTTTGTCTCCTTATCCAATTATCATTTTTTACTTTTATAATATCGAATTTCTTTTAAACCAATAATGCAAGCAATTGCCCACACTCCCCCAGCTGCATATCCGGCGATAACGTCGCTGGCAAAATGTACTCCAAGGTAAATGCGGCTAATTCCAATGGCCAAGATCAGCGCAAAGGTGAAGACTATAACATACCATGAAGGCTTAGAGCGATTTTTGAGATTGATCCAAACTAAATATCCAACCACGCCATAGAAGGCAGCGGAGACCATGGCATGGCCGCTTGGGAAACTATATCCACCGGCATTGGCAAGGTGAACAATATCCGGTCGAGCGCGATGAAATAGGTCTTTTAGAATAGTATTGAGAAGCCAAGCGCCACTTAAGCTGATCGCCAGAAGACTTGTTTCCCAGACATGCTTTAAACGGAACCACAAGAAACCACCAACTAAAACAGTCAAGCCAATCTCAATATAAGCTGAGCCTAAATTGGTGATGACTACGGCAACGCTTGTTAAACTAGGCGTAGCGAATCCTCTGATCAGTTCTCCGACAATCCTGTCGAAGGTTCCAAGCTCATTATAAAGAAGATCTTCGCTCAATTTGGTAAATAGAGCAAGAAGTAAAATACTTATCAACAATCCCCATAGTAAGGACTTGCTAAGCCTCGAAAGTGGATTTTTAGAAATTAATGCAGTTTTAGGGGTCGTCATTGATGAATCCCTCCTGACTTTAGCTTAATATATAATTATATAATGGCCTATGAAATTAGACAAGGTTACAGAGTGTCCAAAAATAGCCGACAAACGAGGGTTTAGATTTGGACAACCATGTTATATACTTGAGTATAACAACTATTTAGAAGATTGGAGCAATTAGGGACTTCGTAAAGAAGATTTTACTTTTCCTTACGTTATGGGAGGAGATAACATGAAGACAAATGAAATAAAACTTGACCAGGTTTTTCAGGCCATGAAGGCTGGCGTTATTGTGATTAATAATCAGGATGCTGTCTGTTATTGTAACCCAGTTGCCGCTCAATATATTGAGTTAGATGTGAAAGAAATTATGGACCAGAAAATTACTGAGGTTATTCCGAATACTAAGCTCAACTGCGTAATACAGGATGGCGAACCCAACTCAGAGCAGTTGTTCATAGGGGGACGAATGTTTATTGCGAACCGTTCCCCTATAAATCAAAACGGTGACACAATAGGAGCGGTGGCCTTTTTTCAAGATGGTAGTGACTTACAAAATGTATTATCACGTTTAGATAATACTCAAAATAGCCTTACCAACTTGGAAAGCATTTTTGAACAGGCTTATGATGGGGTTATGGTTGTAGACTCTCATGGAAATATAACCCGAATTACGAAGAGTTACTGTCGGTTCTTGAATATTGAGCAAGAGCAGGCGGTTGGCCATCACTGTACTGAGATTCTACCAAAAAGTCGCATGCATATAGTTGCCCAGACTGGAATCGCAGAAATCGGAGAAATTATGGACATTAATGGTAAGGAAGCCATGGTTATGCGACTTCCTTTGAGAGAAGAAGGAAAAATTATTGGTGCAGTGGGAAAGGTTATGTTTCGTGATGTTAGGGAACTTCGTACTTTGGCAGAAAAGTTAGATTTATTGGAGAACAAGCTAAAGTTTTATGAGAAGGAATTAAAACACTACCAGAAATTTCGCTACACATTTAGTAACATTATTGGGCAAAGTCTATCGATTACTCGGACGAAAGGTTTGGCGGAGAAGGCGGCTCAAGGGAAGGCTACTGTACTTTTGCGTGGTGAGAGTGGAACCGGTAAAGAGATCTTTGCGCATGCCATTCATGCCGCAAGTACGCGCCTTTACCAACCGTTTGTAAGGGTGAACTGTGGAGCAATTCCGTCGGAGCTTTTGGAGGCAGAACTTTTCGGATATGAAGAAGGGGCCTTTACCGGAGCCAAGAAAGGCGGTAAACCAGGAAAGTTTGAATTGGCCAATAAAGGGACAATCTTCTTAGATGAGATCGGTGATCTTCCGCTCACGATGCAGGCCAAAGTTTTACGGATCTTACAGGAAAAAGAAGTCGAAAGAGTCGGAAGTAATCGGTTGCAGCAACTGGATATCCGGGTTATAGCAGCGACCCATCAAGACCTGGAAAAAATGATTGGAAAAGGGGAATTCCGCCGCGATTTATATTATAGGCTCAACGTTTTTACGGTGACGATACCGCCTCTACGAGAGCGAGAGGGGGATGTCCTACTTTTAAGTGAACATCTTTTGGCGAAATTCCAACACGAACTGGGGTTACCCTTAAGAAAGCTCGATCGTCGGGTTATTGAACTATTTCAGCTTTATGCCTGGCCTGGAAATGTTCGTGAACTTCAGAATGCTATTGAAAGAGCCATCAATGTTGTGGAAGGAAGTATCATTCAGCTTAAAGATCTTCCCTTATATCTTCAAGATTTACAGGGACGGCGAGGAAATACCTTACTGCAGCCCTTAGCCCTTGAAATGGCGGAGGCAGAGCGCAAGGCCATTTTGAAGGCTCTTGAGACAACAGGTGGTAATAAAAGTAATGCCGCGGAAATTCTGGGAATTCATCGGACCAATCTATACCGAAAAATGGAAAAATACGGCTTAGACGGAGCGGAAGGTGAAAGATAGTATGGTGATATCGCAACACGTAGCAGTATTGCTACAGGGTTGCTAGGATGAAGGAACGTGTGGACTTTTACATTAAAAAGCCACTTATGTGTAGCTTAGTAGCTACACATAAGTGGCTTTTTATGGACGTTTATTACTGAAAAACCCCTTAAAAATACGGATTACAGGTGTTTATTAGTCTTGGCATAAGTATTGCATATAAATAAGTTATCTGTATATTTAATGTTTTCTGCACTATGCGGAAAAACCAATGGGGTGTTTAACCTCGAACATCTAAAGGAGGGAAATTATGAAGAAGGCAGTCTTAACGGCAGCTGAAGCAGTGGCGTTGATTCAAGACGGAAGTATGGTGGCCATTGATGGATTTGTAAGCATTGGACACCCAGAGGAATTAACGACGGCTTTGGAAAAGAGATTTGTTGAGACGGGTACACCCAATAATTTATCCTTGGTTTATGCGGCAGGGCAGGGGGATGCCAAAGATCGCGGAATGAACCATTTAGCCCATGAAGGTCTTCTAAAACGTGTTGTGGGTGGACACTGGAATCTTGCGCCAAAGTTAGGGAAGATGGCGGTGGAGAATAAGATAGAAGCTTACAATTTTCCCCAGGGGGTTATAACCCATCTCTTCCGAGATATTGCCGCTGGGAAGCCTGGAACGTTAACCCATATTGGCTTGGAGACCTTCGTCGATCCGCGTAATGGCGGAGGAAAGCTAAATAACGTCACCCAGGAGGATTTGGTGGAACTAACAAGTTTTAAGGGTAAAGAGTATCTGCTCTATCATTCCTTCCCCATTGACGTTGCCTTCATAAGAGGAACGTCAGCTGATGAATTTGGGAATATCTCGTATGAAAGAGAAGCTCTCACCCTTGAAGGTCTCTCCATTGCCCAAGCCGTCAAAAATAGTGGTGGCATCGTCATCGTACAGGTGGAACGGGTTGTTCAAGCAGGAAGTATCAAGGCCAGAGATGTCAAGATTCCTGGCATTTTAGTGGATGCGGTGGTCATCTCAAGTCGGCCTGAATTTCATATGCAGTCGTTCGGGGAGCAATATAACCCCTCTTACAGTGGAGAGATACGATTTCCCTTAACAGAGCTCAAAGCCATCCCTCTTGATGAACGTAAAGTTATGGCCAGAAGGGCTTTCCTGGAAGTTACCCCAGAAGCGATTGTCAATCTAGGAATCGGAGTACCTGAAGGGGTAGCGTCGGTGGCTGCGGAGGAAGGGAGCTTAGAACAATTTGTGTTGACGGTGGAATCAGGCCCTATAGGAGGGGTACCCGCTGGAGGCGCAAGCTTTGGAGCAAGTTTTAATCCAGACTGCATTATCGATCAACCGTATCAGTTTGATTTTTATGATGGTGGCGGATTGGATATCGCGGTGCTGGGGATGGCCCAATGTGACAGACATGGCAATGTCAATGTTAGTAAATTTGGGACGCGCATTGCCGGAGCTGGCGGATTTATTAATATATCCCAAACTGCAAAAACAGTGATCTTTTGCGGGTCCTTTACAGCCAATGGACTAAAGGTGGAAGTTCAGGATGGTGAGCTCGTCATTCAACAAGAAGGGAAAATTTCTAAGTTAATCCATGATGTTGAGCATATCACGTTCAGCGGAAACTACGCGCGTAAGAAAGGGCAAAGGGTGTTATACGTTACGGAAAGGGCTGTTTTTTCCTTAGGAGAACTGGGTCTCGTGCTTGAAGAGATCGCACCTGGCATGGATCTGGAAAAAGACATCTTGGCTCTGATGGAATTTACACCCATTATCTCTGATACTTTAAGAACGATGGATTCGAAATTGTTTTATCCAGAACTCATGAAAATTAGCGATGAAGTGAATGGAAGGTGTGCAGCAAAATGAAAGTTAAAGATAGAGTGGCCTTAATCACAGGGGGCGGCCAGGGAATAGGTAAAGCCATTGCGCTTACTTTCGCCCGTGAAGGCGCAAAAATTGTGGTGAATGATATTTCGTTTAATGAGGCCAAGGCGATGAAAACAGTCGAAGAACTTAGGGATATAGGCGTTGAGGCAGAGCTTTTCCTGGCAGATGTCAGCAAAGAAGACGAAGTGAACAGTATGGTAGAAAAGGTTATCGCGAGGTTCGGAAGGGTCGATATTCTCGTTAATAACGCCGGGATCAATCGAGACGGCCTCCTTCATAAAGGGAATCTAGCTAACTGGGAAGCAGTCATGGCGGTCAATCTGACAGGACCATTTATCTGCACGAAAGCAGTCCTTCCGTCAATGCGCGCGCAAGGTTACGGACGAATTGTGAATCTTTCCTCGCTGACAGCTCGTATAGGCATTTTTGGGACCGGGTATTACGCAACCTCTAAGTCCGGGCTGATTGGGTTAACCAAAGTTACGGCTGTTGAAAATGCGACTAAGGGAATTACCTGTAATGCCTTGGCACCGGGATATATCAATACGGACATGATGAATAAATACCCTGCAGAGCAGTTAAAGGCACTGATAACCTCGATTCCCGTAGGGCGTTTTGCCGAACCAGAGGAAGTCGCGGACGCAGCGCTGTTCTTAGCATCAGACGCCTCTGCCTATATCACAGGTGCGGTGCTGGATATTAATGGCGGAAGTTACATTTAGATCAAGCACCGCAATGGTTGTTGAAAGATAAACACCCAGACTGAACTCGTTCAGCTAAAGCTGAACATCGAGGCTTCGGTGGGGGAGTCTACCCCCACTGAAGTGGAAATCGGTACACCCACTTATAGAACTGGGTGTCCCGTAATTGATAAAATCTCTTAAACCTAAAACGTGTAAAATTGATGGAGGTGTTTTGAATGGCAGTTATAGGAATTCTCTTGAGCCTAGGACTCTTAATGTTCATGGCTTATCGTGGCTTCTCAGTGATCTTCTTCGCGCCTGTTTTTGCAATACTAGCGGCCGTATTTTCTGGAATGGCTATTATGCCGACCTATACGGAAATATTCCTGCCCAATTTAGCGAACTATTTAAAGGTTTACTTCCCGTTCTTCTTGCTGGGTGCCGTTTTCGGTAAAGTCATGGAAGAATCGGGCGCGGCCAAAGCCATTGCCAAAGCGATCGTCAATAAGCTGGGGAAAAAACAAGCCATGCTTTCTGTCGTCTTGTCCGCTGCGATTCTTACCTATGGTGGGGTCAGTCTCTTCGTTGTAGCGTTTGCCGTTTACCCGTTTGCAGCTTCGATCTTTAAGGAAGCAGATATTCCTAAACGGCTTGTTCCCGCAACAATCGCCTTGGGGGCCTTCACCTTCACCATGGATGCCCTCCCAGGAACACCCCAGATTCAGAATTCTATCCCGATGAAGTTTTTCAACACAGATCTTTTTGCCGCTCCTGTTTTTGGTACATTAGGTGCTATCATGGTATTAGTCGCTGGTATGGTTTATTTAGAGTGGCGAAAACGTAAAGCCCAAGCTGCAGGGGAAGGTTATGGGGATAATCATAAAAATGAACCTGAAATTGTTGAAGATGGCAACTTGCCTAATCCTTTGTTAGCTGCGCTGCCATTGATTTCAGTGCTTGTGGTCACTCTCGTTTTGCAAAAGTTAGTGTTTCCAAGTTGGAATATCGCCTCATGGGTCACTCAAGCCCCTTACAATATCCCCAAAACAGGGGTTTTGGGGACGATGAATAACTGGGCACTTATGATTGCTCTAGTAGTTGGTATCGCTCTTGCCTTCGTCATTAACCCTCGTCGTATTAAAGGGAACGTTGCCAAAGCAATCAACCTGGGTGCCATTGGTTCTCTGCTCGCGGTCATGAATACCGCCTCAGAAGTAGGATTTGGTAATGTTATCAAATCTCTGCCTGGTTTTCAAACAATCGCTCACGCTTTGATGGGTATTAACGGAGGGGGTAGCCCCTTGTTATCAGAAGCAGTGACCGTTAACACTTTGGCTGGGGTCACGGGTTCAGCTTCAGGTGGGTTGAGCATTGCCTTGGATACGTTTGGTAAGCATTACTTGGACTGGGCTGCAAGAACTAATGTTAGCCCTGAATTACTTCACCGTGTCGCTTCCATGGCTTCTGGCGGAATGGATACATTACCCCATAACGGTGCAGTCATCACACTGTTGGGGATTGCTGGTCTAACTCATAAACAATCTTATAAAGATATCTTTGTGATGACCCTCATTAAAACAGCAACCGTCTTTGTACTCATCTTTTTCCAAAGCATTTTGCATTTCGTCTAATTAATTTTACAAATTTACGTATAACAATACCCGTAGGTTCACTTGTACTACGGGTATTGTTATACCTGTTTTTTCCTAATCAGAGTCACTGATTTTCATGAAAGGACTTCGACTAGTGGAGGTGCAAGAGGAATGATTGAACTATTACTTCAAATAATGCCATTGGTGTATGAGGTCATTTTCAAGAAGGGTTCTGTGGTGGTTTATGATCGGGAAAAGTATCAGGGTATATTACGCGGAGAACGAGTTTCATGGGATGTAAATCTAGGTGATTTAATCGTTAAAGGTTCATCAGCGGAGACAGCCCTGAAAACTGGAAAAAGTGTTGTCAAGGAGATCGGTGCTGAAGTTTTGGGAATTCCGTATTATGCAGTGGCTTTTCCCCTGATCGTTGATGGCCAAGTAATCGGAGGAATGTCCGTGGGTGTCCCTACTGAACTAAACCATATCAGTGAGGAGTTAAAAGAAACGTCATATGAACTGGCTACGAGTCTGCAACAAATGTCGATTGCGATGGAACAGATCAGCCACACAGTGCAGAACCTTGCAGAATCGGGGCAGTCAATAGCTCTTGGTTCCCACAGTGTGCATGAAAAATCCCTTAGAACAGAAAAGGTGGTACAATATATCAATTCTATTGCTAAAAACACGAAACTCTTAGGGTTGAATGCTTCGATTGAAGCTGCGCGGGCCGGTGAAGTCGGTAGAGGGTTTAGTGTTGTGGCGACGGAAATCCAAAAGATGGCTGTTAATAGCGCGGGATCGGCGGCGGAAATCCAGGAAATGATGCGTGGTATGCAAGAAATGCTCGGTAGTATGGTGTCAAAACTAGAGAAATTTAGTGATCATACGCAAAATGCCTTGGCGGCAATTGAGGAAATAGGAGCTTCGATACAATCACTCACTCAAACGGCTCAACATTTACAAGGTTTGGCTGAGAAATTATAAGCCTCATTGCAGTATCACTATAGCTACATGTTGTAAAAACGCAACACTTCAGCCAAAAGAACGAATATTGAGAGCATTTGTCAAAAAGGAAACCGCGAGCTTAATG
>DHWG01000170.1:22848-36824 GCA_002413075.1 Desulfosporosinus sp. UBA5188 | reverse complement strand
CATTAAGCTCGCGGTTTCCTTTTGATGTATTTTGAAAAACCCAGAGAACGCAGGCGCTTTGGACTTTTCTGGAAGGTTGGCGCAGATCTTTCCTATTTTGCGTTATACGCAAAATTCGCGCCTAGAAAGATACCCGTTATTTAATTGAGATTGACATAAATTTTACATGTGTTATTCTATAAGTGAGTAATCACTCATTAAAATTTAATTTGTGAATTCTAGAATTTTGGAGGACCCTATGAACTCAAACCGAGATACTAAAATACACGGAAATCAAAAAAGAAAAACAGTGGAACAAAGGCGACAAGATATCCTTGAAGCAGGCCTCAAAATCTTTGCTAAAAAAGGCTATAATGGCTCAACGACAGCAGAAATAGCTCGTGCAGCAGGAGTCGCAGAAGGGACGATTTTCCGACATTTTCCCACCAAGAAGGACTTGCTGATTGCCGTTTTAGAGCCTAAAGTTCTAGAAGGGTTGATTCAGCTCGACAAAGAACACGTAGGGGATACACCGACGGAATTTTTCCGGTGTTTTCTGTGGAACCGTTTGGGACTCATCAAGGAAAACGACGCTCTAATTCGTCTCATGTTTGCAGAAGCACAGTATCACAGCGAAGTCCGGGAGGCGTTGTTTAAAGGAGTCTTAGGGCAGGGGATAAGCATTATAAGGCCTTGGTTTGAAAAAGGAGTCGAGCGGGGAGATTTTAAAGACCTACCGTTTCTGCCCACTATGCGGAGTTTTATGGGGATGGTCATGTTTTACGGATTATTTGGTCATGTTATGTTAGGTTTATCTCCGGAACGAACTATGGATGAGGCCGCGGGTAATATTCTTGATCTCTTTTTGCATGGTCTGGCGCGTTAGAAAAGAAGAACGAGCTCATGGCACAGTCTTGAGTCTTAGGGAGCGGGAGGAGAAAGTATGAAAAAGAAACTTGTAGTCATTGTTGTTGTTCTGGCAATTATCAGCCTGTCAATCTTCTTGGGGAACCAGTATATGAACCGCCCCGTTGCGACTATTACGTATTCCGGGACCATTGAAGGGACGGATCTTCCGGTGCAACCTGAGTTGGGCGGTCGGATCGTTGACTTACCGCTTCAGGAAGGTCAAACGATCAAAGTTGGTGACATCGTTGCCAAACTGGAGGACAGTCAGGCGAAAATTTCCTTAGAGACCGCTAAGGCCCAACAGATTCAGGCACAGGCCAAACTTGATGATCTCATGGGAGGGGCGCGGTCGGAAGAAATCCGCCGCCTTAAGGGCTTGTTGGCTCAAGCGAACGCCAATGCAGCGGGACTGGCTCTCAATGTAAAGTTCGAAGAGAATAACCTTACAGATAATCAAAAACTCTTGGATGATCATGCCATAAGTCAACAGATGGTGGATGCGCAGCGCAACAAACGCGATACCGTCAAAGCTCAGTATCAGGGGGCACTGGCTAATGTTAACGCCGTTCAGGCTAGCATCGACCAAGCTTTAGCGGGTAATACACAGCCCACCATTAAGGCGCAACAAGCGGCCGTCGATATCGTCGCTCAATCTGTTAAAGCGGCAGAACTGACGTTATCCAAATTAACGATTAAGAGCCCAGCCAGTGGTCAGGTGATCTACAAGCATGTCCAGTTAGGTCAAGTTGTTAACCCCGGAACAACGCTGGTCACGATTCTTGACCCCAATGATCTATGGATCAAAGTATTTATCCCCGAAGCCAAGCTAAACCAGGTGAAAGTGGGCGGGACAGTTTCTATTGCTGTGGATTCTTACTCGAATAAAACGTTTAATGGAGAAATTCTATACGTTAGCAACCAGGCCGAATTCACACCTAAAAATGTACAAACAAAAGAAGAAAGAACCACTACGGTTTATGCCGTCAAAATCCGTATTACCGAAGGTAAAGAACAATTAAAAGCGGGTATGCCGGCAGATGTGACCCTGCAATAGAGGAGTGAGGAACATGAATTTGGCCATCGATTGTCAGGGCTTGGTCAAACGGTTTGGAAACTATACGGCGGTTCAAGGGGTAACTTTTCAGATCCCTCCCGGAAAAATAATGGGTTTTGTCGGACCGAATGGGTCCGGTAAGACGACGATTATTCGTATGTTATGTGGCGTCTTGGTGCCGACTGAGGGTCAAGCAACCGTGCTTGGTTTTGACGTCCTGACTCAACCTGAGGAAATCAAACAACGGATCGGTTATATGTCCCAAAAATTTAGTTTATATGATGATTTAACAGTGGGCGAGAATCTTGATTTTTATGCTGGGGTATACAACCTCCAGGGGAAGATGGCTCGAGCCGAGAAAACGCGGGTCATTGAACTAATCGGCTTGGGAGACAGAACGTCACAACTGGTCGCTGCGCTCTCTGGTGGTTGGAAGCAACGGGTGGCCTTAGGCTGTGCTTTGCTCCATAATCCACAACTGCTCATCCTTGATGAACCAACAGCTGGGGTGGACCCCGTCACCCGACGAGTGTTCTGGGACTTGATTCATAAGCTGGCGAAAGAGGGTATGACGGTTCTGGTCAGCACCCACTACATGGATGAAGCGGACACGTGCGATTATCTGGGCTTTGTCTTCTACGGACGACTCATCGCTTTTGGATCTCCTGAGGATATGAAGAAAAGTGAAGCGAAGGATAATTTGGATGATCTCTTCATCTATTATGTCGAACATGAAGCCTCGGATGACCCTCGCAACCTGGCTCTGAAAAAAGGAGGGCGAGGCTAATGCAACGCTTTGTCTGGGTGCGTTTTGGAGCGGTCCTGAAGAAGGAATTCATTCATATTCTTCGAGATCGTGCCAGCCTAATCATGGCCATAGCCTTGCCGATTGTGATGCTGATCATTTTTGGCTATGCCATCAACACGAATGTTGAGCATCTTCCCACGGTAGTTTGGGACCAAGCCCAAACGGCCGATAGCAGGGAATTGATTACTTCCATTCGAAATACTCAGTATATGGATCCCGATAACTACGTTCAAGGTTACCAAGAAATTGAGGGGTATCTGGACAGTGGGAAAGCGCGAGCAGCCGTCATTATCCCTCCGGACTTTGGCAAGAAAATTCAGGGTATGGAACAGGCCAACGTTCAGGTTTTGGTCGATGGGTCAGATCCCACCGTGGCTCGGGCGGTTATGTCGGCGGTTCAAATGCTTGGTCTGAATAAATCTCTGGAACTTCAGAGTGAGCGACTTGTAGCTAGGGGCACTGCAACAGGCTTGGAATTGCCACTTAATCTGGTAACTAGGGTTTGGTACAACCCAGACATGAGATCTAGGGTGTTTAACATTCCAGCCTTAATCGGTCTAATCCTGCAAAGTGTGATTGCCATGCTGACTTCATTTTCCATTGTGCGGGAGAAGGAACGCGGCACCATGGAACAATTGGTTGTGACCCCGATTCTCCCCCTGGAATTAATGTTGGGTAAGCTTCTTCCCTACGTAGTTATCGGATTTGTGTCTATGTCTCTGATTATGTTAACAGGCATTTTCTGGTTCGGCGTTGTGCCGGTCGGCAGCATTCCGCTTCTTTTCTTGCTGGCCACTCTTTTCCTAGTGACTATTCTGGCCATTGGACTCCTGATCTCTAGCATCGCAAAGACTCAGCTTCAGGCCATGCAAATGACCTTCATTATACTCTTGCCGTCAATTCTTTTATCCGGTTTTATCTTTCCTAGGGAAACAATGCCTAAGTTGTTACAAATCTTGGGAGGCCTATTACCACTAACGTATTTTCTGAAAATCGTACGGGGTATCTTCCTCAAAGGGGTGGGAATTGAGTATCTTTGGCAGGACTCGCTCACGTTATGTGCCTTTGCCATCATCCTACTGGCAATTGCCTCTAAAAAGTTTAAGAAAACATTGGATTAAGAGGGAGATCGTTTGCCAATTTAGTATGTGGTATAGTATAACGATATATAATAACGATATATAGTAGATGCTGGCTTATAGGTCAGGAATTTCGCTTGGAGAATTGATGGGAGATGTAAAGCTATGAAAAAGTTTCGGTGGGCGTTGTTAATTTCATTACTAGCAGTCATCTTGACGAGCCTTGGGTGTGGAGCTCAAACCCCAAATAAATCCACAACACCAGCCCCCAAGGATAATGTACAACCTCAAGGTGATGCGAGTTCGGTGACACTGACGTCAAAAAACAATCCAGTGGTAACGATTACGATGGCCAATGAAGAACAGATAAAGATAGAACTCTACCCAACAGTTGCTCCAAATACTGTGAAAAGCTTTATTTCTTTGGTGAATAAAGGATTTTATAATGGACTCGTCTTTCATCGCGTGATTCCTGAATTCATGATCCAAGGTGGTGATCCCAATGGAACGGGTATGGGTGGACCAGGTTATAGTATTAAGGGCGAATTTACGAGCAATGGTTTTGTCAATAATCTGAAGCATGAACGTGGCGTGATATCCATGGGTAGAACTTCAGAGCCTAACTCTGCCGGTTCCCAATTTTTCATCGTGGTTAAGTCTGCGCCAACCTTGGACCAAGATTATGCAGCCTTTGGTAAGGTGACCAGCGGCATGGAGACCGTGGACAAAATTGTGAACACTCCAAGGGATAAAAACGATAAACCAAACCAAAGCCAGGTTATGAAAAGCGTCACAGTAGACACCTTAGGCGTGAACTATGGAGAGCCAGAGGTCAGTAAAAAATAGTTGCTATCTGGGCAATAAGGAGTGGGAATATGCTAATACCCTCAAAGCGTCTTGATAGTCTGGGAGCCTCAGTTTTTAGTGAAATGGATAATTTGAGACGGGAATTGGAGAAAGCAGGAAAACATTTAATTAATCTGAGCATTGGCAGTCCAGACCGAGCGCCCGCCTTAGAAATCCGTGAGATTCTTAGCCAAGGGGTTCTGGACGATTCCCAATTTGGCTATACCTTGACTCGTGGAACGGCCAATTTCCGAAAGGCTTGTGCTGAGTGGTATTTAGAGCGATTTGGGGTGTTATTGGATCCTGAAACTGAAGTTTTGCCGCTCATGGGGTCACAGGATGGGCTGGCCCATATTTTTTTAGCGTATATTGATCCGGGTGATTTAGCCTTGATTCCAGATCCAGGCTATCCAATTTATACCGCGGGTCTTATGTTGGCGGGTGGTGAGAAAGTTGCGATGCCGCTTCTGGAGAAGAATGGATTTTTACCGGACCTCAAGCAAATAGATCCGGATCTAGCCCGGAAAGCAAAATTAATGTTCTTGAATTATCCGAATAACCCCACGGCAGCCGTGGCGCCTCTTTCGTTTTTTGAGGACGTGGTAGAGTTCGCTCAATTGAACGATCTTCTCATTTGTCACGATGCGGCTTATTCCGAATTAGCGTTTGACGGGTATAGCCCCGTGAGTTTTTTGCAAGCTAAAGGGGCTAGAGACGTCGGAATTGAATTTCATTCCGTCTCCAAAACGTATAATTTAGCCGGAGCTCGCTTAGGGTTCGTAGTAGGAAATTCTGAGGTTATTAGAAATCTAGCACAACTCAAAGCGAACATCGATTATGGCGTATTCCGTCCAGTCTTGACAGCGGGGGCTTACGCGCTTAGTTCTGCTCAGACTTCGGTTGAAGAAAACCGAAGCGCTTATGAAAGACGTCGGGATGTTCTAATTAAGGGGTGTGCTCTAGCGGGTTGGAAAATGCCAAGCCCACAGGGTTCAATGTTTATCTGGGCGCCTGTGCCCACAGCACAAGACTCACTTTCCTTCGCGATTGCTTTGGCTCGTGAAGCGGGTGTGGTCGTGGTGCCGGGGGTTGCCTTCGGAGAGCATGGTGAGGGGTATGTACGCGTGGCTATGGTTCAAGATGAAATCGTATTGCAAGAAGCTGTGCGTCGTATTCAGCAGTTTCTGCAGAAGCCTTAAGAATAGGCTGTAAGGAACGAGACAGGGCCATTGCTTTGAGGTATAACCACGGCTGAAAGAGCTGTGGTTATACCTCTTTTTAGGCGGAGCTGTTTAAATGACGAGAGTCTGGTATAATAACTAAGCACCTTAGAAGGATGGATAGAGGAGATCTTTATGAATCGTTCTCAACAACTTGGGGAAGAAAATGTCGGGAAACTTTTACTCAAGTTTTCAATACCAGCGGTTATTGGCATGCTGGTTAATGGCCTTTATAATATTGTGGATAGAATTTTTGTGGGTCGAGGCGTCGGCTCGCTAGCACTTTCAGGGATTGCAATCAGTTTCCCTATTACACTCGCGATTATGGCGTTTGTGATGCTGATTGGAATTGGCGCAACATCTGTCATTTCCATACGCTTAGGACAGCAGAAAAGAGATGAGGCAGAACGAATTGTTGGTAATGCGTTTGTTCTACTCGTTGGGATAACGTTACTCATCACCTTCTTAGGCTATCTTTTTATGGACCCACTTTTGGTGGGCCTTGGGGCGAGTCCTGAAGTTCTCCCATTTGCTAGGGATTATATTAGAATCATCTTATTCGGGGCAGTTTTTCAATCGATCGGGTTTGGGATGAACAACTTTATCCGAGCAGAAGGAAACCCGAAAATTGCCATGGTTACGATGATTTTAGGTGCTGTCTTGAACACAATGTTAAATCCAATTTTTATCTTCGGATTGCACCTCGGCGTAGCGGGTTCCGCTTTAGCGACGGTTATATCCCAGTTTGTTACTTCAATTTGGGTCTTGTATTATTTCCTCGGCGATCAGGCACTGCTTAAACTCAGGTTTAGAAACTTCAAACTTGAGTGGATTCTCGTCAAAGATATCCTGGCGATCGGGATTTCCCCTTTCTCTATGCAGCTGGTCGGTAGTTTTGTGACCGTGTTCTTGAATAAAAGCTTGGCGAGATACGGTGGGGATATTCCTATTGCGGCCGTAGGCATTATTACAAGTATTGCTATGCTCATCTTTATGACAATTTTCGGGATCGGACAAGGGGCACAGCCAATTCTAGGTTACAATTACGGAGCAAGGTACTATGATAGAGTTAAACAAACGTTAAAGTTATCGGTGTTTGCTGCCACCGGTGTAATGACTTTAGGCTTCCTGCTTGTGGAATTGTTTCCCGTTTCGTTGATGTCTCTTTTTAGCACGGATCCTGAGCTGATCCGTGTCGGGGCAAACGGTATGCGACTTTATTTGATGATGCTACCGATCATTGGTTTTCAAGTCACCGTTGTGGGGTATTTCCAAGCAACGGGAAAGCCAAGAAAATCTTTGTTTTTAAGTTTATCTCGGCAACTTCTTTTCTTAGTGCCCATGCTTTGGATTTTACCAAGGTTTTTGGACCTCACAGGTGTTTGGTTAGCGGCTCCAGTTTCAGATTTAGCCTCTGCCGCTTTAACGGCCGTATGGTTATATAATGACCTTAAGCAGTTAGGCCCTTCACAGGTGGAACTTGAAGCAAAATTGGGTTAAAGTTATAGTTATAGGATACTGGACGAATACAAGAAAAACTAAAAGGACCTAGGGAGGAATGAACCCTTGGAATTTACTAAAATCATTGCTCAAGAGCTTGGCATAAAGATGACTCAAGTCAAAGAGGCCGTGAACTTATTAGATGGGGGAAATACGATCCCCTTTATTGCTCGTTACCGCAAAGAAGCAACTCAGGAGTTGGATGAAAATGTCTTGCGCGCAATTGTAGAGCGTTTAGACTATTTGCGCCGTTTAGAGCAGCGAAAAACAGAAGTCGTGCGCTTGATTGACGAACAGGGAAAGCTGACGGAGGAATTGTCGAATCAAATTACCGCGGCAACCGTGCTTCAGGACATCGAAGACCTCTACAGGCCTTATAAACAAAAACGCCGCACTCGGGCAACGATTGCCAAAGAGAAAGGTCTTGAGCCGCTGGCGACCTGGTTGTTAATTCAATATACTAGGGCAGATCCCCATGCAGAGGCGGAAAAGTATGTAAAGGCAGCACTAGAGGTCAATTCAACGGAGGAAGCGTTAGCTGGGGCCATGGATATTATCGCAGAAACGATTGCCGATGATGCTGCTTTACGTAAGCGGATCAGGGAAGAAACGTTGCGTACTGCGGATGTGGTGGCTGTGGCTGTAGCGAAGAAAGCTAAAGAACGATCCTCCTTTGAGATGTATTCTGACTACCGAGAGCCAGTTCGAAAGATTCCACCGCACCGGATTTTAGCCCTGAACCGTGGTGAAAAAGAAGAGTTTTTATCGGTGAAGATCGAAGCACCCTTAGAAATCTTTCAGAGAATTATTGAGTTGCGTTACGTTAAGGCGTCACCGTGTGCTTCATGGGTCCAAAAAGCAGCACTTGATGCCTATAAACGCTTGATTCAGCCATCCATTGAACGGGAAGTTCGTGCTGAGCTGTCCGATCGTGGTGAAGAACAAGCGATCAAGGTCTTTGCGGCCAATCTGCGACAGCTTTTACTTCAACCGCCTGTTCGTGGGAAAATGGTGCTGGGACTTGATCCTGGCTTCAGGACGGGGTGCAAGTGGGCGGTGGTTGACGAGACGGGAAAACTCTTGAAGGTTGGCGTGATTTACCCGCATTCAGGCAAGAGCAAACGTGAAGAATCGAAAGTAATTTTGCGGAGGGCGATTGCCGAGTTTGAGGCCAATATCATCGCCATCGGGAATGGTACGGCCTCCAGGGAAACGGAAGAAGTCGTGGCTGAAATCATTCGGGAAGACAGGCTTTCTACCGAATTTATTCTCGTCAGTGAAGCGGGAGCCTCTGTGTATTCGGCTTCCAAACTAGCGGGTGAAGAATTTCCTGATTTTGATCTGTCCTTGCGAAGTGCCGTGTCCATTGCCAGGCGACTTCAAGATCCCCTGGCCGAACTGGTCAAGATCGAACCGAAAGCCGTTGGTGTGGGTCAGTATCAACACGATGTTCAGCCTAAACGCTTAGAGGAATCTCTGCAGGGCGTTGTGGAATCTTGTGTTAATGCGGTGGGTGTCGATTTGAATACCGCCTCCGCGTCGTTGCTCCAATATGTGGCCGGGTTAAAGCCAGCCGTTGCCAAAAATATTGTGGCTTGGCGAGATGAACATGGGAAATTCGGCAGCCGTGCTCAACTTAAGAAAATTCCGCGCTTGGGGGCGCAAACCTATATTCAGTGTGCCGGGTTTATTCGTCTTCCAGATGGGGTAAACGCCCTAGAAAACACGCCAGTCCACCCCGAATCCTATAAACTGGCCGAGGAGATTTTAAGTAAGAACGGTCATATTCCTGAGGATTTAAGGGGCCATCTTGCTGATGTGTGCAAAAAGCTTGCCCTCTTAGACCCTATTGCGCTTTCTGAGGAGTTTAGCGCGGGAGTTCCGACAGTCCGCGATATTTTGGACGCCCTTCAAAGACCAGGCCGAGATCTCCGGGAGGAGTTACCGCGCCCGTTACTGCGGCAGGATGTTACACATATGGAGGATCTCAGCGAAGGAATGATCTTAGAGGGAACCGTGCGTAATGTCGTAGATTTTGGAGCCTTTGTGGATATCGGTGTCAAACACGACGGACTAGTGCATATTTCTCTGCTCAGTGATAAATTCATCAAACACCCGATGGAAGCGGTGGCCGTCGGTGATATTGTCAAAGTGCGTGTGATCGGAATTGACAAGGGCAGAGATCGAGTCAGTCTTTCCATGCGGGATATCTGAGGGGCACGATGAAACCTCTGAGCTCATAGGTTACTGGAAAAAATTCTCTGAAGGACAGGGTTTAATCATGTCCCAAAATAAGATATGATATTTACAGGTAATCATGAATTCAACGTGATGGGTGGTTTTGTAAGATTGTTTTGAACGAGACAATCTTATAAACTATGAAGGTGAAAATCTTCACACTCTATTAACGTTAAAAATGGATAGCCTTAATGATAGTTATTTCACTAGGAGGTATAAACTTGTTTAGCCTAAAAGAAGAGGAAAAATTAACCAAGTTTATTGTGGGTCTTACTTGCTGTGTTTTTTTTCTGATTTGCATCGTATCAATTTATAAGTACGGAAATTCGACGTTAATGGGAAGTCTTACAATCCCCGATAACGATGATGCTAAATTCATCAGAAGCGCTTGGATTCTAGCAGATACAGGAAATTATATTTATCATGATCCGTCCACTTCAACCGCTTTCATGATGCCAGGAGTCTCCTTCGTCTTAGCCTTCTTCGTCATGATTTTCGGTAAATTTGGAGGAATAACTGCCTTTAGAGTATTTCAAGCCATTGTACAAACGGGTTCCTTGTTTTTGCTATTTCTAATAGCTCGTAAGTTGTTTAATAGCAAGGTGGGAATGGTCGCTATCATCATGAGTAGCCTAAGTATCGCAGACTATTGGGTGCCAAATTTAATTCTTACAGAAACATTTTTTAAATTTTTTGTGTTATGCTTAGTCTATCTTTCTATTTATGCGCTTGAAGAACAGAAGGCCAAATATTATGTTATGGGTGGGATTGTGTTAGGTATCGCGACGTTATTTAGACCGACGATCGCTACCTTTCCCATTGTCATTTTGTTCATTTGGATTCTGAGGAAATATACGTTTAAAACGATGCTCAAGTATACAGCGATTGTTGCAGCGGTTTTTTGCATAGTTTTGTCCCCCTGGTGGGTCAGGAATTATAGCATTTTCCATAAATTTATCCCTTTGACCTTAGCGACCGGTAATCCAATGCTTCAAGGTACCTACATTTACTATGATCAAAGCAGTGCCAAAACAGATGGTTTGAATTATACTCAATTTAACTATCCCAGAATCTCTGAAGTTGAAAATAATGAAATGGAAATGGAAATTTCGAAATACCGACTCATCAATCTAGTACCGAAGCATCCCTTAGAATTTCTGGGCTGGTACACTTTCGGTAAGGCATCCTATCAAGTCGCTAAGCCGTTCTTTTGGAGTCCGGAATTTCTAGGCGTGGACACTCACATGGCTGGCGTATGGCACGTTATAACCTTATTACTGAGTATAATAGGTGGCCTACTCTATTATCTGGATAAGAAAAGAAAAAAGATTGGCACTTTAGCAATCGCTACAATCCTATATTTTATCCTAATCTATTTGCCATTCTATACTATGGGAAGATACTTTTACCCGGCAATGCCACTCGTGATTATTTTTGCAGCGTTTGCAGTCGTGAAAATAATGTCCAACTTATATAATTCCATTTCCCCAGCATCATGAAAATGACAGGGCAAATTTATCGTTGCCCTTATGAAAATAGTTCGTCGTCAATTGGAGATAAGGAGGAGGACAAACCTTGAGAGATGTAGATCAACCAAAAGTGGCTGTTTTAATTCCATGTTATAACGAAGAATTAACGATCACTAAGGTGATCAAGGACTTTAAAGAAGTTTTACCAGAGGCCGATTTTTATGTGTATGATAACAATTCAACAGACGAAACAATTCTAAGGGCTCGAGAAGCGGGTGCCATAGTTCGTCAAGAAACACTTCAGGGTAAGGGAAATGTTGTTCGACGGATGTTTAGAGATATAGAGGCTGATTTGTATGTGATGGTTGACGGGGACGATACCTATGATGCATCAAAAGCCCCAGAAATGGTAAGAACATCCATAGCCGGTTCAATCGATTTGGTCAATGGCATACGAATCAGTGATAATTCAGAAAAAACCTACCGTCCCGGGCACGAATTTGGGAACCATCTGTTAACCAGCGCTGTAAGTCTGCTATTTGGGAACCGCATCATGGATATGCTTTCGGGCTATAAGGTTCTTTCTAAACGGTTCGTAAAGTCTTTTCCGGCTCATTCGGCGGGTTTTGAAGTAGAGACAGAGCTTACGGTGCATGCTCTCGTGCTTTCTATGCCTATTGCCCATATATCGGGCAAGTATAATGGGAGACCGGAGGGTTCCATCAGTAAGCTAAGAACGTATAGTGATGGAGCAAAGATTTTAAGACTCATCATTACCCTTTTTAAACAGGAAAGACCGCTGCTTTTCTTTAGCGTACTTGGATGTTTGCTAGCACTCTTAGCGCTTGTATTGGGTATGCCAATCATTGCAGATTATATTCAGACGGGCTTGGTACCACGATTACCGACCGCAATACTATCGATGGGAATCATGATTACCAGTTTTCTCAGTTTTACAGGGGCCTTAATTTTGGATACGGTCACTAGAGGGCGTCGCGAATCTAGAATTCTCCGGTACCTAGCGATTCCTTTTAATAGAACGATCGCGCCTGAATCTTCGAAGCAGGTCGTTGGACAATGAGATCTTTCCGTCATAAAATTGGGGATTTTAAAGAACTATTGCAGTTTGGGATGGTTGGAACGATCGGCTTTCTCGTTGATTCTGGAGCGCTCCTCTTGCTCATGTCTTTTGGGCTAAATCCTTATTGGGGACGATTAGGATCTTTTTTCATGGCAGTGAATTCTACTTGGGTTTTAAATAGAAATTTTACGTTTAAAGCTAAGAAAACCACAACTTTAGGGACAGAATGGGTGAAATATCTCATGGCCAATAGTTTGGGTGCGATCTTAAATTACGGAGTTTATGCCCTCCTTTTATCTAAAGTGGAATTTGTTGCACAATGGCCTGTGATAGGTGTTGCTGCGGGTTCTATTGTGGGGTTGATGGCCAATTATATAAATAGTCGTGTTTTCGTGTTTGGACATAAACAGAAGGCTATGTGAAGAGCGAAAGTACAGAAGAGAGAATCCACATTAAACTTGATGCGGATTCTCTCTTAGGGTCTGTTATAATAATCAGATGAGCGTTCAACTGTTTCGTATGACATCATAGATCTTGGGGTCGTCATTGCCTGGATGCCAGAGGGCAATTCCCCTAAGATTTAATTGTTGGGCGATGTCGACGAGTGTCTTAAAGTTCAGGGAATTGGTGAACCATACTTCATGGGGGTTACCAATTGTGTCCGTGTACGTGTAATGGGGGCCATTTTGAAGGTCTTCCATGATTTGGGCTGAGTACATATCAGCGGTGTTTATGGCAACTTGATAGGAGACGGATGTTTTTCTTGTTTCCCAATCATAACCATAAGTCGGTAATCCAACTTCCAACTTTTCTCTCGGAATGAGCGTGACGGCATAGGTGAGCACTTGCTTTACCCAATCTGCTGGAGCAATAGGCCCCGGCGTAATCCAGCTATAGTCGTAAGTCATGATTCTGACCGTATCAACAACTTGCCCAATGCCGTAATAGTCATGGGCGGTTGCGCCACTCGTATTACTCAGCGATTTTGTCTTAGCCATAAGCGTTGCTACAACCTTTTTGTTCATACCTAAGGCCGCTTTCAATTCGCGCAAGAAGCGCACAAAGATCTCTTTGTCGGTCACGAATAAATTTTCATAATCTATTTCAATTCCGTCGTAGCCCATTCGGAAAACGGTCTTAACAATCGTTTGGATGTGCTTTTGGCGGAGAGCAGGGTCATTGAGGACGGTGGAGACGGGTTGACTGTTGTAACTATTGGCAATCAGAGGAATTACAGCCATTCCGTAATTTTTAGCAAAGCGAAGGATGGTAGTGTCTTCAGCGTTTGGAAAGACAATCAGGTCTCCTTCTGACGTCAGTTCATACCAGAACGGTGATAATGTGGTAAAGACGTCTGCGTTCTTTTGAATCACGGCGAGGGCTTCATTTTGAAGCCAGTAAGGAATCCAACCTGCAACGGTTCCTCGGCGAGCTGTTGGTGGAATTTGATTTTCAACAATATTTTTTTGTAATTCATTATAAGTAACAGGGCCTACGATGCCATCGGGTTTTAGCCTGTGGGTGTTTTGAAATTGTATGACGGCGTCTAAGGTTATACGACCGAAGATCCCGTCAATTGGATCCAGTTTATATCCCCATTTGATTAAGCGTGTCTGAACTAAAGCAACTTCTGAACCGCGCATGCCTTGCTTTAAAATCCTCATATCTTTTTCACTCCCCAAAAGATGTTTACCAATGCTATTGTATTCAGCCTGAGTTGACTCCGTGCTGTGATAATCATAAGAGTCTGATATAATATGGGTTGAGGGCTTTGACGTTGGTAACGTGGGCAA
>DHWG01000170.1:16550-22664 GCA_002413075.1 Desulfosporosinus sp. UBA5188 | reverse complement strand
GGCCTAGTGAATAATAAGAGACGGAAAAGAGGGTTATCTTGCGTGCAACTCGTTGAGAAAAAACGCTTGCAGGGGGTTGCTGCTGTCCTTGCAGCGGGAACGGGCTATGCTTTCATGTCGATATTGGTCAAGAGGGCTTTCGAGCTTGGGCTCGGTCCTATTCAGGTCATCTCCCTTCAATCGTGGCTTGCGTCGATTGTCCTACTTACCTATGCCTTGGTTTTTAAACGTGAGATATTTAGAGTGTCTCGTCATACGCTCTGGCTGCTTGCCCTACAAGGCATGGTAGGGGCCTTGGGAACCAGTCTTTTGTACGCCTATTCCCTTAAATTCTTACCTGTTTCTGTGGCAATATTATTGCTATATCTCTATCCAACGTTAGTCTTAGCCGCTGGCGTGTTCATCTGGCATAAAAGGGTCGGACGACAAGAGCTGGTAGCCCTCCTTTTAACCTTGGGTGGAACGACGCTGGCGAGCGGAATCTTCTCGGGCGTGGGTGTGATCGCCTGGATTGGTATCGCTCTGGGGTTGGCGGGGGCGATGGCCTATGCAGTCTTCAATCTTGTGGGAATAGTTTTGGCTAAGGTATCGCCCTTAGTGGTGATGTGCTATACCCAATGGGTTTGTTCCATAGCACTGCTGGTGATTTTGAAGGGCGATATCATGAGTCTTCCTTGGCAGAACGTCCAAACCTGGGAGCTTGGAATCCTTCTCGCCACGGTGGCCTCTATTCTACCGTTTTATATGATCTTGGTGGGCATTGAACGCTTAGGCGCTGATCAAGCAGCAATTCTAAGTACCTTTGAGCTACCGATGACGTTTATTTTGACCGGTGTTTTCCTGAACGAGTTTCCTACGGGAGATCAATGGGTTGGAGGAAGCTTAGTTCTAGGAGGAATTTTATTATTAAACTGGAGGCGTAAGGGTGAGCAAAACAATGAAGAAACTATTAATAAAAAATGGGCAGATTAAAACCATGACCGGACGTGAATTCACAGGGAGCCTTTTGATTGAGGGAACGAAAATTACGGCGCTCGGAGAAACTTTGGACGTTCACTCTCTCTCAGATGTTGTGGTGATAGATGCCATGGGGTGTCTGGTGTTGCCAGGGTTTATTGATGCGCATTGTCATGTAGGGATTGGCGAAGAGATCTATCGGTGGGAAGGGGAAGACTTTAACGAAATGACAGACCCTGTGACACCAGATATGCGGGCGATCGATGGAATTAACCCAGAAGATGAGGGCTTTCGTGATGCCCGTCTGGGTGGGATTACGGCCGTCTTTACCGGTCCTGGAAGTGCGAATGTAATAGGAGGAACCGGAGTTGTCATGAAGACGGCTGGAAAAATCGTCGATAAGATGATTGTGCGAGATCCTGCAGGACTGAAAATAGCGTTTGGTGAAAACCCTAAGATGGTTTATGGCGAACAAAAGAAAATGCCCATGACACGGATGGGAACGGCAGCACTCCTCCGTCAGGCCTTAGTGGATGCCCAGACATATAAGGATAAACTTGAACAAGGTCAAACAGATTCCGATAAACTACCAGAACGAGATTTAGGTTTGGAAATTCTTGTTAAGGTGATTAACCGTGAAATTCCTCTGCGGGCTCATGCCCATCGTGCGGATGATATTATGACGGCGATTCGGATTGCTCAAGAATTTAAGGTGGATCTGGTCCTTGAACATTGCACGGAAGGTCATAAGATTGCCAAAGATTTGGCCGAATTCGGCTATCCTGCCGTGGTGGGACCCTTACTCACGAATCGTGCAAAAGTTGAGCTGAAGGATAAATCCTTCAAAACACCGGGCGTATTAGCTAAGGCGGGAGTGAAGGTGGCTATCATGACTGACCACTCCGTGACCCCGATTGAACAGCTTCCGCTCTGCGCAGCTTTAGCCTGCAAAGCAGGCATGGAAATAGAGGAGGCGTTACGGGCTATTACAATCAATCCAGCCGAAATATTGGGTGTGTCCGATCGCATAGGGTCTCTAGAAGTTGGGAAAGATGCGGACCTTGTCATTTGGAGCGACCATCCGTTTATTATTACCTCTCGCCCTCTTTATGTCATCATTAATGGTGAGATCGTTAGCCCAGAGCCTCGGGAAAATGATATCAGCGAATGATTTAATCCTCATTCGAACAGGGTATAATACGGGTATCTGTCTCAAGGAGGGAAAAGACGCATGGACTATAGAGTTACGAGTGCAACGGCTGAGCAAACGCGAGAGTGGGGTAAGCGACTGGGCGGGTGTTTGAGGGGTGGAGATGTCGTCGCGCTGATTGGAGAGTTGGGTGCTGGAAAGACGGCCTTTGCACAAGGCGTCGGTGAGGCGTTCGGGGTAAAAGGCCCGATGACTAGCCCAACGTTCACTTTAATCCATGAGTACATAGGACGAATTAAGGAAACTGAAGTGCGTTTAATTCATATGGATCTCTATCGGTTACAACATCCGGAAGAGGCGGAAGTGATTGGAGTGGAGGACGCGTTCCAGGACGAGGCTGTTTGTCTCATCGAATGGCCTGAAATTATTGAAGATGACTTGCCAAAAGATCGATTGAACGTTGAGATTCTGGGAAGCGGGGATCAGCCTCGTGAGATAATCTTTCGCGCTGACGAACACGGCTGGGAGCAACGTCTTAATACTATGACTATTTATGGAAACGCATGATTGGTTCATAGTTAAAATAAAGAATACGAAAAAGCTCGGAGGTTCCGATGAAATATTTAACCATAGACACGACCACAAAAGTTACGGCAGTCTCCTTAGCGGATGATGGGTGCCTTATCGCCGAGGGTTTTTTACATACTTCTACGAAACATTCAGAGCGTCTCATTCCGATGCTTGACCAACTGCTCAAAGCAGCTTCTTGGACACTACAGGAGTTAGAGATGATTGGGGTAGTAAGAGGTCCTGGTTCGTTTACTGGAATTAGGATAGGAATCGCGACAGCACAGAGTTTAGCGCAAGTTCTTAAAATCCCGTTGCTGGCGGTGTTATCGCTTGATGCCTTGGCTTGGGCTGGTTTGGGTAGAGTGGAAGACATTGTTCCTATCTTGGATGCGCGCAAGAATGAATGGTACACAGCGCGCTACCGATGGACTAAGGACCACGAGAAAGCCGAATGCTTGACGCTCCCTCAGGCCATACCGACAGAGCTTTGGTTGGAACATTTGAAGGGCCTAGATCGTCCGATATGTTTTGTGGGAGATGCTACGGTAAAATATAAGGCTCAGATTGAGGTAATCTTAGGAGAGCGCGCTATGGTTTTGCCGGAGTACGTTAGTTTACCGCGTGGCGCGTATGCTGCACGGGCGATTTGGCAACGTTGGCAAGAAACAGGCGTCGGGGAACTCGTTGAACCGTTCTATATTCGTTTTTCTGAAGCAGAGGTTAATTGGGCAAAAAAAGAGGAAGCCAGAAGGATGACGGAGCATGAATAAAGGGCTTGTACGTCCCATGCACGTTGACGATCTCGTGTCCATTTTAGAAATCGAGCACGCCTCTTTCGCGACCCCTTGGTCGTTAGAGGCGTTTACAGCGGAACTTAAAGAAAATGAGTATGCGCGTTATCTTTGTCTAGAGCTAGAAGGTCGCGTGATCGGGTACATGGGACTTTGGGTTATCCTTGATGAAGGACATATTACGAATATTGCCATTACTCCTGACCACCGGGGGCAACATTGGGGAGAGTTCTTAATGCGTTCGATGATGGAAAAAATGATGGCGCAGGGTATGGAACGGATGACTTTAGAGGTTCGTGTTTCCAACAGCCTAGCCCAATCTTTATATAAACGTTTAGGCTTTGCTAGCGCGGGGATTCGCAAAGGGTATTATGCGGATACTGGAGAGGATGCCATGATTATGTGGGCGGAATTGGGTACGGACGGGAAGGTAACGTGATGAAAAGTCAAAAAAGTGAAATAGTCATCTTAGGCATCGAAACAAGTTGTGATGAGACCTCCGCGGCGGTGCTCGTAAACGGAACAGAGCTGCGCAGTCATGTCATTTCGTCTCAAATAGTGACGCATCAGAGGTATGGAGGGGTTGTGCCAGAAATTGCCTCCCGCGAACACTGTCTTCACATTCAGCCGGTTGTACAGCAAGCGTTGGATGAAGCAAAGCTTGGCTTTTCAGATTTATCCGCCATTGCGGTGACCTATGGCCCTGGGCTTGTCGGCTCTCTCTTGGTAGGGGTCTCAGGCGCTAAGGCTATGGCTTATGCTGCTGGAGTGCCGCTGATTGGCATCAATCATTTGGAAGGGCATATTTATGCTAATTTCCTCCAGCATCCCGACCTGGAATTTCCCTTCCTGGCTCTTCTGGTTTCGGGAGGCCATACGCACCTCATTTTGTTTGAAGCACATGGCCAGTACCAAGTTTTGGGGCACACACTTGATGATGCAGCAGGGGAGGCTCTTGATAAAGTAGCCCGAACTTTAGGCTTAAAATATCCAGGAGGACCTGAGATTCAAAAAGTTGCTAAAGAGGGAGATGCGCAAGCGTTTAAATTCCCGCGGGCGATGTTAGAAAAAAATAGTTTAGATTTTAGTTTTAGTGGTATGAAATCCGCTGTTTTAAATACCTTAAACTCGGCCCATATGCGGGGGGGAACTCTGAACGTGCCAGATCTTGCGGCTTCCTTTCAGCAAGCGGTTGTGGACGTGTTAGTCCAGAAAGCGATGAGGGCTATTAAACGGACCGGTGTGAAAACTTTACTGCTCGCGGGTGGCGTGGCGGCTAATACTTTGCTACGTGAAACCTTAGAGCAAGAATTGGCGGTGCGGAATGTGCGTTTGGTATGCCCACCTCCCATTTTTTGTACGGACAATGGGGCCATGATCGCGATCACCGGGTATTATCATTATTTAGCCGGGGATTTCTCGCCTTGGACACTGAACGCAGATCCGGGGTTAAGTTTGACGTAGTAGCCGTTATAGTCTTCGAAAACGGATGACATCTTAAAATGCCTTATAGAGTAGACCCTTAAAAAGTCTACCCTATAGGGGTATTTGTATTTATATAAGAAATGAGTATAAATCTTTTAGATAAATTTCTGGTGTGGCCTTCTTAATTTTGCAAGAAACCAACAACGCCCAAATTAAGCTCTTATTACTGGAAACATGCCATGATTCGCCCATAGGAATTTATAAATCGACAAAATTTCCTATGGATGTAACTTCATTCCTTTAGTAAACTAAGTTGAGACAAGTTTAGCAAGACTCACCCAGAGATTATACACCTTAGTCAGAAGTTAGTCTGCACCTGAAAATGCGAGGACAAGGGGACTTAATTATAAGGCTGATCACAGAAGCTTTCGCATATGAGATAAATATAAGGGGAATAGGTGTATCAACATGGCGTCGAAACGCCAGAGAACCGAGAGGAAGTACTCGGTTATTTATAGCCTTTAAGCCAGATCTTATATTGTTGGACATGAAAATGCCAGGAGTGAACTCGTTCAACTAAAGTTGAACATCGAGACTTCGGTGGGGGAGTCTACCCCCACCGAAGCAGAGTACGAGGTACCACTCCCACTTATAGAAGTGGGAGTCTCACAATTGGATGAACGGGATAGAAGCGACAGATTCCGGTCTTAGACAGTCGAGTGGCTGTGATACGAACTATGGGGAAATTAAGAATATGGAGACAGCAAAGGATTTGGGGATTCTCTATTATATGGGTAAGCCCTTTGATTTGTATGTGCTGAGAGAAATAGTAAGGGAGATTCCTTAGAGAATACCTTCTTAAATGTGAGGAATGGTGGTTAAGATGGATTTATCAGAAGAGCGTTGTGAGGAAGGGCATTGGGCAGCAGAGTTAATCACTGCCAATAAAGAGCTTGCCTTTCAAAGCAAAGAGAAAGAAAAACTATTAGCAGATTTAATCACTGCTCATAAAGAGCTTGTCTTCCAAGGCAAAGAGCAAGGTAAACGGGCAGCAGAGTTAATCACTGCTAATAAAGAGCTTGTCTTCCACGGCAAAGAGCAAGGTAAATGGGCAGCAGAGTTAATCATCGCTCATAAAGAGCTTGCCTTTCAAGGCAAAGAGAAAGAAAGACGGGCAGCAGAGTTAATTATTGCCAATATAGAACTTGCCTTTCAAAACGA
>DHWG01000170.1:4643-16372 GCA_002413075.1 Desulfosporosinus sp. UBA5188 | reverse complement strand
CAGACCGGGCAGCAGAGCTAATTATTGCTGATAAAGAGCTTGCCTTTCAAAACGAAGAGAAAGAAAAACGAGCAGCAGAGTTAATCATTGCCAATAAAGAGCTTGACTTTCAAAACAAAGAGAAAGAAAAACGAGCAGCAGAGTTAATCACTGCCAATAAAGAGCTTGCCTTTCAAAACGAAGAGAAAGAAAAACGAGCAGTAGAGTTAATCATCGCCAATAAAGAGCTTGCCTTTCAAAACAAAGAGAAAGAAAAACGAGCAGCAGAGTTAATCATCGCCAATAAAGAGCTTGCCTTTCAAAACAAAGAGAAAGAAAAACGAGCAGCAGAGTTAATTATTGCCAATAAAGAGCTTGCTCGCCTAGAACGATTGAACCTTGTGGGACAAATGGCTGCGGGAATCGGTCATGAAATAAGGAATCCCATGACCACGGTCCGTGGTTATCTCCAACTATTGGGGAAGAAACCTGAGTATGCAGCTCGGAAAGCTACCTTTGACCTAATGATTTCAGAAGTTGATCGGGCCAACGCGATTATTACAGAATTCCTCTCACTGGCTCAAACAAAACAAACTGAACTGAAATCTCAAGACCTTAACAACATTCTAAATAACTTATATCCTCACATAGAGGCAGATGCTTTTACCCAAAATAAACAAATTCGTTTCATTCTGGGGGAGATTCCCAACCTAGAACTAAATAGAAGTGAAATCACCCAACTGGTTCTAAATTTAACCCGCAACGGACTGGAAGCAATGCAGGAAAGAGGTTGTCTAACTGTTAAAAGTTATGTTGAGGATTGCAAGGTAGTGCTTGGAATTGCGGATGTGGGATGTGGTATTCCACCAGAAAATCTTCGTAAGGTAGGAACACCCTTCTTTACGACTAAAGATAGTGGGACTGGGTTGGGGCTGGCAATATGCTACAAGATTGCAGAATCTCATAACGCTAAGATCGATATTGATTCTAGTTTTAGAGGGACAACATTCTCTATATCTTTTCCTATTCCTGTAGTTCCTCAAAAAGCATGAACATAATATCCACGCTGGGGTAGCCCTAAGTTGTATCATTTCACAAGATCTTACTAGAATTTCAGTGAAGGGATTCGCCTCTGATTCAATTAGGTGTTATAATCACACAACAAGTGTTTTTAGCTGCTGGAACAGGTAGAACATGCAAAGCTCCAACCCGAAAGGGTTGGGGCTTTGCATGTTCTATATTGGTAGGGGCTGTTTTTCGTTACATTAAATCCATTAAGGTTTAAATTTTTCTGGGAGTACTTGGGTTAAGGCTTTCTCGATCAACTCCACTTTAGAGATCTTTAGCCCACGGTAAGTGTTATCAAGCCATTGCCAAACGGTGGCATCGATCTGAACGCCCAAACCTCTCCGCATAGGAAGAGTCCTTTCGACGAAGTAGTGTGTCAGGTCATCTTCAGAGGCATCGTCCTTAGTTTCAGGCTGTCGCACTGAACAATGCCTCCTTCAGAAAATCAGTGTATTCTGGGAAGTTTTTGGTATCTGGAATACCATTGGTCTGAGCTAAGCCGTACCTAATCGTCCGCTTGATAATCGTATCAAAGACGGTGACATCTGTGCCAATAAACGATTTTCTAAGGTCCTGCATGACCGTGTTGTGAAGGTTCGTATTCTGAACCATGGTCGCAAGGATGCCTAGAATCCTTAATTTATTATTAGTGCTTTTCTGAATTTCCCGAATGAATTCAAGAATATCCTCCGCACCTTTTACAGCCATCCCTTCAGGCTGCATGGGGATCACGGCATCCGTTGAAGCATTCAAGGCATTCGTGTTAAAGATACTTACGGTGGGCGGGGTGTCAATAATAATGAAATCGTACAGGGTATTGATTTGATCAAGGGATTGTTTTAATAGAATATTGGGGTCCGGGTATAATTCAACATTCGTGGCAGCTTGGACTGTGACCCCCAGATCCGAGAGGGTGCGGTTGGAAAGGTAGAGATCTACCCCATAGGCCTTTTGCCTAATGTCTTTCATATCGGTCATCCCTAGTAACACATCAAACATTGTATTCTGTAATGATTTCCGACTGATTCCGAAGCCTTCTGCCAATTGCCCATTAGGATCAAGGTCAATGGCTGCTACTCTATAGCCCAAGTTATGTAGTCCGACACTCATATTTATAGCGGTAGCGGTCTTGCCTACGCCACCCTTTTGAGTGACAACCGATATAATTCTAGCTTTCTTCAGTTGCGGCTCCCTACGCTTTTGAGTGACAATGGACATAAACTTGGATTTCTTCATGAGTTGCTCACCCTCCTTCTTTATTGGAATATTTTACCATAAAATTTCAATACAATCAAGATAGCTTATTTAAGTTGGCGCTTGTACTCTTGATTGATAGAGATCATTCACACACCTGTTTAATAACTAGTTCACTAGTTGACTAGTGACAATGATGGCGAACGCTGTCACTCAAGACCCTGTTAGGAGCATATGTTCTGTGGATAAGGTTGAGCTGTGGATAATGTGGATAAGTCTGTAGATAAGTCGTAGTGGCTGTTCTACGGTTTTGAGAGAATTCGTGCCTTTAGACATTAAGTTATCCACAGAGCCTGTGGATAATGTGGATAACTTAAGAATATGGCGCAACCATAAGATTTTGGAAGGTGGATAACTTTTAGGCTACAAATAGTGTTATATGCAATATATGTTCCCATTATTCCCAGAAAATTAATAAAGCACATCATAATAAATTTAATGATTAGGGAGGATTTTCTCCGTATTAATCGAATATTTGTAATAAGCGAAAGATTATTCTGAAGGGGTAGTTTCAATATGAGTGAAGACCAACAGTCTATCAAAGCGGAAGTGCGGCAAGCGTGTTTATGTCAACGGACCTCTTTAGGAGAGCAAGAAAGAAAAAGAAAAAGCTTAATCATTCAGCAAAAACTTATGGATCTATCAGAGTTCCAATTGGCTAAGACCGTGATGTTATTTCTTAATTTTCGTGAAGAAGTCGAGACGACAGCTCTGGCGGAGGCAATGATCGCTGGTGAGAAAAGGCTAATATTACCTCGCTGTGCGCCCCATGGTATTCTCCTACCCATCGAAGTCCGTGATCTGAACCAGGATATTGAACCAGGGGCCTATGGAATTCGAGAACCCAAGTTGACGCTTGGCGTCGTGGAACCGTCAGAAATCGATTTAATTATCGTACCGGGTTCTGGGTTTGATCTGCAAGGGAATCGTTTGGGGTATGGTGGCGGCTATTATGACCGCTTCTTTATGCTGTTAAATCCCTTAATACCCAAAATTGCCTTGGGCTTTGAATGTCAAATTATTCCTGAAGTGCCGGTTGATCAACACGATGCTAAAATGACCATGTTAATCACAGAGAAGGGCGTATATAACTTTAAAAGCTCAGCAATTTAGAGGGGGAATTTATTTGTGCACCGCGTGTGAAGAGTTAGTGGACCCTAAGCAAATAAAGTTGGATGAGATTATTAACAAATACAAACATGAAAATGGTCCGTTGATCCCAATTTTGCAACATGCCCAAGAGGTTTATGGGTATTTGCCAACGGATGTCCTTAAACACATTAGTAAAGCGACGCGTATACCGCTAGCGAGGATTTATGGAGTCGTTACATTTTATGCACAGTTTCGCTTAACGCCCGCAGGAAGAAATGTCATCAACGTTTGTTTGGGCACAGCTTGCCATGTTCGAGGAGGCGCCAAGGTCCTGGAAACGATTGAGAAGGTCTTAAAGATTAAGGATGGGGCAACGACAGAAGATCGGCGCTATACCTTGGAAGTCGTAGCCTGCATTGGAGCCTGTGGACTTGCTCCCGTGATATCAATTAACAATGAGGTTCATGGGAGACTGTTGCCAGAGAGTATTGCAGGAATATTAGCTAAATACGAGTAGGGGGATAAAGGGATGGCAGAGAACAAACGGATTTTAGTTTGTGCTGGGACGGGTTGCGCGTCATCGGGAGCCCATAAATTAATTGATGCCTTGAAAGTAGAGCTAAAAAAGCAAGGACTTGAAGAAACCGTCAGCATTGTGGGTACTGGTTGTCAAGGGTTTTGTGAAAAGGGTCCGACATTGGTGATTGAACCTGAGGATATATTATATACCTCAGTGACACCGGAAGATGTTGCTGAAATTGTAGCGACAGATATCATGAAAGGCGAACGGGTTGAACGCCTTCTTCTGGTTGATCAAGTCACTCAGAAACCAGTGAGTACGCTCTCGGAAATTCGGTTTTTTGCGAAGCAACATCGGATTGTCCTGAAAAATTGCGGCGTCATTGATCCCCAGAAGATTGAAGAATACACGGCACGGGACGGATACGCAGGCTTACAGAAAGTCCTTAAAGAAATGTCACCGGAGGAAGTCCTAGAAGAAGTGAAAAAATCTGGGCTGCGCGGTCGTGGCGGCGCAGGTTTTCCAACCGGGCTCAAGTGGGGATTTTGCCGTCAAACGCCAAGTGACAAGAAATACATCATCTGTAATGCAGATGAAGGGGACCCAGGGGCTTTTATGGACCGTAGCGTACTTGAGGGCGATCCGCATTCCGTGATCGAGGGAATGCTGATCGGAGCCTATGCGATGGGTGTCGATGAAGGCTATGTATATTGCCGAGCCGAATATCCCTTGGCCATCAAGCACTTGGAAATTGCGATTCGGCAAGCCGAGGAAGCTGGTTACTTAGGAAATAATATCTTAAACTCCGGTTTTAATTTTAAACTGCGGGTTTTTGCTGGCGCAGGAGCCTTTGTCTGTGGAGAAGAGACAGCTTTGATGGCTTCTATTGAAGGTAAACGTGGCATGCCTCGGGTTCGTCCACCCTTCCCAGCCGTAAGTGGCTTATGGGGAAAACCAACTAATATCAATAACGTGGAAACTTGGTCCAATATTCCTCATATTTTACGAAACGGGGCAGAGTGGTACGCCCAATTCGGCACGGAAAAAAGCAAAGGGACTAAAATTTTTGCCCTGACCGGAAAAGTCAACAATACGGGTCTCGTAGAGGTACCGATGGGGACAACCCTCCGAGAGATCATCTTTGATATCGGCGACGGAATTCAGAACGGTAAAGCCTTTAAAGCGGTACAAATTGGGGGTCCCTCAGGTGGCTGTCTGCCAGAGTCTATGCTTGATCTCGAAGTGGATTATGACACCTTAACGAAAGCAGGGGCGATGGTAGGCTCGGGTGGACTCGTGATCATGGATGAAACCACTTGTATGGTGGATATAGCCCGTTTCTTCTTGAATTTCTCAACGAAAGAATCTTGCGGGAAATGCACCCCCTGCCGTGAAGGCACTAAACGAATGTACGAAATTCTGGATAGAATCACCAAGGGAAAAGGGAAAGCGGAGGATCTGGACACTCTAGAGAATCTCGCTTTGACCATTAAAGCGACGTCCCTTTGTGGCTTAGGTCAGTTCGCACCCAGCCCCATACTCGCAACGCTAAAATACTTTAGGCATGAGTTTGAGGCCCATATTTTCGATCATAAATGTCCCGCGCATGCTTGTAGCGCGCTGCTTAGTTATACAATCGATGCTGAAAAATGCAAAGGTTGCGGAATGTGTGCTAAAAATTGTCCGGCGACTTGTATCACTGGAGAGAAGAAAAAACCGTATGTGATTAAGGAAGAGGATTGCATCAAATGTGGAACCTGCATTGAAAAATGTAAATTTGATGCAATTACTCGGGCATAATATCGAAAGGAGTGAAACACATGGAGTGGTATAACTTAACCATTGATGGGTGCGAAGTCAGAGTCCCCAAGGGAACAACGGTCCTTGAAGCCTGTCGGATGAATGATATCCAGATTCCAACCTTGTGCCAGGATAAAGAGCTTACCCCATCGGGCGCATGCCGTTTGTGCGTTGTTGAAATTGAAGGCATGCGCAATTTACCTCCGTCTTGCGTCACTCAAGTAGCGCAGGGTATGGTGGTGCAAACTCAAAACACCAAAGTCCGAGCAGCACGCAAAGTCATTCTGGAACTGTTGGTGGCAAATCATCCGCTTGATTGCATGACCTGTCAGAAGATGGGGAATTGTTCTTTGGCTGAGTATGCTTATGAATATGGTGCCACTGGAGAAATTTATAAGGGCGAAAAACGCGACCTTCCTATCGATAGCGGAAACCCTTTCATTTTGAGAGATCCCAATAAATGTATCTCTTGTGGAAAATGTATTAAGGCTTGTACTGAAATTCAGGGAAGAAGCATTCTGGATTTTTCCTTCCGTGGTTTTGATACCCAAGTGGGTCCGGCGTTTAATCTTCCGTATAACGAGTCTGATTGTGTTTTCTGTGGTTCATGTGTCTCCGTCTGTCCGGTCGGAGCCCTCACTGAAAAGAAGATGGTCGGCATGGGACGTTCTTGGGAAGTGTCAAAAGTTCAAACCACCTGTCCTTTTTGTGGGACCGGCTGTAACTTTGACTTAAACGTTAAAGATGGAAAAGTCATTGGAGTGACTTCTAACCCAGATTCCCCGGTTAATGGTAAGGCACTTTGCGTCAAAGGACGATTTGGGATGGACATGATTTATAGTCCCACGCGTTTGACAACGCCTTTGATTAGAAAAGACGGTGTCTTAGTCCCCGCGGAATGGGACGAGGCGATCGCTTTGGTGGCTGCGAAATTTGGCCAAATCAAAAAGGAAAGTGGTCCGAATGCCATCGCGGCATTAAGTTCGGCTCATTGTACCAACGAAGAAAATTATTTGATGCAAAAATTTATGCGCGCGGTGATCGGAACCAATAATGTCGATCACTGCGCAAGGACCTGACACGCTCCCACAGTGGCCGGTCTGGCCGCTTCATTTGGATCAGGTGCAATGACGAACTCCATCAATGAAATTCCTAATTCTAAGGTTATGTTTGTAATAGGTTGTAACGCCACCGAAGCCCACCCAATCATTGGGACCAAGATGATGCAAGCTTTAGCCAATGGGGCGAAGCTTATTGTTGCTGATCCTCGCAGCATCGAACTGGCTGAGTGCTCAGATCTTTGGATGAGGCTTAGACCTGGAACGGATATTGCGCTGATCAACGGGATCATGAACATTATTCTGGCGAATGGCTGGGAAGATCGCGCGTTTATTGAAGAACGTACCGAGGATTTTGAGAAACTACGAGAGAACCTTCAAAAATATACCCCAGATGTGGTCAGTAAAATCACAGGAGTCCCCGTAGAGCAACTTGAAGAGGCCGCTAGAATCTATGCGACTGCTGAGAGTGCCCAGATCTTTTATACTTTAGGGATCACGGAACACGTCTATGGCACGGATAACGTGATGAGCTTAGCTAATCTTGCTCTGCTCACCGGGAATTTAGGTAAAGAGTGTTCCGGAGTGAACCCCTTGCGTGGGCAAAATAATGTCCAAGGCGCTTGTGACATGGGAGCGTTGCCGGAAGTCTATCCAGGGTACCAAAAGGTTGCGAATGCAGAAGCGCAAGCGAAATTCGAAGCCGCCTGGGGTGTCCCGCTAGACCCTACTCCCGGCTTTATGATTCCGGATATGTTTGAAGCAGCGCATAGTAAAGATTTAAGAGCGTTGTATGTTCTGGGCGAGGATCCGGTCATGACCGATGCGGATGCCAATCACGTGCGCAAAGGGTTAAAGGCCTTAGATTTCCTCGTAGTACAAGACATCTTTTTATCTGAAACGGCCAAGCTGGCGGATGTCGTGTTCCCAGGCGCTAGTTTTGCTGAGAAGACCGGCACGTTCTCCAATACTGAGCGTAGGGTGCAAATGGTCAATAAGGCCATCGAACCGATTGGAAACGCTAAGGCAGACTGGCAGATCCTCTGCGAACTGGCGACTGCGATGGGTTATCCCTTCGAGTATCAATCTCCAGAAGAAATCATGCAGGAAGTGGCGAAACTTACCCCACAATATGCAGGAATCACCCATGCTCGTCTGGGGACTCAAGGCTTGCAATGGCCAGTACCCAATGCCGAACATCCTGGAACCAAGTTCTTACATGAAGGAAATTTCAACCGAGGTAAAGGGCTCTTTGTGGCCATAGATAATCAGATACCCGATGAATTACCCGATGAGATGTACCCTTTCTTGCTCAGTACTGGGCGTAAACTCTCGCATTATAACGTGTTCACCCAACATTCAGAAGCCCTTGAGACCTATGCTCCAGAAGAGTTGGCAGAGGTTAATCCCTTGGATGCCAAACGACTCGGCTTCGAAGAGGGTGAACGGATTAAAGTAACCTCTCGCAGGGGCGAGGTAGAGACAAAGATTAGAATCACCCCACGTGTACCCCTCGGGTTGATCTATATGACCTTTCACTATACGGAGACGCCGACCAACGTTTTGACCAATGGGGCTTTTGATAAAGTCACTAAGACGTATGAGTATAAAGTTTGTGGCGTGCAGCTCTCAAAACTTAGTTAATCCAAAGTTTCATGAAAAAAATGGGCCTTCAATCATCTGAAGGTCCATTTTTCTGTCTCAGTACCGTGAAGTTCTATAAAACTTGTTTGTCCATAATACGGTTCATAAGACGCATCGAACACATTTCTCCGCACATGGTGCAGCTGTCTTGATGCTCAGGGGCGGATTCTTTACGATAACGTTCCGGTTTTTCACGATCCAAGGCAAGTCCAAACATTTTCTCCCAATCCAATGCTTGTCTGGCCTGACTCATCTTCCGGTCCCATTCGGCCGCTCCGGGTATTCCTTTGGCGATATCTGCGGTATGAGCAGCGATCTTAACGGCAATGATTCCTTCGCGCACGTCGTCCAAAGTGGGCAATCGAAGGTGTTCGGCTGGCGTCACATAGCAGAGAAAATCAGCGCCTGCCGAGGCGGCTAAGGCTCCCCCGATGGCACTCGTGATGTGGTCGTAACCGGGAGCAACGTCAGTCACTAGCGGTCCCAAAATGTAGAAGGGCGCTCCATGGCAAAGCTTTTTCGCCAACTGAACATTCGCCACAACTTCGTTGAGTGGAACGTGACCAGGTCCTTCAATCATGACTTGAACATTACGCTTCCAAGCCCTTTGGGTCAATTCTCCCAGCACAATCAATTCGGAGATTTGGGCTCCGTCCGTGGCATCGGCGATGCTTCCCGGTCGGCAGGCATCCCCAAGGCTTAAGGTTACGTCGTATTCAACGCAGATATCTAGGAGGTCCTCAAAATACTCGTAAAAAGGGTTTTCCTTACCCGTCAACTCCATCCAGGCATACAGTAAAGAACCGCCCCTGGAGACGATGTTGGTCACTCGGGAGGTTTTCTGGAAATGCTGAGCCGTTTCTCTGTTGATGCCGGCGTGAATGGTCACAAAATCGACACCGTCTTGGGCGTGCTGTTTTACCACGGCTAAAAACTCTTGGGGTGTAATGTCTTCTAATTTCTTGTCTAAATAGCCAAGGGCATCATACATAGGGACTGTACCGATCATAGCTGGGGACATTTCAATGAGCCGGTGGCGAAATTCGACGGTTTTACCGTAGTTACTTAGATCCATAATTGCTTCCGCTTTCATGTCTAGAGCCATTTGTACTTTGGCCAGTTCGCTGTCGAGATTGGCACATTCCGGGGAGATACCTAAATTGACATTAATTTTCGTCTTAAGTCCAAGCCCAACGCCCTCGGGGCTCAAAGCGGTGTGGTTATGATTAGCGGGGATGACGATGGTGCCTGCTGCCACACGGCGCCTTATTTCTTCGGCGGTAAGGCCCTCCTTGCCAGCGACCGTTTGCATGGCCGCTGTGACGATTCCATTTCGAGCCTGTTCCATTTGTGTACTCATTAAATCACAAACCTTTCTATAAAACCTATTGATTAATGTGTCTCCATAATCCGTTGTAAACGTTTAATCTTGCCCGCAATGTCCGGATCACCCACAATCTCTGTGACTAAGGCCACGGTTCGGGCCCCTGCCTTGATCACTTCGGCTAGATTGTTTTCCTTGATTCCGCCGATCGCTACAAAGGGGATCGTCAGATTCTTGACGATGTACTCTAAATAGTCCAGTCCCACCGGTTGACAGACATCGATTTTGGTCTTGGTGGCAAACAACGGTCCTACTCCGATGTAATCTGCGCCCCCACTCACGGCAGCCTTGGCTTGATCTGGTGAATGGGTCGATACACCGATCAGGAGATTTGGGCCGACGATCTCTCGCACTTTTGACAGTGGCAAATCGTCCTGTCCGATATGCACGCCATCGGCACCTACGGCTAGCGCCAAATCTAAATGGTCGTTGATGATGAACAAGGCGCCGTATTGTTGGGTCATAGTACGTAACACTTGGCACTCCTCATACATTTGCCGAATCTTCTTGGACTTCTCCCGGTACTGAAGGATGGTTACGCCGCAGGCTAAAATCTCACGGGCTACCTCAATATTGCTGCGGCCTTGGGAGTGGAGTTCGGAGGTGAGGGCATAGAGGCCAGCAGGAAGGATGCGCTTGTTGGAAATTCCATTCATGATTGATTACCTCCCTCGCTAAGTACCCAAGCCAAGACTAAGTTTGCCTGTTTAGCGGCCACGACTCCGACACGGGGAGAGAGTGGTGGCCGATCTTCTGTCACAGCCGTACAAAAATCACCGACGATTGATAAACCAGAGGCCCAGTGCCGGGTATGAATCGTGTCCGTGTCGCTCCAACCAGCCAGACCAGACGCGCCGATGACTTTCTTTCCACTCGTCAGACCCTCTTCGACCAGCATTTGCTTAGAGGCGGTTTGGTCAAAACATTCTACCCACACCGGACACTGACCAAAAATCGCCAACACATTGGTAGAGGTCACGTGAATTGGCCATAATTCTAGGGTTAGGTCCGGGTTGATCCTTAAGAGGTTCTCAGCTAGAGCCTCAGTTTTTAAGAGCCCTAATTGATCGGGGAAATAGATTTGACGATTAAGATTGCTGGCTTCAACGCGGTCAAAATCCGCCAAGATCAGGTGTGAGAAGCCACTGCGTACCAAGTGACAAGCCACATTAGAGCCTAAGCCACCTAAACCGGCGATCCCTACGGGCGTCAGTTGGACCGTGTCTAATTGCTCTGGCTTCAACGTTTCTGACAGTCCTGCTATGAGATGATTCATAGTCCCACGGCATTCTTTTCCCGCATATTCACCCAGTCACAAAAAGCGGGCAGATAACCTTTGGCTCGGATCATCTGTACCACTTCGGGAACAGATCGTTCGTCGGCAATTTCAAATTGGGCGCTACCGACGTTGTCTGTCTCACTATAACCACCAACAGAAGTCAGCGACCCGGCTGACACTCGAGTAATTCCGAGGGGAAGCAAATTTTCCCGCATTTGCGGACTTTCCCGAGTCGACAAGGTAATACCAGCCCGAGGTAGAAACAGTCGATACGCCAAAATAATTTGAACTAAAGCTTCATCCGTGACGGGAGCAGCGGAGGACTTAAAACTGCCGGCATAGGGTCTGAGGCGTGGCACTGAGATCGATACTTCGACCCCAGGATACGTTCTCTGTAAGTAATCAGCATGGAGCGCAGAGTAAAAAGCATCCCGCCTCCAGTCGGAGAGACCCAAGAGCGCTCCAATATTTACGGAAGAGATTCCCGCCTCACACGCTCGGTCTGGTGCCTCTAAACGGTTATGATAATCCCGCTTTGGTCCGGCGGGGTGTACCAAAGCATAGATGATTTCATCATAGGTTTCTTGAAAGAGCGTCACAGAATCAATGCCTGCCTCGCCTAAACGTCGGTACTCCTCAGTAGAGAGGGGA
>DHWG01000170.1:0-4496 GCA_002413075.1 Desulfosporosinus sp. UBA5188 | reverse complement strand
GGTACTCCTCAGTAGAGAGGGGATACACTTCAAGTCCCAGAGAAGCAAACATGGGTCGCAAAGCGCGGACGTTTTCTTCCATATAAGCGGGTGAGCTTTGGGTGCGGGATTCTCCTGTCAAGAGCAGTAGATGCTGCAGCCCGGTGGTGGAGATGGCTTCTCCTTCCTTAAGGGCTTGTTCCAGGGTTAGCTTGCAGCGTGTAATGTTATTTCCAGCATGGAAGCTACAATAGACACATTGATTGGTGCAAAAATTAGCGAGATACAGAGGCGTAAACAAACCGATCGTGTGGCCAAAGTTGCGGAGGGTTATAGCCTGAGCCTTGTTGGCCATGGGCTCAAGGTAAGATAGGGCAGCAGGAGAAAGTAAGATGACCAAATCTTCTGGGCGGAGAGTTTCTCGGTCTAATACCCGCTCTACGTCTATGCCCCTGTAACTTGTCCAGCTGGAGGCTGGAAGCCTATGTTGCCACTTTGTGATTTGCTCGTAAAACATCGCTTAAGCCTCCTGCAAAAAGCCGGTTAAGGGTGAGGACGCTGTGGCTTCAAGCCGTCGTGCACCAGGTCCCGCTAAATACCCCAGTCGTCCTGCAGCGACGGCCAAACGGAAGGCTTGAGCCATGGACACTGGATCTCCTGCCGTGGCAATGGCCGTATTCACCAGCACTGCAGCAGCCCCCATTTCCATAGCCTTTGCTGCTTCTGACGGCCGACCGATACCAGCATCCACAATAATCGGCAGGGAAATTTCCTCAATCAGAATACGAATCAGTTCTTTAGTTTGCAAGCCGCGGTTGCTGCCGATTGGAGAACCTAGAGGCATTATTGCGGCCGCACCCACCTCTTGTAGACGCCTAGCGGTACCTAGATCGGGGCTCATATAAGGCAGTACTACAAAGCCCTCTTTAACAAGTTGTTCTGTCGCTAAGAGCGTCTCCCAATTATCTGGCATTAGGTAACGCTGATCTTGAACCACTTCGATTTTAACCCAATTCCCACAGCCGGCTGCCTGAGCCAAGCGAGCGATTCGTATGGCTTCATCAGCCGTGCGCGCCCCGGAGGTATTGGGCAATAATAGGGTGTTTTCTGGCAAGTAAGTAAGAATATTTTCCTGGGGGTTTTTCCAGTCAACCCGGCGTAAAGCCATAGTGACGACTTGGCTGCCGCTAGCTTTCAGCACCTGGGGGACAATTCCATGAGACGAAAATTTACCAGTTCCTATGAAAAGTCTGCTCACTAAATTTACGCCTCCGAGGCGTAGCGTGTCCTCCGATGGATCATAACTTTGTAGGGTCTCTTTCATGGTATTAGCCACCTCCCATAAATACTAGGATCTCCAAACGGTCACCAGACTGCAATGGAGTACTCTGCCAATGTTCTTGCTTCAGAATGTTGCCATTGTGCTCTACGACGGCCGCTTTGAAGGTCACACCTTGGTCTTGAAGTAACTGAAAGACAGTACATTTTGTGGCGATGTTCTGCGCCTCCCCGTTTACAACAATTTGCACGGACAGTCCTCCTTTCACCGGTCTTCCATACGTATTTGCTCGGGGTTCCAGCTTGCTGTGCTAGTACCAGGGAGGGCTAAAGGTTGAAAATAAAAAATGAGAACTGCGGTTAGCAGTTCTCATTTATACTTTTTATACTTCAATAAGCATAAAGATTAGCTTTCCTCCGCTGGTATTAACCAGATCAGGTTCAAAGGGATCGAGTTTCCTCATCTCAGCCCCGAAGGGCACCCCTAGCAAAAAACCGTATTTAGTTGTGAGTGGGCACAGGTGTAATACTTATCCTAGTAAGTATTACACCTGTGCCCATTATATAACTAAAGGGTGTAGGTGTAAAGATATGAAAAGGTTTAAAGAGACTTGTGATTAATAAGTTCAGGTGCCGCAAGGCCGGAAAGATTATTTTTTTAGAAGACAGGATTCGTGTGAATTCGTCACTTAGAGTGTGCAATAATAGAAAAAGGAAGAACGGCTGGGTTTTGTGGTGTTTAAATGTGTATATCGGGCGGGCGTCGCAAGGATATCTTCCCAGAGGTTTGTCCAATTAGGTTATTTTTAGTTGGATGGGTGGTGAGATCTACGAGAATTCCATTGATCGCTTTGCTCTTACAAGGAATACCTGAACAAACTGCAGTTATAACTTTAGCTTTTGTAATTGCCGGAATACCCCTAAAGTGGAATAGAGTTCTGTTGATTGGGATTGTTCTAGCTTTTTGTGCGTATGTAATGAGATTGTTTCCTATCCCTTTTGGGATTCATACTATAGTGCTACTCTTTATATTATTTATAATTTTAACTAGGTTAAGCAAGGGGGATGTCGGTCTATCCTTTATTGCAAGTTTATCGAGTTTTTTGGCGCTAGGAATATTTGAGTTTAGTTGTATGACATTGTTTATGCTTATTTTTGGATTTACACCGGAAACCCTATTCAATGACTTAGTTATAAGAATTGTGGTAGGAGAGCTGCATGTACTTCTTTTATTTATCTTTGCTTTTCTATTAAATAAATTATACATAAAAAGACTCCAGTGCAGAAACCCCCTAATTTTTTAGTTGAAAAGCAGGAATTCACACCTATTATATTGAATTTTGAGGTGATTTTTGCTATCTTTAGAGAGAATACATTGCATAGACAAGAGAAATTATTTGCTCCTCTTTATTCGAGTGATAATGGACGTCCCAATTTCCCGATCAACATCTTGGTTGCTCTCGAAATCATCAAGCATTTAAAGAACTTTGTTGATGAAGTTCTTATTGACGCGTTTGCCTACGACTTTCAAATTTCCTATGCCTTGGGCCTACGCAATATCGGCGAACTGTATTTTGCTCGCAGAACGTTCTATGATTTTCGGGCCAGACTGTATAACTACACGTTGGAGCACCCTAAGGAAGGGGATGCGATCTTCAAATAGTTTGAAAAGCTCGTCCAACACTTCATTGAAGTAGCTCAACTTGATACCGACGAACAGAGAATGGATTCGACTCAGATTATGTCTAACATCAAACGAGCTGGACGGCTCGCCTTGGCTTATGATGTTTTACTTCAAGGAATCAAGGCATGTCCCCTGGAAATCCTTAGTTCTAATCTTTTAGAGGTCTTAGATCCCCATTACAAGACAAATCTCCTCTATAGATTGAAAGATACCGAAGCCTCGTCACGCCTAGAAAAACTCTTGAATTTAGGAGGTGAACTGAGCCAACTCGTAAAGGACAACTTGGAACTGCAAATGCGTCCAGAAGTTCAGGTTCTCGTTCGCTTTATAAAGGAACAAACGGTTTATGATGACGAACGAAAAGTGTGGCTAGCTAAAGAGAACAAAGAACTGCTAAATCCCTTCAATCCGCCTTTGATTCAGAAGCGACGTATCGAAAAAAGGCGGGCAAGAGTAGCACTGGAATCATAAAAAGAGTTGCTTAAACTTCTAAATTTATTAAAATATAAAGAATCCCTCTCCAATCGGGAAATTATTTTCTAGTAAGACAAGATTCGCGTAAATTCGCCCTTAGAGTGTGCAATAATTGAAATTAGAGGAAGAATGGTAGGGCGTTGTGATGTTGTAGAATAGTATTGTTATTTTTAGCTGGAGAGGTTGTGAGGTCTATAAGCATTCCATGGATTTCTTTACTCTTACAAGGAATACCTGAACTAACTGCAGAAGTCACTTTAGCTTTTGTAATTGCCAGAATACCATTAAAGTGGAACAAGATTTTATTGATTGGGATTGTTTTAGCTATTATTTCTTATGTTGTGAGACTATTTCCTATTCCTTTTGGGATTCATACTTTGTTTTTAATCATTTTATTATTTATAGCTTTAATTTGGCTAGGCAAGGGAGATTTCAGTTTATCCCTTCTTGCAAGTTTATTGAGTTTCTTAGCGTTAACAATATTTGAGTTTGTTTGTCTATCATTGTTAATGCCTGTTTTTGGATTAACACCTGAAAGTCTATCCACTGACTCGGTTAAAAGAATTGCGATAACAGAACCCCAAGTGCTATTTTTATTTATCTCTGCTTTTTTGTTAAACAAATTCTACAAAAAAGAGGTTGAATGAATGAATTTCTCTGAAAATATTAGTAATAAACTCACTGAACTAATAACAAATGAATTGGATTATAACGAAGATAAAAAAGAAATCATAGCCTATGCCATTGAAACAGCACTTCTTTTTGTCTTAGGCTCATTTTTAATAATACTTTTAGGATATGCTTTTAATGCCTTAATACCAGCTGTTATTGCGGCCATTTTCGGGGGCCTATTACGAAGAGTATCGGGAGGAGCTCATTTCAACACCCCTCTAAAATGTTTGACCATTGGTTCTATTATTTATAGTTCTATTGGAGTTTTAGCAAAAAAAATTGTTAATCATGGCTTAATTAATCAGTATATTCTAATTTTTATTTTGCTTATTTCTTTTTCACTAGTATCTTTCTTAGCTACTGTATACATTTCACGCACACCAATTCATTCTATTAAATTAAACTTGCA
>DHWG01000159.1:26091-26563 GCA_002413075.1 Desulfosporosinus sp. UBA5188 | reverse complement strand
AAAATCGTTCATCGAAGGGTACAAGCTATCAGATAATTCAATTTTTACTCTTAATTTATTTTATCTTTTTCCATAGTTTTTGTCAATTAAAATACTAGAGTTTTTAATCATAATAGGCAAATCGAATGGTAAAAAACGTAAAACCACCCCTTTTGGACCGATACAAATCGAAAATCACGCCCTTTTTCCAAATTACCGAGAATGAAAAATTGTCAAAGTCTTGGTGCTACCGATTTCCTTTATACCAGATATATAAATATACTATTGCGAGACTATAGAGGCACTTGTTAATTAGGTTAATATCGCTTATTATTATCTATTGGACTTTTACTAAGACTATAAACTTTGAGAGGTGACCTATCCCATTTATGAAGATTTTCCACAAATTCATGACCTATTATAAACCCCATAGGCTTCTCTTTTATACAGATATGTTTTGTGCCTTGATCGTTTCCATCATTGATCTGGCCTT
>DHWG01000159.1:0-25847 GCA_002413075.1 Desulfosporosinus sp. UBA5188 | reverse complement strand
ATCAAGTATTTCTGCCAGTATTTCATCATTTCCTGGGGACACATTATGGGCGCTAGAATGGAAACCGATATGAGGAACGATCTCTTCAATCATTTTCAGAGGTTATCGTTTTCGTATTATGACAAAAATAATACGGGGGAAATGATGTCCAAACTGGTCGCCGACTTGTTCGATATATCCGAGCTTGCTCATCATGGTCCTGAAAATCTCTTCATCTCTGCTCTGAAAATCGTTGGCTCCTTTATTCTCTTAATGATGATCAATGTCCAAATGACCTTAATTCTATTGTTAGTCACTGCCATTATGGTGTCCTTTACCGTTTATAAGAACATTAAAATGACCCCGATATTTACTGATAATAGAGTAAAAATTGCCGCTGTCAATTCTAGCGTTCAGGATAGCCTCTCAGGAATTAGAGTGGTCAAGTCCTTTGCGAATGAAGACGTGGAAAGTGAGAAATTCAGCCGAAGCAATCTGGATTTCTTATTATCTAAAATACGAACTTACAAAACCATGGGGAATTTTCACGCCTGGAATTCTTTTTTTGAAGGATTACTCTATATTGTGGTCATCGTTTCTGGTGGTGTATTTATCGCCGAGGGTTCGTTAAATATGACCGATCTGGCGATCTATGTCTTATATATTAACATCTTTATCAATCCGATTGATGTCCTGATAAACTTTACAGAACAGTTTCAAAAAGGGTACGCTGGCTTTAAACGATATATAGAAGTTCTGGAGACTCAGCCCGAAATTGTGGATAAAGCCGGCGCTGAACCCCTTACTAAGGTACTAGGGGAGATTGAATATAACAATGTCTCGTTCCGTTATAACAATGATTACAGCGTTTTAGACCATGTAAACCTCAAGATAGGAGCGGGGAAAACGATTGCCTTTGTCGGGCCTTCCGGCGGAGGTAAGACGACCTTATGTTCTCTCCTACCGAGGTTCTATGACGTGACAGCCGGATCAATCACCATCGATGGCAAAGATATCCGGGATATTACATTGGATTCCTTACGGAACACGATCGGCATTGTGCAGCAGGACATCTATCTGTTTGAGGGCTCCGTCAAGAATAATATTGCCTACGGTAAGCCAGACGCGACCGACTCCGAAATTATAGAGGCTGCTCAAAGTGCCAATATTCATGATTTCATCATGTCGCTTGACCAGGGTTACGATACATCGGTAGGGGAACGTGGTGTCAGGCTCTCCGGGGGACAAAAGCAACGACTCTCGATTGCCCGGGTGTTCCTAAAGAATCCTCCGATTTTGATCTTAGACGAAGCGACCTCATCTCTAGATAATGAAAGTGAACAATTCATCCAGAAATCTCTGGAAAAGCTCTCTCAAAACAGAACCACCATCGTGATTGCTCACAGACTGAGTACGATAAAAAATTCGGACGAAATTGTCGTGGTGACCGATGTTGGTATCCAGGAAAGAGGCAGTCACAAGCAACTGCTCGAAAGCGACGGGATCTATGCTCATTACTATAATATGCAATTTGAAGGTTTAGAATAAAGCCAAAGAAAAACTGATGACGAGAAACAGGGGAATCTGTTTCTCGTCTTTTCTGTCAGCCAGAACGATCATCAGTGACCCAGTAATGATGTTATGGTGCTTGCTGTAAAGCAAAAAAGGAAATCAGTACCAGTGTGAAGAATTATACGAAGGCAATTCTTAATAAAGGAAGTAGTGTAAATGAGACTTTCGATACTATATCATCGTTATGACCGGGCAATATGGATTAGGGTTATAGGAACAATTCTTACGACGCTAACAGGGTTTGCGATTCGGCCCTTCTTAGCCCTTTATCTCTACAATAAGACGGGAAACCTTTTCGACATTGGTATTATTTTAGGTTTGGCGCCCCTAATGGGCGTGTTGGCAAACATTTGGGGTGGCGGACTTGCTGATAAGTATGGCCGCAAACCGCTGATGGTATGGAGCTTACTGTTTCAAGGGGTTTCTATGCTGGGGTATATCTTTGCGGTGTCTCCCCTACACTTTGCCCTCGTTTCAGTGCTCAACGGTGTTGCCTCTTCGTTTTATTTCCCAGCTGCCAACGCTCAAATTGCTGATATTGTCCCTATTGGACAGCGTTCTGAAGTCTTTGCCCTCATGCACACAGCTTTAAATGTGGGGGCAGCCCTAGGTCCCCTGCTGGGTTTATTTATGATCAGTATCAACCAAAGTCTCACCTTCTTAGCCTCGGCGATCACCCTGATCATTTACGGGTTGCTGGTTTTGGCTTTAATTCCGGAAACCTTACACTACAAGGTTCCTTCTGCTGAAAGTGGGTCCGTCCCGGAAGTTGAAGTGACCATTAATCCAGAGCAGATTTCGTATAAGGGCCATAAATTCTTGTTCAAGTTCACGCTTCTCGCAATCCCCATTACTTTGCTCTATGCGGTCGTGGAGTCGATTTTCCCCTTATACCTTCAAGCTAATTTTACGAATTATTTAACCATCTTCGCGTCCTTAGTCACGATGAATGGAATCCTAGTCGTTTTAATAGCCGTCTGGCTTGCCAAGAAAACGGAGAAACTTCACACACCGTCAGTCTTACTCGTAGGCTATATCCTCTTTGCTTGCGTGGGAGCTGGCTATGGGTTAGGAACCTGGACCAAAGTCATTCCGTTATTATTTGCCGCTGAAGTGATCTTTACGATTGCCGAGTGTCTGACGTTTCCGAATCAGAGCAAACTCCTGTCGGTAATTGCACCTGATCACATGAGAGCCCGCTATTTCTCCATATTCAGTATGAATTGGGGTCTCTCTAAAAGTCTTGGGCCAATACTCGGTGTGCTAGTTTTTGCTCGTCTCGGAGGGTTATGGCTGTTTTTGAGTTTGTCTTGTCTGTTGCTGGTTTCAGGAGCGTCCATGTATTACCTCACAAGTACTCAGAAACAAGTGAACCTCGATGAGGGAAAGGTCAACCAGGCTTCGTTGTAAAAAAGCCAGCCATAATTATGGCTGGCTAGAAGTAACATGGGTCTTTGTATGAGTCTTGAATCATTAATTCGCTTGTATGGCTCGCATCGGGCAGTATTTCACGCATTCCTCACATCCAATGCATTTTTCATGGTCAATGGTGGGGGCATTGTAGCCCTTTTGCACAAGAGCACCGACTGGACAGACTTTAATCGAAGGACATGGATGGTTCTGAGGGCATCTATTTTTCAAGACTGTAATTTGCATAATTCACTTCCTCTTAATTGATTGATATTATTATACCCTTGGGGGGTATATTCGTAGTATATGTTCAAACTAAATTTTTGTCAACGTTTTAAGAAAATAATAAAAGAGCCTCGCTAAGGAGAATACTATCATCTACCTAGTGAGGTTCCTTTTTTCACTTATAATCAAAGTTTTAGATCCCATTTCTTTCCGATTCTTTGCCGTTCCTGTCTTACAAAACCTTCATAGGTAAGTCCGGCTCTTTGGATCACTTGACTTAGAGCTTCGTTTTCCAGAATTCCTTTGCGAATAATTCCTTCCAGCAACTCCAAGGGCACAGGTTCTTCAAAGAAATAGCCTTGGATAATGTCACATTTCCCTTTGATCAAATAGTCAAATTGTTGTTTGTTTTCGACACCGCTGGCAATTAATTCAAGATTGAGCTTGTGCACTAGAGAAATAATAGATTCTGCTGCTAGAAGCTTCTGGGGCCTCGTCTCATCTATGTCATGAATAAATTCTCTATCTAACTTCACCATGTTGATAGGCATTTTCTTCAGATCACTGATGGAGATTTTCGCTGTCCCAAAATCAGTCAAGGTAATCCTGATTCCATCCTCCTTCAGCGTTTTCAGAACACCCAACACCTTGTCAAATTTAAAGACACTTTTGGGAACTTCCAACTCAAGATTATATGATTGAATCCCTGACCTTTTAATTAATTTGGAAATCACTTCATAAAAATCCTTTTGTTTAAGCTGGCTGGGAGACAGATGAACGGACATATTCAAATTCAATCCATAAACCTTATTGAGCTTATAACCGACTTGGCAAGCCGTATTAATCACCCAATTCCCAAGAGGGACCATCAGACCGGTCTCTTCGGCAAGTGGTATAAATTCCAATGGTTTAACTAAACCGACTTCTGGATTGTTCCAACGAATCAACGCTTGAAAACCGCGCAGTCTTTTTGTCGTGGCTTCGTATTGGGGCTGGTAGTGTAACTCAAATTCCTGGTTATGTATAGCCTTTTTAAGCATCGTCTCTAGTTTTATCCTTTGTTGGAGTGCTTCATTAAGTTTATCGTTATAAAAGTAATAGTGATACTTGCTAAGTTCCTTCGCTTTGACCATTGCTTTATCGAAATTCATCAAGATTTCCTCTGAATTATCCCCATCATCGGGATATATAGATATGGCCATACTCGCCGTTATCCTGATTGAATGGCCTTCTACGCTATAGGTTTGTCCTAAGATTTCATTAATTCTATTGATGATTGGAAATAATTCGTCACTATGTTTAATATTTTGTAGTAAGAGTAGAAATTTGTCGACACCTACCCGAGCCACTGTATCGTAATCTCTCATACAAGAAACAAGTTTATTGGCAGCTTCTACGAGTATCTTGTCTCCCAAAGAATACCCCAATGAATGATTGATTTCATTAAAGTTATTCAGATGAACCAAGACAACCACGACTTTGGCCCCTGTTCTCCGACTCGTCGAGATGGAGGTGTTCAATCTATCGAGAAATAAATTTTTGTTGGGCAAATTGGTTAAGGAATCCCGATAGGCTAAACTCGTAATCTGTTGCTCATTTTGTTTTTGAAGAGCACCTTGGTTTAATTCTTGGTTATTTCTAATTTTTTCAATCTGTTTTCTTAATTTATTTCCATAGGCCGCAGATTGTTCAAATGATTTGGCAAGTAAGCCGTTTCTTTTTTCTAAGAGTAGTTCTCTCTGTTTGATGGCTGTGACATCAATGAAATAGACGACAAAATACCCTTTTTCAGGTGAATAGGCATGAACAAGAAACCATTGGTTCGATGACTTAGAATAATGTTCAATGACAGCAGGCTGACCACTTAAAGCCACATGTCCATAAAACTCTAGCCAATTGATAGCCGCCTTAGCGATATCAGGCTGAATTTCCATAATTCTCCGACCCACGAGCTGTTCTTGTGTTAATCCCGTCATCCGTGCGTAGGCTGAATTGATTTCTATGAATTCATAGTCTATTGGCGTGTTATTCACATCCGTAATAATTCGATGGTAGGCATACGCGCTTAGCATGTTTTCCATTTCGAGTTCACCTCCTAGAGTTGAGACAACCCGTGCCGAACCGTTTAATAATACAATCCTTAAAACTTTGGTATTTATGTTATTTTGTGGTAATTCTCCGTTCATAGTCTGAATTCCTTCTACCACCAATATTTGTTTACATACAGGCAATCCGCGCAAATAACGCCCAAAAACCAGCCGATTCTTGCTGATTTTTAGGCGTTATATTTATAAGCTGTGAGGAGACAGCGACCTCTTGAGGGTTGTGTCATTCACCGTTTTACTCTGTGAATTCCAGGGTTTTCTTTAGATGATTGCTCTCTATGGCCAGTTCAATCATCCGTATCGTATTCCGGGCTTGTTCTGGCTTTACGAACAAATCTTCTTGTGAAACGATGGCCTCATAAACATTTTTATAATATGACCGGTAATCACCGGGAGTCGTTTCTATGTTTCCTTGAAAATGTAAACCAGCTATTTCCGCATTCAGTTTTCCCCATTGCGCTTCAGGTTCCGTGCCCCAGTGCGGATCATCTTGCGGCCTTAAGCCACGTTTAAGGGCTGATTCCTGCGGATCTAGACCATATTTCACGAAGGAACCTTGGGTACCATGGAGCATGAAATGTGGACCAAGTTCTCGGACCAGCATACCTGCCTTTAGGGTCACTTTAAGCGACTCTGTATAGGCCAGGATGATTTCAAAGTTGTCTTCAACCTCCGTGCCATCCCGCTGGGATCGTATATCCGCCGTGATAGACTGGGGCAACCCAAATAACATCTGAGCTTGGTCAAGCAAATGGGAGCCTAGATCATAGACAATACCGGATCCAGGCAAGACTTTCTCTTTCCAAGTGTTCGGTTTCAAAGCGTTCCTATATCGATCGAAGTGGGCCTCATATTCCGTAATCCGACCGAGCCAGTGATTTTCGAGCACACGTTTGACCGTGATGAAATCCCCGTCCCAGCGCCGATTTTGATAGACACTCAGCCTTAAATTTTGCTGACGGGCAAGGTCAATCAGTTCCTTCGCCTCTTGAGAGGTCACCGTGAAAGGTTTCTCAACGACCACATGCTTGCCCCTCAGAAGCGCTTGCTTGGCCAATTCAAAGTGGGTAGCATTCGGGGTTGCGATCACGACCAAGTCAATTGTTTCATCTTCTAGAACAGCTTGGGGGTCCGGTACGACCTTGACCCACGGATAGTGCTCTTTGGATTTCGCACTGGTTCGTTCAACAACCGTCTTAAGTTTCAGCCCTGGAATCGCTGAAATAATAGGCGCATGAAAGGTTTGTCCAGCCATGCCATATCCGATTAAGCCTACATTAAGGACTCTATTCAATTCGACTCCTCCTCGCCATAAATTAAGCGTTTACGTAGCTCTCCGATCATTGCGGCCACTTTGTTATAGGCATGATCAATTCCTCCCCAACATCACGCACCTTTGATAATCCTTTATAAGTCGTTCGGAATCCTACGCTTTTACCTCTTAGTATAATATAGAGCGTAGTAACTGCAAACTCAGATTTGCTATGTATTCTATAGTCCTTTGAGTTGTGTTTGCGTTAGACCTCCGAATCAGCTCGTAAGAAATCCGACCTAAACAAAAAGTAAAAAAGGATAATAGTGTTACTAGGATAAACACGGACCCTGTTTTATGAACCTGTTAACTGTTTCTAAAAATAGTTAACACCGTTAACACACCAATTATGTGACAAAATACAGCTTAATTACTATAATAAAACCCACATTTTTATCGGCCCTTATGTTAATATAAGGGTAACGTTAACGGGACAAAGTTAACGTTATTATGGCCTATTTAATGAGTCTAAGGAGTAACGCGACCATGAAAAAACAACTATTAGACCAATTCCCCTATGCCATAATCCGTGTTAACGCAGAGCGCCAAGTCACTCTGACAAATCTCTGCGGCCAAGATCTATTATTAAAGCTTAATTCTAACTTTTTAGAAGACATTTTAGATGATACTACGGATCCATCTTTAATTAAATACAAAATTCTACCGTCCGGTGAGATTGTGTTTGTTCAAGTCTTTATCGTCAATGGATCCAGCGACAGCCTCGTTCTAATAGGCGATGAAGTCGATTTCCTCACCCATCTTCCTTGTCCCTTTGAACAGATCCTCGAAGATTTCACGACTGATCCCAACGTTGTGAATCAGCGCATTGTTAGTCTTGTCCAAGAAGCTGCTACGTTTGAACGTTTTGACTTGCTGAGGATGAATCTAAGCCTTCGCAAGTACACCCAAGAATATTCTATTGGGATAGAATTTGAAGGACCTGTCGTCTTGCATGGCGCCTCTTCCTCCGTGTTGGACACCGGGTTGGGATGGATATTTCAGAATTCAGCGACTCATCTTGTTGAAACATTATCTCCAGCGGTCTTTTCTTTTCAAGAAGATCCGTTACTCTATCAAACAGGACTACGATCCATTCTCAGAGTCCCTATTGTCTTTGATCAAGGGGTCATAGGGGCCTTACTCTTAGCGAGTATTAAGCCAGGACAATTTACTATAGAAGATGCCATGTTTTTTGAGATTCTCTCAAAGTTAATCGCTCCATCTTATGTTTATGCGGGGGTTCAACTTCAACATGAGTTCCAAACATTAGGTACGTCAGCGCTGCTTCAAACGATCATATCGACGGTCTCAGATCGCTTTAATTACGATTTTTTAATCAATATTGTACCCAATTAGTCCTAAACGCTAAAGTCGATCGTGTTGGGATATTTCTCATTGATCAGGCAAGTAAACAGTGTTGCAAGATTGCAGAAACCGGTGAAAACGTCGAGAGACTCGGCAAATGGACCTCTCTCTCAAATACTGGCATTGAACAGATGATCAAGTCAAAAGGTATTATCGCCTTTAATATTGCTGATCTCTCTTTTCAAAGTATGGGACAAGATTTAGTGGGCCAAGGTATTACCGCAATTCTATATGCACCGATTGAAAATCAAGCCGGGGAAATTATTGCGGCACTGACCGGGTTAACTTCCGATGAATTCGCTTTATCTTTAGCGACAGCCGGTACGTTCAAGTGTGCTTCAGACCATCTTGGAATTATTCTTTCGAATAGGCCGCTTGATATGCTGCTCGAGGCGGCTCCGCAGAGCGTACAGGTTTCCACGGTTCCCAAGGGATTTGAACATATTATAGGATCGTCTGAAGTTATACAAGAGACGATTCGTCACGCCTCAGTCGCCGCTAAATACGATTTCCCAATCCTTATTACTGGGGAGACAGGAACTGGTAAAGAACTATTTGCCAAAGCGATTCATCAATTTGGTCCTGCCTCAAAAGGCCCGTTTATTGTTGTTAACTCTGCGGCAATACCTGCTAATCTTTTAGAGTCTGAGCTTTTTGGCTATACGGAAGGTGCCTTTACCGGAGGGTTAAAGGGCGGTAAAAGGGGGAAATTTCTGCTGGCTGATGAAGGAACCATCTTTCTAGATGAGATTGGAGAGCTGTCTTCAGAATTACAAGCAAAGCTCTTACGAGTGGTTCAAGAGCAGGAAGTAGAACCTCTGGGGTCCTGTAAACCCATTCCAGTTCATGTCCAGATCATCTCAGCAACCCATCGTGATCTTAAGGCGATGGTCCAACGAGGAGAATTTCGAGAAGACTTATTGTATCGCTTAAATGCTATAGAAATAGCGATTCCTCCTTTACGCAAACGTGGTATGGATATCCTGGATTTTGCGCAGAACATGCTGAGTTTTTTAGCTAGAACACACGGAGCCCCAGTTAAGGTTCTCTCACCTGAGGCCAGAGTACAGTTTCTGAAATATTCTTGGCCTGGAAATGTTCGTCAACTTCAGAATGTCATCAACCGGCTGTTTGTTTTTGCAGAAGGTCAAGTGATACAATCCCGAGATCTTCCCCCTGAATTGTATACGAAAGCTGGCCATGAAGCAGTGACAGAGCATCAAAAGCTTGAGCACTTGTTAATAGAATTTGATGGGAATAAGACAGCCTTAGCCCATTATCTGGGGATCACGCGCACGGGATTATGGAAAAAATTAAAACGTCTTGGTCTTTAGTTTAAGGACAAGTTAGCAAAGAAAAACCGCTAGACCAAAAAAGTCTAGCGGTTTTTCCGTACATAAACCAAATCAACGGTTGAGCTAAGATTGAGCCAACGCTCAATCTTATTTGATACTTACGTTATCGTATCGGTGACTTCCTTATCGTTGGGCAAAAGGAGATTCAATAAAATTCCGATGACTGCGGCAGGTCCGACGCCTTGAAAAACATATTGCCCTATGGGAATAGAAATCCCTCCGACCCCTAACGTAAATATAACGGAGGCAATCAGTAAATTACGGGTACTCGCCATATTCACCTTGTTATCAATCAAGTTGCGCAACCCAATGGCGGCAATCATTCCATACAGGATAATTGTTATCCCGCCCAAGACAGGTTGTGGAATGGTCTGAATTGCTGCCCCGACCTTTGGAATAAAGCTCAAAATGATCGCAATCACAGCGGCGCCTTGAATAACACGAACGCTAAAGACTCGAGTGATTGCTAAGACGCCAATGTTTTCTCCATAGGTCGTCTCGGGAACTCCACCCAAGAAGCCCGCCAAAGCCGTTGCGATTCCGTTTCCAAGCAGCACTCTGTGCAAGCCTGGTTTATGCATCAGATCACGCTCGACGGTATCCCCGATGACCAGTAAGTGCCCCACATCTTCGACGATCGCTACGATAGCGATGGGGGCAATCAGGCTGACCGCACCCCAAGCGAAGACGGGCATATGTCCCGTAACAATTGTCAGTGGCGGTAAGGCCAACCAACTTGCTTGAGAAATCGCGACAAAATCAACTTGGCCTTGGGTAATCGCGAATAGATAACCCCCCACTGTTCCTAACAAGATCGGAATAATCTTCAAAAACCCTTTACCAAAAACACTGGCTATAATGGCGATCCCTGCTGTCACAAAAGCAGTGAGCAGCCCCTTTTGAGATTGTTGTATCGCGACAGGGGTTAAACTTAACCCGATAATCATCACCACGGGCCCTACAACGATTGAAGGTAATACGACGTTGATCCATTTTAACCCCACGACCGCGATAATACCAAAAACGATCATATAGATAACCCCGGCCGCAATCATACCTGTCATGGCACCCTCTGGACCATAGACTTTAGAGGCGGCGATAATCGGTGCAATAAAAGCAAACGATGAGCCTAGATAAGCAGGAACTTTCCCTTTGGTAATGAAGTGGAAAATCAGTGTACCAAGGCCTGAACAGAACAGCGTCACCGAAGGATTTAGACCTGTTAACAGTGGCACGAGAATGGTCGCTCCAAACATGGCAAAGACGTGTTGAAATGATAACGGAATTGATTTACTTAACGGAGGAACGTCTTCAATATCATAGACCGTTTTGAATGTTGCCATCTTCTAACCTCCAATGATTAAATTCCTTCTTTCTTTTAACTCACCCTTATTTGGCTTTGAAGATAAAGCCAAAATAGTCTTGACCGATTCCTTCTTTGACCACGCCTACGGTTGTTTGGAGCTTTGTACCAATTTCAGGTTGATCCACCTCTAACTGCCCTGATACATTTAAGCCGTTGGGGAAATTGACTATTCCGAAGCAAAGAAATGGCTTCATATACCCCTCTGGCAAATTATAAACGCGAGTCCAGGTCACTAAAGTACCTTCTCCCTCCAAAAGAACTTTCTCGAATTGACGGGCACCACATTTTCGACAGACAAAATGTTGAGGATGATGAAGTTCACCACATTGCAGGCACCGGTAGGCAAATAATTGTTCATTCATGACTCACTCCACCTCCTTTGTCAAAATTGTAGCCACAACATTATTGCCAAATCCTCCAAAGTTGACTGCTAAGCCCGCTCTGGCTCCCTCCACCTGGCGACCGGTGGCCTCGCCACGCAATTGCAGAACAATCTCAATGACCTGTGACACGCCTGTTGCTCCAAGCGGATGCCCTTTTGCTTTCAAGCCACCAGATGTATTGATGGGGATTTTGCCTCCAATCTTTGTCTCCCCGCGTCGAACGGCTAAGTGACCTTCCCCCCGTGGGAAAAACCCTACTTCTTCGGATTCTACAATTTCTAAAATTTGAAAGGCATCGTGGAGTTCTGCGACATCCATGTCTTGGGGGGCAAGGTTTGCCATTTTATAAGCTTGCTGAGCCGCCAATCGAACCGCCAATAGATCCGTTGCAACCTCCCGTTCTGCAACGGCATGTGTGTCTGTGGCCTGCCCGATTCCAGCAATTCTTATCGGTTTCTTTGCAAAGCGATCCGCCACCTCCATAGCACAAAGCACAATAGCGGCCGCTCCGTCTGAGACTGGACAAACATCGTAAAGGCGTAAGGGTTCAGCGACATAAGGATTAATAATATCCTTATCTTCATCCTCCGTAATAACCTCCAGTTTGGGAACAAGTTGAATGTGTGCCGCCGGATTATACATGGCATTTTCGTGATTCTTTACGGCCACACGAGCCAAATCGCTCTCTAAGACCCCATATTTCTCCATGATCAGACGTGTGAACATCCCGGCAAAGGCAGGAAGGGTTAACCCATAGGGATATTCCGCAATGGGATGCAACATGGTGGCCACAAAATCAGTGCCCTCCCAACCACTCACCACGCGCATCATTTCTCCTCCGATCACTAACACCACATCACACATGCCGCTAGCAATGGCCATATAGCCCAATTTAATCGCAGAGGCCCCGGAGGCTGGACCATTTTCCACACTTTCTGCCATTGCAGGGCGAAGATTCAAAGTGTCTACTAGGGCAGAGGCTATTCCACTTTGACGATTCAGCATCTGGGCACCCATTGAAGCCAAGAACAATTGGTCGACTCCATGACCTTCTCCCGTCTTGATACCAGCATCATCCAGCGCATCAACCGCGGCATAACAACACATATCCGTGAAGGAAACGCTGGATTTACCAAAGCGAGGATGACCAACTCCGACAATGCCCACTTCTCTACGCATTTCTCACATACCCCGGAATCTGAGAATACGTTTCAGGTAAAATCATTTTCTTGGCTGTGGCCAGCATAACTTCGGAGACCGGCCGACGGCCACCGCATTTCGTCGCTTTATGTTTTTCCCACAGAGCTTTGGTCAGTACATAGGTGGGGACGCCGCCCAGTTCATGCCATTGCTCAAGACGAGGTTCTAATTCGTATTCAATCATCCAACGTTTAAACCCATTAGGGCTTTCTGCCACGATCCAAACTTCATCTTGACCTAAATAATCGAGGTGATATTCCATTTTTGCAGCAAACAATTGCGCGCCGATCCGTAGTCCTTGGCGCAAAGTCATGGTGTGATAGGACATCCCGGCTTTTTCATCAATCATCCGGCCGTTCACGACCCCAACAATAACCCCGTCGATTGTGCCCACTAAGCAATATTCGTCCTTAACGCGATAGCGGTAGTAACCCAATAACTCTGAATAAATTCGAGAGGCCACAATATCATAAAAGTCCTTTGCTACCGTCATTAGAGGAGAAACCGCTTGTAGAATATGGGGAACATCTTCCCGTTCTACCTGATGAATGACCAGCTTATCACCGTTGACTTGAGTAATATATTTGGCGGGATAGTTCACCATCGGAGTTTCCACCGGGCGCAATTGCGCTTCCATTTTTTCAATTATTGCCATTGTCTTCATTCCTCCAATTTCTACTCACGTTTTAAGGGAACCAACACTTGATCGGATACAATTCGGGTGCCATTTTCGCCACGCAGAGCGGATGACATACTCTCAAAATCGGTAATGATTGCGGTCCCGCTGCCTTGTTCAACAAAATTAATTGAGGCTTCAATCTTGGGGCCCATGCTGCCTCCAGGAAAATGCCCGCTCTTCATGAACTCTTTAGCTTCAGAAACCGTGAGCCGATCCAGTGCCCTTTGTGAGGGTTTCTTAAAGTCCAGGTAGACTTTCGGAACCCCTGTAAGCATGATCAGATAATCGGCGCCCATATCAGAAGCCAAACGCTGAGATGCGCGGTCTTTATCAATCACGGCTTCAATGCCTTGGAATCCTTTGCCATGAGCAATGACGGGAACGCCACCACCCCCAACCGCCACAACAATTACCCCTGCGTCCGCCAAGGCCTTGATGACATTTTTCTCTACGATTCCCTTCGGTTGGGGTGAGGCGACGACCCGCCGCCACCCCCTTCCGGAATCTTCGCGCATAACATACCCCTCTTTGGTCATCATCTCTTGGGCTCTACTCTCGCTGAAAAACGGCCCTATGGGTTTCGTTGGATTGGCAAAACCAACATCATCCACATCCACTTCCACTTGAGTGATGATCGAAGCCACTTCCCGATTAATCCCCGCCTCCTTGAGCATCCATTGCAAAGTTTGCTGAATGGCATATCCAATGGAACCCTGGGTATTAGCAACGCACACATACAAGGGCATAGAGGGTACATGATCCTTCGCTAATTCATTTTTAATGAGCAGGCTACCAACTTGAGGACCATTTCCATGGGTAATAACCATCCGATAACCCAAGCGCGCGAGCTCTATCACTTGAGCGCAACTTTTCTCAATATTCGCAAGCTGTTCCTCAAAAAATCCCTGTTGATCCTCGCGTGTAATCGCATTTCCCCCGAAGGCAAAGACGATCGTTTTATTTCTCGTCATACGCTACGATTCGAGAAATTGAGGATTCGCCCCCTTCAAACCTCCAAGGATAACACCCTATGATCAGACGCTTATTCAAAATCTTATCGATCTCACCCCCTAGATTTTCAGCATGGATAATATCAAAGGGGAAGAGGTGAACATGCATGGTTTGATAGTCTTCGGGGGGAAAGAACTCATCAAGTCCCTTTCCATATTTGCCCTTCAGGAACTTATCTGCCGCCCCGGCTTCCCGAGGACACCAATCACGAATCTTGGTATTCATGGGATGATCTGCCGAGCCGCAATCAACGCCAATCCATTTGAGTTCCATTTCTTTACACCACATGGCAAAGGCTCTCGTTGGGCCAGGATGCTTAAGCATATAGCGTTGTTCATCGGCCTCTGGTTGATCCCATCCGTATTTATGGTAACCGGTGTTAATGATCAAGATATCCCCTTTTTTGACTTCTACGCGATCCGTGATATCTTTGGCGGTATAAATTCCGTAATCTTCAGCCATATCACTGAGGTCAACCACGACCCCTTCCCCAATTAAATCCGTCAGAGGAATCGCGGCGATATCTCTTCCGTGTGTGCAAAAATGCAGTGATCCATCTAAGTGAGTCCCAACGTGGTTTGAGGTGGTTATCACTTGGCCGTTGGCGCCATTGGAACTCAAACGTTTAAAGAATTTGATTTGAAGTGGTTCATAGGTTGGCCAGGGAGGGGTTAAGTGACTAAGCACTTGCGTAAGATCATACATTTGAACCTTATCCCAAAATTTCAACATGCTAATCGCTCCTTTTCCTTCATAATTTCAACACCTATATTCCAGCCTTTAATGGATATTAGAGGCTAAAGCTAGCAGCGCCTTTTCAAAACACTCCATAGGGGGCCTAACAAGACCAGCCCCGACTTGCCCTACGCCGGCCTCCTTATGGGCAATCCCCGTATTGATAATGGGCAAAATTCCTAAGTCAATGACTTTTCGCACGTCAATCCCTGTCGCTGTGCCCTTAAAATCTAAGGCCGGGATGGTGTACATGCTATTAGCTCCCTGCGTAATCAGATACATCTGTTTGCTGAATTGCAAGGCATCCGCTGCACTCCCTCCCACAAATTGGGCAATGGCAGGCGCAGCAGCCATCGCAAAGCCACCAATTCCCGACGTTTCTGTAATAGCGCTGTCTCCAAGATCGGGATTGCAATCGTTGGCGGTAAAACCAGGAAACAAGAGTCCTTCGACATAGTTGGCAGGGGCTGTAAACCATTGACGTCCAGTCCCTGCGACCCGAATCCCAAAATCCGTTCCATTACGAGTCATGGTTGTGACCAAGGTACTATTAGGTATACCGACAGCCGTATCGAGGACCGCCTTGCAGGTAGGCATGGAGAGGTTTAAGAAGAAATGGTCATTGCTGTCGATAAATTCTAAGCAACGCCTTACAACGTCGCGTTTTACCTCAGTTTTCAAGAGCAACGGGGCCATGATCCGGAAAAACATCGACGTTCCCGATTTGTTGCGGTTATGCGCTTCGTCTCCCATGTGCAACATTTGAGCAATAATACTCTTGAGATCGATGCCTCCCGAGAGTTCAATGCCCTTTTTCAGCGTGGGGTAAAGTTCCTGTTCCATCCACTTTAAGCGTGAAAGCACCTCTGGACTATAGGCCCCAAACCGTAGGACCTTACCCAAACCCTCATTCATCGTCGCGTAAGCAACATTACCATGGGTTCTGTTCTTGATAATAAAGACCGGCATTGACGGAGAGACCAACCCCGCCATAGGCCCCACAGTATCATGTTCATGACACGGACTATAGGTAATTAGCCCCTCTGACGCGGCCATTTTCTCCGCTTCTTCTGGGGTATCTGCCCACCCTTCGTAGAGAATGGCACCAAGCACGGCTCCCCGGACCGGGCCACTCATCCTCGCCCAGCCCAGTGCGGGACCAGCATGAAGTAACATCCGTTCACCCATTCCTGGAATAACCTCCTTGGCTTGACCCATACCCTCTAAATAAGGCTGTGCTTCGTTCATCCTTTTAAAGGCCTCTGCATTTCCCTCCGCCACTTTGTCCTGAGCCTTATCCAGTTGATCGAGCGCCGCAATAAGTTGAAGGTTTCCCCCAGCCGGAGGCTTCCATTCCAAATTAACAACCTCAACCCCTTGCTTCAGCAGGTCATTATAAAACAAGGGCACTCCGACATTAATAACCCCTAATTTCTTGACAAAGAGTTCTGAAACGGCCACTATTTATCACCTCCTTTAATCTGGCCTAAAACAGCCGCGCTGAATTCAGCCGCTTCGACATTTGATTTGAACATTAAAACCCCTGCGTTTCTAAATTGTTGGGTTTGTTTCTCATAGCCTTGTGGATCGTTAGGCGATCCGCAGACATACGCTACAAAGACTATTTCTCTTTGTGTTTCTGCAGCAATCTGCCTAGCCTTTACAATCGCGGGGATTATATCAGAGGCTGGATCCATATTAGAGCCATAACCTAAAACAATATCTAATAAGATGAGTGCAACCTCCTGGTCTTTAGCCTCTTGCTCGAGGCGTTGAACACGCAAACTTGAATCAATCATTGGATGTGGACGACCGACGGTGAAGAAATCATCCCCTAAGTCTAGAATCGTATTTTTCACGCTCTTATTGGGGTTTTCTAGTTGCCCTAGGGGATTTAAAGGGCCGTTAGAGTAGATCAAGCCAATTTTTTCGGTCAAAACCTCCATGGTTTCGTCACAAAGCGTCCCTCCGGAGAACAGGCCACGCACGTATTTTTGTTGTGGTTTAAGAGCCTGGACGGTTTGATGAACGAGACCATGATCGATGCTCACCTTGCCAATAGGCGATCCCCCTGACAACTCGACGGCGATTTGAGAAGCTTCCAATAGATTTTTGGCCAAATGAACCTTTTCGCTTCCTTTTATGCCCTTCGCTCCAATAACATACAGCACCGCTGGTTTGCCGCATTCTTGGAGGGCTTGAAACACCTTATCGGCCACAGCTGGAGCCGCTGGTTTGGAAACTACGAGAATAACTTTTGTTGCGGGGTCTTGTTTTAAGAGTTCGATTCCGTCCAGCATCATAATGCCACCAACGGCTTCCTTCAGATCGCGGCCTCCGGTGCCAATAACTTGGGACAAGCCTTCTCCCATACGGTCAATCTGAACCGTTACTTCCTGTGTTCCCGTCCCTGAAGCACCAACGACCCCGATTCCTCCTCGACGCACACTATTAGCAAAGGCCAGCGGAACACCATTGATGATCGCCGTGCCACAGTCTGGTCCCATCAGCAGAAGCCCTTTTTCATGAGCAATCTTCTTAAGCATAACTTCATCTTCCAACGAAACGCTGTCGCTGAACAACATGACGTTTAAATTTTCTTTAAGGGCTTTGCCCGCCTCCCTTGCGGCATAAACCCCAGGAACAGAAATCAACACCAAATTGCTATCCTGGCGTTCTAAGGCCTGACCTAAAGATTTTATGGGTACTTTATTGTCCTCGCTGGCTTTTTTGCCACCTTTGTTCAGCAGCTCATCCGCTTTGCTTAAAGCCTTTTCCAGCGTTTCAATGCTTGCTGCGCGAATGGCAATGATTAAATCATTCACGCCACCCTCTACGGCCTCGAATTTGAGGCCCTGCAATAGATCCAAATTGAGCGGTGTCCCCATTCCAACCATAGCCACTGATACCCCATCGAGCTGTTGAAGCTTTTGTGATAGGACCATCAGCGTCACAGAATCGGCATAAGTATTGGATCTGACGATAATCTTCTCTTGCAAACTGATCTTACTCCCTTCCCTTGTGTTAAATAGTTCATTTCCCAACAACACCCCTGCTAAAAGGTGACGTCCTGATGAGGCTCCAATCTTCCATAATCTAGCGGCAATTTCCAAGGCCAGGCCGCTTTCTTGGTAGAGTGCCTCGGCCATCTCAGCGAGATAATTTGCTCCGGCTCCACGGGCGGCATACCACAACATCGTCTGACTAACGCCTGTCGTTCTCCACCAAACTTCCTCCACTAAAACAGGCAGACGTGAAATAAATGTGTTTTGAAGATCTTGAAGCTGAGACCCTTTTACATACGCGAGTAACACCCCAGCCACAAAATCATCCCCCGACGGAGTTAAGCCCATTCCCTGCCCAATAAACCCTGCTAAAGCTGAACGGACCAAGTCTTCATCCTCTGTCAATAACCCTTCAGCTAGTTGATTGGTCAAGTGACTACGTACGCTCGTCAACCCTGGAGCTTGAGCTTCAACCCACTTACGAACTCGTCTTTGCACGCCTCTTTTCTGTCCATCACTTCTTGAGATTAGCGAAGGCCGCTTAACCTGAGAACAATCAATGCTGAGCGATCCTACCCTTAGGCTATTTGCTTCAAAGCTCAAAGCACTCGCGATTTCAAATGTCTCTAACCCAGGTCCTCCGGTCACAAGCAAGGCATTAGGGCCCATCGCTTCAAGGCAGGTCACCAAACTCAGTAGAGGTTTCGCCGGGTCCGCTTGCAAATTAAGGACAGTGTGGAACCCACTATGGACAACAAAGCGCTCCGTACTGATCCGCTGCGCAAAATCTTCTCCCCAAAGAACACCTTGCCTGTGCCTCATTCGCTTAACGGTTCTTTATGCTCTGCTTCACTTCGGGCTATTGCTAGCGCTATTTTCTCGGAGGACAAGGGCAACTCGTAAAAGTTAATGCCCAGAGCATCATAAAGGGCATTGGCAATCACCGAAGGGACGGAAATCATAGGGTGTTCCCCCACCCCACGCGCACCAAACGGTCCATCTGCCTGAGGATTTTCAATGAGTATTGGCACGACTATTGTGGGGATATCCTGAGAAGTGGGGATCTTATAGTCCATAAAAGATGGGTTCAAGAGCCTTCCCTCCGCACTAAATTTGAAGCCCTCCATGAACGCTGACCCAAGGCCTTGCAAAACTCCGCCAATAATTTGCCCTTCACAAAGTTTAGGATTGATGGCTTTCCCCACATCAAAGGCAGAGCTTATTTTCAGTATCTGCACCTCTCCTGTTTCCACATCCACTTCAAGCTCCACCCCATGCGCTCCAAAAGTCCAATCTAAGGCTGGTAACCCCTGACCTTTATCCGGGTCAAGAAACGTCAAACCTTCCGCAATATAGACACCGCGACCTATAATTGGACCGCCAATGCTATTACCATTATCATAGAGATAGCCCATGGCAATGTCTTGATAACTAACGGCTTTATGAGGATTTTGCCGAATGAATATTTTTTCCTGGCCATGGGTCAGTTCATCGACGGGACACCGCAATATTTGTGACGCCACTTCCTTCATTTGACTTAACATATCCATCGCCCCACGCGTAACAGCCTTACCTCCCATAAACGTATATTTAGAGGCCACTGTTGACCAGTCATAGGGATTCTTATCCGTATCAGTCTCTGAGCTAACCCGTACTTTTTCTAAAGGCATATCCAACACTTCTGCCGCAATTTGTTCCATAACCGTCATCGCACCTTGCCCCATATCAATAGCACCAATCATGACTCGAACATTACCGTCGGCATCGAATTGTAGAAGGGCAGAAGTCGCCGTGTTTGAGGGCATGGCCGGGGCTTTTTGTAAACACGCAATTCCCTTCCCGCGAACTTTTCCGGTCTTAAAGCTGACTTCACGCTCTTCCTTGGAACGATACCCGGTCCAACCGATTTCTTTAGCAACCGCTGCTAGACACTGATCCGGTCGGCCAGAGTACTGATTGATAATTTCCCCACTGATGGTCACAGAGCCCTCACGCAAAATATTCTTCATTCGGAATTCATAGGGATCCATCTTAAGGGCTTGCGCTATTAAATCCATCTGTCGCTCAATGACCCAATGCGTCTCAAGATGCCCAAATCCGCGATAAGCGGTGCTGTACACTTTATTTGTATAGAGCGTCCGTGAATTGATCTCTAAGTTGGGTATTTCGTAAGCCCCCGCCCCAGAGTATTGAGCAGCCCGCCCAACATTGACCCCATAATCAGCATAGGCTCCGCTATCCCAATCGAAGGTTATCTCAGAGGCTGTAATTTTCCCATCATATTTTACTCCAGTTTTTACCCGGCCACGCATTGCCGCGCGAGACGGTAACTGGCTAAATTCTTCTTCGCGAGTCGCTATAATCTTAACTGGTTTACCTCGTGCAGCTCTAGACAACACCACCACTAACGGCTCAAGATGAATGCCGGCTTTTCCTCCGAAGCCTCCACCGATATGAGGCACCACGACTCGCACATCACCTTGAGAAATTCCTAAGGCTTTAGCCAGCATTTGTCTGACGCCAAAGGGGGACTGTGAGGAGGTCCAAATTTCCACTCGCTTGGTAAAAGGATCCGCTTTAGCTATGGCTACATGGGTTTCCAAGGGCACATGGGCCACTGCCGGGAGACTCAACTCATTTTCAATAATTACGTCTGCTTCAGCAAAGCCCTGTTTAATGTCGCCTTTTATTGCTTTATTCCAACTGGCGATATTAGAATCAGGCTGTGGAAAGAAGACGTTTTTAACATATTCCAAATCATTAATATCTTTATGCACCAAAATTTCACCTTTAAGTGCCTCGTCAATGGTCAAAACTGCTGGCAAGACTTTATAGTCGACCTTAATCAGAGAAATAGCCTTTTCCGCCGTCCTTAGATCGATGGCCGCCACGGCTACGACCGGTTCCCCAATATATCTCACTTTACCGCGGGCTAAAATACCTTTATCAAGCATGTATAGTCCCAGTAAGTAAGGGAGATCCTCACCCGTCAAAATCGCTTTAACACCCGTCAGGGCTTTGGCTTCAGAGAGATCGACGGACAAAATTTCTGCATGAGCATAGGGGGAATGCAACACTTTAGCATAGAGCATGCCTGGGAATTCCAGATCAAAGACGTAATTGGCACGGCCGCTGACCTTCTCAATTGCTTCACTTCTAGTGGGCGATTTCCCAACATGTCGAAAGAGTTTTTCTGGCATTATTTGCGTTCCTCCCTCTCCTTCTTGGCCGTTGAAGAGATTGCAGCAATGATTGGGCTATACCCAGTGCAGCGACATAGATTACCCGCAATTGCTTCTTTAATCTCTGGATCCGTTGGATCTAATGTTCGATCAAGTAAAGCGCGCGCTGACATCAACATCCCAGGGGTGCAGAAACCACATTGCAAAGCATCTTGACTGACAAATTCGCTCTGAAGAATGGATAATTGTCCACCAGTACTTAAACCTTCGACTGTTGTAATCTCAGCGTCTTGTGCTTCGACCGCCAGTATTAAACAAGCGTTTACGGCTTCTCCATTCATGATAATCGTACAAGCCCCACATTCGCCTTCCCCGCACCCTTCTTTTGTTCCTAGGAGTTTCAAACCCTGACGCAGAAAATTCAAAAGCGTTATCATGGGATCAATCTGGGCACTTATTATTTCCCCGTTGACCCAGCAAGATAGGAAGACTCGCGGCTGCTGTGAGTCGATATAGGTGGAACAATGTTCTTGAGGTCCATGTTGGCTCTGGTTCTCACACATCTTAATTCGCCTCCCTTGTTGTGAGTAGAGTGACTGCTCTCTTTACCAAAACTCCGGCGATGAGAAGACGATACTCCGCAGAAGCGCGTACATCCGAAATCGGATGAATGAGTTTCTGGACCATTTCTCCGGCCTTGGTTGCTAACTCCGGAGTTCTAGGGTGGGCATTGAGAAATTCCTCCAGTTCAAGCAATCGTATCGGCGTCGGGGCGACGGCCGACAAAGCGACTAAAAATTTCTGATCCAATGTTAACCGCATCGCGACTCCCACAATCCCCAAATCATGACCTTTAACCCTTGCTTGCTTCAAATATAGGCTCTGATCCCCCGAGCTTAGATCTGGTAAGCTGATACCCGTTACAAGTTCGTTCGCGGCCAAGACAGTCTTTTTGGGGCCTGTAAAAAACTGAGCCAATGGTAAAACCCGCCTGCCGTCGAGGGAAGCAATATGGACGTTAGCCTCGAAGATTAATAACGGTCCGGCAAGATCTGCTCCAGGGGAAGCGTTACATACGTTTCCCACCAACGTGGCTCGATTACGAAGCTGATAGGAAGCTAGAGTTTTTGCGGCTTGCCCTAATGCTTGATATTTTTCTAGAATAATCTTAGATTCTGTCACTTGATTCACCGTGACGGAAGCCCCCACAAAGAGCCCAACTCCCTGCACAAAATCTAACCGTTTCATTTCTTCAATACCCTTAATGTCTATTAAGCAATCAGGCGTTTCCAAATTTCTCTGCATCAAAACCATCAAGTCAGTCCCACCGGCCAGGATCTTGACACAACGATCCCTATCCCCCAAATAAGTCAGAACCTCGTCGATCGTTTGGGCTTTAACATATTTGAATTGACTGAACATACTTAACCTCCTCGGCTTCCCTCTCACGATGGTTTAATATTGGAGTCTAGTTGAAGTGCTTCGCCCAAGCACTTCAGCCCATTACATTTTCAACTTATGAAGAAAGTTCATCGGGAATGTGAATAATCGGTTCTGAATCACTGAATATTTCCTTCCAATTAAAAAATAAATTCAAAATTATTGCGGTTAAGGCTGCTGCAATAGGCCCCTCTTCAAGGATCATCTTTAAGTAGTGTGGAAGAAGCGCAAAGGCAGCTGGGGCAATTTTCCCACCCATTCCTAGAGCAACGGCTGAAGCTATAATTAACAAATTGCCTGATTTATTCATATCGACTTCAAAGAGAATTCTCATACCCGTCACAGCGACCATACCAAACATAACTAACGTTGCTCCACCAAGAACAGGTGCTGGAATAGTTGTCGCTAGCGCTGCAAATTTAGGGATTAGCCCTAATATTATGAGAATGATACCTGCACAGACACAGACAAAGCGGGTGCGAACTTTTGATAAAACTAGAAGCCCAACGTTTTGTGAAAACGAGGTATATGGGAATGAGTTCAAGACACCTCCAAGAAGTTGAGCGATCCCCTCAGCTCGAATACCTTTCACAAGAGATTCCGTCGATGTTGGTTTTTTGACAATATTACCGACAGCAATAAACACACCAAGCGCTTCAACGGCAGCAATTAAGGAAACAATGGTCATCGTAATGATTGCATCAACTCTGAACACAGGAACCCCAAAGTAGAAGGGCGTCACAATATGTAACCAACTTGCCTGACTTACGGCTGAAAAGCTCACCATGCCCATAAAAGAGGCAACTATTGTGCCGACTATTAGACCGATCAGCACCGCTATTGCTTGTATAAATCCTTTAAAATATTTATTGACCACTAAAATAATCAACAGTGTAAAAGCTGCGAGAGCGAGGTTCTTAGGATCACCAAAACTTTTACTTCCAGTCCCTCCCGCGGCACTATTAAAAGCCACTGAAGTCAATGAAAGTCCTACGACTGTGATAAGCGAACCTGTGACAACTGGTGGAAATATCCGAATTATTTTACCGAACACCGGCGCCAAAACGGCAAGTATAATACCAGCAACTATGACTGCACCATAAATCGTCGTAAGACCGTATTGTTTACCTATAGAAATCATGGGTGAAACAGCGATAAACGAGCATGCAAGAATAACTGGCAGTTTAACGCCCAGCAAATTCCCGATTCCAAAGGCCTGAAGCAGCGTTGCAATACCGCAAGTAAATAAGTCCGCGGCAATTAAAAATGTAATCTGTTGCGCATTAAGGGCTAGTGCTCCTCCTAAAATTAGTGGAACGGCTATAGCCCCCGCATACATTGCTAAAACATGCTGAAGCCCAAGTGGAAAAAGTTTTCTGAAAGGAAGTTTGGAGTCGACCTGATTGTTTTCTGTATTCATCTTCTTTCCCTCCTTAAAATAATTTAAGAGTTGCAAAGATTGGAAGAAAATTACTGGACTCTGATTAATTTCAGTCTACCATGGTACAAACGGCAAAACATTGTGATTAGTCTATAAATTCAGACGACTAATATTGTGAATACCTACTAAGTTGTCTTCTCCAACCTGCTCGTCCGTTATTATTCCTTAAACTTTTGCATATAGACTACAGTCAGTAGTCAGGGGGAGATGGAAGCATGGTACAAAAAAGCGGGGTGACCGTCCAGGATATTTTGCAGTTGGATTGCATGAGTCAAACAAATGTTGTCGCAGGACATCAAGGTTTGACCAGAATTGTGTCAAACGTCAACGTCATGGAAGTGCCTGACATCGGCAACTGGATTAGCGCTGGAGATCTTCTCCTCACAACCGCCTACTCTATTCGCAACGACCCAGATGCTCTAGCAAGCTTGATTCCAGAATTAGTGAACAAAGGCCTAGCCGGCTTGGCGCTAAAGCCAAAAAGATATCTAGAAAGCATTCCCTCCGGCATGATCGAGCAAGCCAATCAAATGAATTTTCCACTGATTGAACTCCCCCCGGAAGCCTCGTTTTCCAAGATCATCAACAACATCCTCAATGAAATCTTGCAATTCCAAACCCTCTATCTCAAACGTTCTGAAGAAGCCCATCGCCTATTTATGGAGGTCATTCTACAAGGGGGACACATCGAGGATATCGCCACTCTCTTAGGTAACCTCATTGACAATACAATTATCATCTATGATCCGAACTGGAAAATGCTGGCCCAACATCTTGTTGGATGGGACGAAGGTGAAATGAACGCCGCAACTTCAAAAATTGACAAACAATCAACCGAAATTGTTGATCCCCTTGAATTAGGCATTAAATATTACAAACGTGAACTTCCTGGAGAAATCCCACTTCATCGATTTCATACCCCTATTATTGGAGGAAGCCGAACTTGTGGGTATCTCTGCGTTTGGGATAATCGACATCCCTTGACCCGCTCTGATTTTGTTTTTCTGGACCAAGCCATGTCGATTTTCGCCTTAGAATTGCTCAATGATCGCTCTCTTATGGAAATTGAACGCCGTTACCACAATGAATTCTTAGATGATTTGCTCAATGAAGCGCGGGGTGACTATAATCCTAAAGGGCTGAGTGAACGTGCCCGCTACCTGGGATGGGATTTAACTCGAAATTATGTGGCCCTTGTCTTAGACATAGGTCTTTTAAGAAAGTTCTCTATTCTCGCAAAGCAAAATGAACAAACCATCCAGGAAATTAAAGATAAACTTTTCTATTATATAGTTTCAGGTTTATACCATGAAGAGCAGATCATTGCCGGAACGAAAAGTGATCGGGTCATTTTACTCTTACCCCAACCGCATGGTCTCGAAGGTAAACCCCTCAATAATTACTTTTCTCGACGAGCCGAAGAATTACTTAGTTCTTGCCAGCAGAAGTTCTCAGAATTCGCTATTTCGCTTGGTGTTGGACGTTACTATCAAGGCATCACCGGCTTACGCAAGAGTTATGTTGAAGCCCTCAATGCGTTATCCATAGGAAAGAATTTGTTTGGCAATAGTCAAGTGTTCCATTTTGATAGCCTAGGAATCTTTCGTCTTCTCCAACAAATTTCCAATCTTGACGAGTTGGAATCGTTTTACCAAGAGACCATCTTGCCGCTAGACCAACATGATCTCCTAAGAAATTCTGGTTTGATCAAAACTCTAACGGTTTATTTTGAATGTAACGGCAATCTCAAACAAGTTTCTAAAGAGCTCTATACTCATTACAATACGATCTTGTATCGTATGGAGCGGATTGAAGAGATAACTGGTTTAAATATGAAAGCGTCCGAACATCGCTTAAATCTGCAAATCGGTTTGAAAATTCGGTATATCCTAAAGCAAAAAGACATGCTTTAAGCAAAAAAAACATTTGCGAATAATCTTCACAAATGTTTTTTTAATACATCTCTATACCTTAATCTAATGGTGAGACTCCCACTTCTATAAGTGGGAGTAGTACCCCATACTCTACTGCGGTGGGGGTAGAATCCCCCACCGAAGTCTCGATGTTCAACTTTAGTTGAAC
>DHWG01000031.1 GCA_002413075.1 Desulfosporosinus sp. UBA5188 | reverse complement strand
CAGTTCAACACGTGGCTCAGTGCAAAACGGAAAAGGTGGCTCCGCCACACCGAAATATCCATGGTGCGTCGGCGAGCACATCTCGATCCTTTCGATCTGAGGTATCACACAGGGAGTTAGAAATACACAGTATTTTGTTGACATTTGGAGTTCAATAGCATAGGTTTATTGTAAACTTATTTATAATTACAGGTTTACAATGAGGTGATGAAGCAATGTTAAAGAATAATATCGGCCTTTTTATTACCGGTACTGATACTGGGGTGGGGAAAACCGTGATAACAGCTGGACTGTTAGGGGCTTTACGGAGGCGTGGGATTAACGCAATGGCCATTAAACCTATCCAGAGTGGAGGAATCCTTCGTGACAACCAATTAGTTTCGGAAGATGCGCATTTTTATGGAGTCGTGACAGACTTACCTTATACCTCCCGCGAATTAAATCCTATTTGTCTGCAAGCACCTCTAGCTCCGGCTGTAGCAGCGGAAGCTGAAGGTGTGACGATTAGCCTCGAAACTATGATGGATCATTTTCGAAGGATATCAGCAGAACATCAACTGACTATAGTCGAGGGGGCTGGGGGATTGATAGTTCCGCTGGTAGGTACGGAGGAGACCATGGCGGACCTGGCAGTGGGCATAGACTTACCTTTAGTAATCGTTGCTCGACCTAATTTGGGGACTATTAATCACACGTGCTTGACGGTGGCTTATGCCAAGGCTAGGGGATTAAAGGTCGCTGGAATTATTATTAATATGTACGATCATCAAAACGCTGGGGTAGCTGAGCGAACAAATCCGAGTTTAATCAAAACAATGACAGGGGTACCCATATTAGGATTAGTTCCTAGGGTGGAGGGCCTTATCGTTGAAGGAGATAACCCTCAAGCAGGCGACTTGATTTCTATTATCGAAAATTATGTCAATATAGATCAGCTACTAATGGCTATTCGATACGTACCAAATCATAAAAAAGGAGTTGAGTTAAATTGAAACTAGATAACGCGCAATTGGCAGAGTGGGATAAGGAGTATGTCTGGCATCCTTTTACCCAAATGCAAACGTGGAATGCCGCTGACACCTTAATTATTGAACGAGGAGAAGGTTGTTACTTAATTGATGTCTTGGGCAATCGGTATTTGGACGGGACCTCTTCCTTATGGGTTACGGTACACGGTCATGCTCATCCCATCCTAACGCAAGCAATCAAAGATCAAGTTGATAAAATTGCCCATTCTACGTTACTGGGGTTAGCCAATGTTCCTTCGATACAACTGGCAAAAAAGCTAGTTGAAATCACACCCTCCGGTTTAACTAAGGTCTTCTATTCAGATGCGGGTGCCACTGCGGTAGAGATCGCGCTAAAGATAGCTTTTCAGTATTGGCAGCAGCACATAGATCCACAGCAGCGAAAGAAGAAGAAATTCATCTCTCTAGAAAAGGCCTATCACGGAGATACAGTGGGAACGATCAGTGTTGGCGGCAAGGGTTCGGTTTACACTACTTATCAAGATTTGTTGTTCGAAGGGTATAGGGTCCCCTCGCCTTATTGCTATCGCTGCCCGTTGGGACACGAGCAAAATCAGTGTAAGTTCGCCTGTCTGCAGGTTGTTGATGATATCATGGCGGAGCATCATCAGGAAATTAGCGCCATGATTATTGAACCGCTAGTTCAAGGGGCTGCAGGGATGATTATGGCACCAGTTGGATACTTAAAGAAAATACGCGAGCTTTGCATTAAATACAACATTTTAATGATCGCGGACGAAGTCGCTGTAGGCTTTGGTCGTACCGGCACTTTGTTTGCTTGTGAGCAAGAAGAGGTTAATCCTGACATCATGTGTCTTGCCAAGGGTCTAACAGGGGGGTATTTACCTCTTGCTGCTACTTTAACCACAGAGACAATTTACCAAGCTTTTTTGGGGGAAACACGGGAGTGTAAAACATTTTTTCATGGTCATACTTTTACGGGAAATCCCGTGGGGTGTGCAGTGGCCTTAGCAAACATTGAGGTCATCGAACAAACCCAGTTGATTCAGCATATCCAAGATCTAGCCCAGATTCTAAGTAGTGGATTAGAGAAGTTTAAATCATTGAGTCATGTCGGCAATATTCGGCAAAGAGGCTTAATGGTGGGAATAGAACTTGTTCGGAACAAACAGACCAAAGAGCCTTATACATTAGAGGAAACTATCGGTCATCAAGTCATCTCAGAAGCTCGCAGGCACGGTCTGATTATTCGGCCCTCAGGTAATGTCATTGTTCTGATGCCTGTTTTAGCAATAAGCGAGGACCAATTACAACAAGTGATATCCATAACATACGAGGCTATTAAAAACGTGACTGAAGGGAGTGGCAATGAACAAGAGTAAGGTTGATGTTATTAACCGCCTAGAAAATAAAGTCTTAGCGTGTCAAGAGATCACCCAGGACGAGGCTCTAGAGTTAGGAGAATTGGGAGGGTCTGACCTTTATCAACTGTTTGCTGCGGCTAGCAGAATCCGTGCTCAGCGGGCTGGTAAAAAAGTAGATCTGTGTTCTATTGTTAATGCCAAATCTGGTCGGTGTTCAGAAGACTGTAAATTTTGTTCCCAGTCGGCGCATCATCAAACTGATGTTGATGTTTATGATTTGTTAGATGAGGCGTCAATTTTAGAACGGGCACTTCAGATGGAAGCAGAAGGTGCTAAGCGATACGCCCTGGTGACAAGTGGCCGGGGGATAAGTGAAGATGATTTCGTTAAGGCCTTAGACATTTATCGCTGTTTAGCCCAAGAAACTAACCTAAAGTTGTGTGCCTCCCTGGGCATTATTAACGAAGACATGGCTCGAAGACTAAGGGAAGCCGGTGTAACTAGGTACCATCATAACCTAGAAACGTCGGAAAGCTACTTTCCTCATATATGTACGACGCACAGTTATCAAGACCGCGTTAACACCATAAAAGCGTGTCAGGCTGCTGATTTGGAGGTTTGCAGCGGCGGGATTATTTCGTTGGGTGAAACAATGGGCCAGCGCTTGGAGATGGCTTTTACTTTAAGGGACTTAAAGGTGAAGTCAGTACCCATCAATATTCTCAATCCAATCGCGGGGACTGCCCTAGAGCACCAAAGCATGTTGCCTCCCCTGAAAATATTACAAACGATCGCCATTTATCGTTTTATATTACCAGAAGCAATGTTACGCTTTGCGGGGGGGCGCGAAACTGCCCTGAGAAATTTGCAGGCTATGGGTTACTTAGCGGGGATCAATGCTACCTTGGTGGGTAGTTACTTAACCACCTCCGGTCGGACCGTGGCTGAAGATATTCAAATGATCCTGGATATGGGTTTAGAAGTATAGGTTTATAGCAATTGGGAAAAACGGGGGAGACCAGATGGAAGAATTTTACGCTGACTTGGAACAAGAACTGGCAAAATTACGTGAAGATTCTCTTTTCCGTGAGCTGAAAAGTGTCACGGGAGCACTAAACGAATGGGTGGAAATAAAGGGTAAGAGACTATTGAATCTGAGTAGCAACAATTACTTGGGGATTGCCGGTCATCCCCTGTTAAAGGCAGCTGCAATCCAGGCTGTTCAACAGTTGGGCTGTGGTGCAACTTCGGCAAGGTTGATCGTGGGAAACTACGAGTTGTATGATCAGGTGGAGAAAGACTTAGCCCAGTTTAAAGATACGGAGGCGGCGTTAATCTTCAACTCCGGATATTCGGCGAATCTAGGGATAATTCCAGCCCTGGTAGGCAGGGGAGACATAATTATTAGCGATAAAATCAATCATGCCAGTATTATTGACGGTATCCGTCTGAGTGGAACGAAATTTTGGCGCTATAAGCACACAGATATGGTGGATTTAGAACGTTGTTTAATAAAAGCGGAGGGCTTCCGCCGTAAATTGATCATCACAGATAGCGTCTTTAGCATGGACGGGGATCTTGCCCCTCTTCCTGAAATAGTGAAATTGAAAGAAAAGTACGGGGCGGTTTTGATGATCGATGAAGCCCATGGAAGTGGAATTTTCGGAAAAAACGGCAGAGGCTTAGCTGAATTTTATAAGGTAACAGATCGGGTGGAGATCACTATGGGAACCTTAGGTAAAGCCTTTGGTTGTTCCGGGGCCTATGTGGCTGGGCGAAAAGTACTTATAGATTATCTGCGTAATAAAGCCCGCAGCTTT
>DHWG01000208.1 GCA_002413075.1 Desulfosporosinus sp. UBA5188 | reverse complement strand
AACAATTATAACGTGGAATGCTGAGAACGTTGAAAACAAGCTTGTTTCTTCCATCTTTCGATTGAAATTGCCCCCACTCCACGTTATAACGACGGCAAGCTGATTGTTTCAAAGCGCCTCTCTGAGCCACAAGTGGCACTTCCGATTAAACCTGGACCAATACCCGCCACCCAGCTAAAGCATAGCTTTTACGGAGCCACTTACTTGTTCGATTCCATGGGTGAAGTTCTGGGTATTACCGCAGATTTGAAAACGTGCTTTCCGCTGCAATATAGGCAGATTCTGTCCATTGCCTACTTTCTGATTCTTGAAGATCGGAATCCATTAAGTCGTTTTCCCAAATGGGATCGGACACACATGCATCCTTTTGGAAAAAACATTTCTTCTCAGAGAAGCAGTGAACTGTTCTCATCCATAACCGAGGAGGGAAAGGAACATTTCTTCCGTCTTCTTAAGGAGGTTCAGTATTGTGTACCGAATTAATATGTTACTTTAAGCCATTGAGCTAATCAATGGCCTTTTCTCTATCTACTCACCCCCCAAATCTAAACATTACGTTCAGTAGCGAAAAGTGAATATCTTCATATTAAGCCAAATCCCTCTTTATACTATTCATTATCCTGGAAGCGCGGACAGCAGCCAGCCACTCATATTTTTTTTAATTAAATTTTTTGCTAACCCATTTTGCAATTATGGCAATACCCATAGATCTCGAGCTTATGTCCGGTCACTTCGAAATCCATCTTCTTTTTTAAAATCTCCTGAAGTTCTTCCATGGGACAGTCTTCAATTGAAATCACCTTGTGGCAACCAACGCAAAAAAGGTGATGTTTATGCTCATGATGGTTCAGTTCATATCGTGCTTTGCCATCATCCATGGTTGATTTTATGACCAAGTTTTTAGAAACAAAGGTATCCAGAGTCCTATAGACAGTGGACAAATTTATCGTGGCCGTCTTCTCCTTCAACGATATATATAGTTCCTCTGCTGTCATTGGATGTTCCGCCTGTTCGAGGAGAAGGAGGATGGCATTCCTGTGCCTAGTACTTTTCATTCCTTCGCGTTTTAGGAGTTCTGTATAGTTCGTGTTTTCTTCCAACAAGATCATTCCTTAACTCTTAATAGTTTAGTGCTTATTATGTTCATTTTAATCTATTTGAATATTTTAGCAATGTTTTAACGCTGAATCGCGTCGTTATGGTTTACAATTATAAATAATAGAGTATAATCTTAATATACAATGCAAATGCAAAGCGTTTGCATATTGAAACGGGGTAATCCAATGAAGTCAAAAACAATCGCACGCCTTTGCCTAGGGGTATTAGGCTTATTGGTCGTCAGCGGGTGCGGCGCTAATAACCAGTCTAAGTCCCCATTAAGTTCCACGAAGAGCGCAGGTTCAACCATGACCATAGCGGCTTCCTTCTACCCAATGTATATCATGGCTTTAAACGTTGCCAAGGATATACCGAACGTCAACGTGATCGATATGACGAAGCCCACGGCCGGATGCCTTCATGATTATTCAGCAACGCCTGCAGATATGAAGAATCTTGAGGGAGCAAACGTCCTCATCATCAACGGAGCCGGAATGGAATCCTTCATGTCTAAGATTACCAGCCAAATGCCGAATCTTAAAATTGTTGAGGCGAGTAAAGGAATCGAGCTCATTAAAGGGGCTGGAGACACTGGCGATAATGCGCATGTATGGGTAAGTATCTCTAATGCTATTAAGCAGGTTCAAACAATTGGAGATCAACTGGCGCTATTAGATCCCAATAATGCCCCAAAATATAAAGAAAACTCCAAGGTGTATATTAAAAAGCTGGAGGCACAAAGAGCTAAAATGCATCTTGCCTTGGATGGTCTAAAAAATCGTGATATCGTGACTTTCCATGAGGCCTTTCCCTATTTCGCGAAAGAATTCAATTTAAATATAGTTGCAGTTATTGAACGTGAACCGGGTTCAGAGCCTAGTGCCAAAGAATTGGCGGAAACAATTGACAAGGTAAACAGTCTGAAGGTCAAGGCTCTTTTCGCAGAACCACAATATTCTACAAGAGCGGCCCAAACCATCGCCAAGGAAACGGGTGCTAAAGTTTATACGCTTGACCCGGGAGTCACTGGGCCTATGGAAGTCGATGCTTATATTAATATGATGGATAGTAATCTTAAAACATTACAAGAGGCGTTAAAATGAACATGAAACTAAACATGATACAACACAATTGTACGCATAGTTCTGAAGGGACCTCCTGTAAGTGTGGACTATGTTGTACCAAAATCACAGACTTTGGAGTTACACGTGGTGGGACAGAAATATTACGAAATGTCAATCTTCACATTCACTGTGGAGATTTAACGGCGATTATTGGTCCGAACGGCGCTGGAAAAAGCACGCTTATTAAGGCCATCTTAGGTGAAATTCCTCATACAGGAAAACTTCAGTTTCTTGATGCTAAAGACGAGGGAACCACCAATCCTTCGATGGGTTATGTCCCACAAAAACTTGATCTTGATTCCAGTTCGCCCACAAGTGTCCTTGATTTATTCGCGGCAACCCATACTAGGATGCCGATCTGGTTCTCTTATCCTAAAAAAATACAAGAACGTGTCAGAGAAACTCTAGCCCGAACTCAGGCAGAACACTTAATCAATAAGCGGTTAGGAACTTTATCAGGCGGAGAGTTACAAAGAGTTTTGCTCGCCCTGGCCCTTGATCCAATCCCTCATCTCTTACTTCTGGATGAGCCGGTATCGGGTATAGACCAGAGAGGTTTGGAGTTATTTTATAAAACAGTCTCAACCCTTCGAAAAGAATACGACTTGTCCATTATCTTGGTCTCTCATGATCTAAATCTGGTCGCGGAGTATGCGGATCGTGTAGCCTTTATCAATAATAACACGATTGAATGTGCTGGAACGCCCCAGGAAGTCTTCAGTAATGAGAAAGTAATCCAAACATTTGGTTTAGATTGGTCGAAACGTTATCAAAGTAACGAGAAGGACAAGGTGGATAATGCACATATGGTATAGTCTAATGAACTTATTGCTACCTTTCAGCTGGTTACAACATGATTTTATGAAAAATGCTCTGCTGGGAATTATATTGGTAACCCCCATTTTCGGCTTGCTGGGCACCATGATTGTCAATAACAAAATGGCTTTCTTTTCCGATTCATTGGGTCATTCTGCCCTAACAGGAATTGCCATTGGGGTTATATTGGGCATTGACAATCCTATTTGGTCTATGCTCTTCTTTTCGGTGTTGATAACCATCGCCATTTTAGTGGTCAAAGAAGCCAATACAGCTTCCACCGATACAATCATTGGGGTGTTCTCTTCCACGGCGGTAGCGCTCGGTATCGTGATACTCTCTCGCAACGGTGGTTTTAATAAATACTCAGTTTACCTGATTGGTGATTTATTGAGTATTAATCCCACCGATTTGTTGACCTTAAGCCTTGTCTTTATCCTAGTGATAACTTTATGGAGCGTCATCTTCAATCGATTACTTCTGGCAAGTATGAACCCTTCGCTGGCGCGGAGCCGAGGGATCAATGTACGTCTTTATGAGTATTTATTTACCATGACTATGGCAGTGATCGTAACCATTTCTATTCAATGGGTTGGAATACTGATCATAAGTTCTCTCTTGATTTTGCCGGCCGCTGCTTCGCGAAATATTGCTAAAAACATGCGACAATACCATGTCTACTCTGTTTTTATTGCGCTCATTTCTGGCGTAGCGGGGTTGATCTTATCCTATTTTTGGGGAACAGCTACTGGTGCAACGATCGTACTGATCTCATCAGCATTTTTTGCGGTAACCTTTGCTTTTAAGTTAAGAATGAGCTGATAATTGTTACTCGTACTCATCGTTCGGTGTCTACTAAACGCCAAAAGTTATTGTGCCCCTTCGGTGAAACGCTCACTTTAATGAACATTATCGTGAGCGTTTTTCGTGGTCTTTATGGATTTTTAGGGATAGTTCTGCCTAAATAGCATAAACTACAGCACAGAATGAGTTCACAATGACTCAACCGAGGGAGGCCTTCGATGATTCACGCGGGTAACAAAAGTCCTTCAGTCGCCGTCCACCCTGAACTGCGACGTCATTTGCTTGCCAGACCAACTCAAGAATCACTATGCTCTATCATCAAATACCAGCTCTTTGATAAGCCCTACCAACCACTTGCAGAAGACATTCTATGTTTATTGCATTATTGGGAGCTCCAGGCCTGTGCAGGCAACGAGGTACTGGCGACTTTGATTCAGTACATGGTACAACACTCACCCGGCTTACTCCAGAACGATAAGATCATAGAAGCCAACCTCCTACGCATCCGAATTCTAGCCTCAACGCCGGGAATCTTCTCATTTCCACCGCTCGAAATTCAAGAGCACCTTTTTAAATTCTTATATCGTTCTGACCTATTGGCAAACCTGCCTGAATTTGACGTGGTTTCCTTTTCTTCGGCAGAACTGATACCTCTCGCGCATAACTTAACAGAGTTCCATCTGACGCCCCACAGCCGTCGTTATATTCAGAACTTATTTCATCCTGAACGTCGGGAAGCGATTCTATCTGTGCTGGCCCACATTGCTAAACACTATCCATTAATACCGACTTCCCGAAAAGCTTATGCCCTAATGCTTTCTCTCGACAACCCTGATACTTGGGGAACACATCCCTTCTGCCTACGCCTCATCACCAATCGCTTTCTAGATCACAAATTAAGTCAAATGACTGAATCATAAAGCAGGCCAGAACTTGAACAAAAGAGAACCATTCACTAGAATGGCTCTCTTTTGGCTAATACTTTTGGAAAAGCCAGAGGTAAGTTGCAACAAAAATCATTAATGTTAGAATAAGATGTATTGAAGGACGGGGAGATGAATGCCATGGATGTGAACCTTGAAACAAGTATGAAAATCAAGATAACTCAGAAGGCTATAGAATTCCTGCAGAAGTCTAATAAACACGAGCTTTATATTGAAAACATTGACGTTGCACAATGCTGTATTCCACTTGCCTCTCCCCCCATGGTACGCAGAGGTAGCCCGCGCAAACCAGAAGACTTTTTAGTGTTTGACGTCAATGGAACGACCGTATATTATGACCGCAATCTAAGGCTAAAGACAGAAATAACGGTTGATGCTCAAGGATTGTGGATTAGCAGGGGGTTGTTCATCTCAGATTGGGTGATAAAATACTAATGGCATGGCGCCAAATGGGCTACCTTATTCTAAGACCTGCAAACTCATCTTATACTCGTGAATCAACTCGTTGAAATCTTCGGATGGGCGAGTTTCCCGGATGAACATTTGTGCTTTTTGAAGTAATCGTTTATGTACCTCTCCCCTAAGAATCAGGAAATTTATTAGGAGCTTCATGTTAGGGTCACTTGTCAGCTCCAGATGTTGCTGATACAGTTGGCCTGCTCTATTTTCCGTCTGCACATCCAACTGAAGAATGGCAATGGAATCAACGCTCTGATCGATATAGTTCGTCCCCCATGGAGCGCCCTGAGAATTGACACATTTAAGCGGAGGACCTCCTAATTTTATGATTGCTACAGCAATTAATTCCATATGCCCTAACTCTTCTGCAGCGAATAATCCAAACAGCTCTCGAACATAACGGTTTGATAGATTCGAACGATGATTTAAGTACTGTATGGCCGATGATAATTCACTATTTCTTCCTGCATAATGGTCAAGTAACACCTTTGCGAACACGGGATCTTGGCGATCTACATGGATCGGATAGAATAGTTGCTTGCGAAAATTAAACACTTTTCTCCCCCCTTTTATGATAGAGCACTCTACCTTTATCATATGGTGGAGAATCTCAATGGTCACAAAGCAGAGTTTATAAAACCTTTCACGAGATTTTTTCTACAAAAGAAAACTTTACATACAACATTTTACAGGTATTTATAAGCACATATTACAGAAACTAATCGTGGGATAAAATAAAGTATATGAAGGAGATTTTGATATGAGATTTAGAACTAAAAAAGTTGATCCAGGGCCCTTCAGCTTTCTTCAACCCGCGTGGTTTGCACTTCACACGGTGGTTATTGCTGGCGTAGCCACATTAGGTAAGGTTTGGGAAAAGAAAAGCTAATAGGTTAAACATAAAAGGCGCTGTCTTAAAATGACGTCTAAGACGATCATGGAAAGGCAGCTCCTTTTCACATTCACAGCCAGAGGACATAGACTCTATTTAGAAATATATAAGGTCTACCAAGAGTATGAAATATAGAAGGGACTGCCTCATCATAGAAATATAATTTCTATATTGAGGCAGTCCCTTCTATATTTTAACAATCTGGTACAGGCTACAGCCCTTTGACCCCAATATCACGTCGGAAATGAGCTTTCGGAAACTCGATTTGATCCACGAGAGCATACGCTATTTGCCTAGCTTCATGAAGTGTTTTACCTTCAGCGGTAACCCCTAACACCCTTCCTCCGGTACTTACAAGTTGTCCCTCGCTGATTCCCGTTCCAGCATGGAAAATGACTGAATCGGAATTCTTGACCTCCGGTAAGTGGATAGGAACCCCCTTAACATAGGCCGCAGGATAACCGGGGGCGGCCATCACAACACAAACGGCAACGTCCTCTTTCCACGCCAACTGAGCTTCCGCCAAACGGCCTTCTGTGCAGGCCCAAAGGATGGGTAAAAGATCTGATTCTAGTCGTTTCATCACCACTTGTGTTTCTGGATCGCCGAACCGGACATTGTATTCCAGAAGTTTCGGGCCCTGCTCCGTGAGTATCAACCCTAAGAAGAGCACCCCTTGAAACGGAGTCCCCCTCTCGCGCATCACCTGTAAGGTTGGGGCAACAAAATCACGCATGACGTTGGCTTCGATTTCAGCCGTCCAAATAGGTGGTGGGCTATAGGTGCCCATTCCTCCTGTGTTAAGCCCAAGGTCACCCTCCAGTGCCCGCTTGTGGTCCTGAACTGGAGCCATAGGGAACGCAGTTTCTCCATCACAGAAGCAAAGCAGGCTGACCTCTTGCCCTGTTAGAAATTCTTCGATCACGAGCCTCTTGCCAGCGGCCCCGAAACCGCCCTCCAGAATTTCATCGACGGCCTGAAGCGCGGTTTCCAGGTCCATCGCGACAATGACACCCTTACCCGCAGCTAAGCCATCTGCCTTTAAGACGCAGGGGGCTCCGATGGTTCTGACATAGGTCTTCGCCTGCTCGTTGTCTTCAAACGTCTTCCACTTTGCCGTAGGAATCTTTGCGCTTTCCATAATAATTTTGGCAAAGGATTTGCTTCCCTCCAGCTGCGCTGCAGCCTGGGTTGGTCCAAAAATCCGCAGACCTGCCTTATGAAAAGCATCCACAATACCTTGACTCAAGGGATCTTCCGGACCAACAACCGTTAAATCAATGGTCTCCTTGAGCGCAAACGCCACTAACGCAGAAATATCCTGAGCCGAAATAGCTACATTCCACAACACGGTCCCAGCATTCCCCGGTGCTACAAAGAGACGTTCGAGGTCTGGGCTTTGCGCTAATTTCCAAGCCAAAGCATGTTCTCGGCCTCCGTTGCCTATGATTAATACTCGAAGGTTACCCACGTTTATCTCACCTCATCTCCCCAATATTTTCTCTCGTCTGGCTTAAGGCCCTTAGTTATTTATTTATTTTTTTATTAATGTTGAAAATGTCGTCGATGCGTAAAGACCATGATAATTTTCAAGCGATTGGCTGCCTCGATGACCGCTGGATCGTGAATAGATCCCCCTGGCTGAACAATTGCCCGGATCCCGGCTTTGGCCGCCGCTTCAATCGAATCTGGAAAAGGAAAGAAAGCGTCAGAGGCTAAATAAGCCCCTTTGGCCTTATCACCGGCTTGATCTAGGGCAAGCTTAGCCGATCCGACTCGATTCATTTGTCCGGCTCCAACCCCCAGTGTTGCACTCTGATCTGTGACCACAATGGCATTCGATTTGACATGTTTCACGACCCGCCATGCAAAATCGAGCGCTATAAAATCCTCTGTTGAAGGCCGTAGATCGGTCACAACATCCCATTCGCTGACGGGCGTTGTTCCGCCATCAACCTCCTGCACCAGATATCCTCCGTCGATACTTTTAAGGGCCCAGCTAGAAGGCGATTTACCAGCGTCTCCTCTTGCGACCACAAAAAGCCGGAGATTTACTTTAGCACTAAGAATTTCTCGAGCTTCGGGACTAAATTCCGGCGCAATAATCACTTCATAAAAACATTCTTTAATCGCTTTCGCACAGTCTGTATCGACCACTCGGTTCAAGGCAATAATTCCACCATAAGCAGACACTGGATCGGCAGCAAGGGCGCTTTCATAAGCCTCTAACGGGGTCTTGCCCAAAGCAACTCCGCAAGGATTCGTGTGCTTAATAATGGTCGCAGCGCACGATTCAAACTCCAGAACAATCTTCCACGCAGCATCCATGTCAACCCAGTTATTGTAAGAAAGCTCTTTCCCTTGAATTTGTTTTCCCGTGGCGAGGGTCCCTCCGCCAGTTTCTTGGTTCACATAAAAGGCTGCCTCTTGGTGCGGATTTTCTCCATACCGCAACTCTTGTGCTTTTTGAGCTACAAAACGAAATGTTTTTGGAAAACTGTCGATCGGTTCAATCTGTCGTTCTAAGTACCCGGCAATCAGTCGATCATATTCTGCCGTGTGGGCAAAGGCTTCAGCCGCCAATCTGCGGCGCATGTCCTCCGAAACCGTATCTTCGCGCAGCGCGCTTAAAACATTCGCATAGGCTTCTGGCTTAACCACGACGATCACCCGTTCGTGGTTTTTGGCGGCAGCACGCACCATGGTCGGTCCACCGACGTCAATATTTTCAATGGCCTCTTCAAAACTTACGCCAGGCTTGGCAATCGTCTCTCGAAACGGATAAAGATTAACGACGACTAGATCGATAAAGCTAATCCCATTTTCCGCCATTTGCTTCCTATGTTCCACCGTGTCCTGCGCTAAAATTCCGCCGTGAATTAAAGGGTGGAGCGTTTTCACACGACCATCTAATATTTCCGGAAATCCCGTGATCTCGCTGACATATAGAACGGGAATATTGGCCTCATCCAGTGCCTTGTACGTCCCGCCGGTGGAAATCAATTCAAAACCTAGCGCCACGAGTTCTTGGGCAAAATCAACAATCCCCGTCTTGTCCGAAACGCTTATTAAGGCTCTTTTCTTCAATTTAAATAACCTCCTGCTGCAAAATCTGAACCCGGCGCCCCGTCCGCTCAACTTTACCTAAAACCAGCCGTCGAATAGCCTCCGGATAGAGACGATGTTCCACCTCTAGAATTCTCTGTGCCAAGCTCTCTTCCGTATCCCCTGCCAACACAGGAACTGCTTCCTGCAAGATGATCGGCCCACTATCTAAACCCTCATCCACTAAATGCACCGTACACCCACTAACCTTGACTCCGTATTCAAGAGCTTGGCGCTGAGCATGAAGCCCTGCAAAGGCTGGAAGCAAGGAGGGATGGATATTCATGACGGGGAAATTGGCCTGACGAATAAACCTGGGACCTAGCACCTTCATATAGCCTGCTAGGAGTAAAAGTTCGACCCGATTTTCGCGCATCCAGATCAGCATATCCTCTTCTTGTGCTTGACGATGGGGATAATCACTCAGTTGGAAGACACGGGTGGGGATGCCTGCGACAAGCGCTCGTTTGAGTGCAACTGTCCCTGGTTGATCTGAGCCCACTCCCACAATTTCTATGGGGAGGCCGTCCTTACTACAAGCGTCTAGTATTGCTTGTAAGTTGCTCCCACGGCCCGAAGCCAGTACTGCAGCTCTCAATATTCCACACCTTCTCCGGGTACAACGCTGCCCATAACAAAACTTGTTTCACCGAACGCATCGAGCTGTTGACAAACTTTTTCCGCGTCTTCTGGGTGCACAATCATGACAAACCCAACGCCCATGTTAAAAGTCCGATACATTTCTGGCCGAGCGACATCACCTAACCGTTGTAGCAAGGCGAAGATGGGAGGACGTTCCCAAGTTGAGGTATCAATTCGAACGCCCAGGCCTTTGGGCAAGATACGAGGAATATTGCCGGTTAATCCGCCCCCGGTAATATGGGCCATGCCTAGAATTTCACCCCCTGGGATCAGCGGTAAAATAGATTTAACATAAATTCTGGTGGGACGAAGCAAGGCCTCCCCGAGTGTTTCTCCCAGCTCAGCAAAGACCTCATTCAAGTCGACCGTTTCAACTATTTTACGGGCTAAGGAATACCCATTACTATGGAGTCCGGTGGAAGCTAAGCCAATGAGCACATCACCGTCCTGAATTTTCGAGCCGTCAATCAACTGATTGCGATTCACCGCGCCCACTGAGAACCCGGCAATATCATATTCATCTTCGCCATAAAAGCCAGGCATTTCAGCCGTTTCTCCGCCAATCAGCGCGCAGCCTGCCATTTCACACCCTTTGGCTACCCCAACGACGACTTCAGCAACGCGCTTTGGGTCCACTTTACCAACCGCCAGATAATCTAGAAAAAACAACGGTTCCGCACCTTGAACCAAAATATCATTGACACACATGGCCACGGCATCTTGTCCAATGCTATCATGCTTATTCATTTGGAAAGCGAGTCGCAGCTTCGTTCCCACGCCATCGGTTCCTGAGACAAGAACTGGGTCCGGATATTTCTCCAGATCCAGTTTGAACAGTCCGCCAAACCCTCCAAGCCCACCGAGAACTTCGGGACGGAGTGTCCGAGCGACCGCTGGTTTTATGAGCTCCACCACTTCATTACCGGCATCGATGTCGACGCCCGCATCTTTATAAGAATATCCCAACGTTGTTTCCTCCTAGCATTTCTGTATTTCAAAATCGTTTTTACCCCGGTTCAAGCTTGAAACTGGGATCGGATACGTTCCATTAAAACAAGCCAAACAAACTGTCTTCGTACCAAGCGCCCGTAGCAAGCCTTCTTCAGAGATATAATGCAACGAATCGGCCCCTATATACTTCCGAATCCCTTCGACATCCAATTGATTGGCAATAAGTTTTTCGCGTTCTGCCGTGTCAATCCCGTAGTAACAAGGATAGGCTACAGGCGGAGAACTGATTAAAAAGTGTACTTCTTTGGCCCCTGCTTTCTTGACCATATCCACTAGCTTGCAACTTGTCGTACCGCGGACGATCGAATCATCAATCATCACAACACGTTTATCTTTCAGGACGCTCGCATTCGCGTTAAGCTTAAGACGAACACCCACTTCTCTCATGGCCTGAGTCGGTTGAATAAAGGTACGACCGACATAACGGTTTTTAATAAGTCCTTCTCCGAAGGGAATCCCCAAGGCCGTGGCATAACCCAAGGCAGATGCAGTCCCAGAGTCCGGGACTGCAATGACAATATCCGCCTCAATGGGACATTCATGGGCAAGTTCTATGCCCATCTGACGTCGGCTCTCTGCGACGTTCAACTGATCGATGGTGCTATCCGGTCGAGCGAAATAAATGTATTCGAAGGCACAAGACGACCGATTAGTCCTGGTGAGTCCTTGCCTCGAGTGTAGACCCTCTTCATCGATCACCACAATCTCACCTGGTTCCACATCCCTAACAAACTCTGCGCCAATGGTATCGAGTGCGCAACTTTCTGAAGCTAGGCAATATCGGTCTCCCAATCGGCCAATACATAAGGGTCGAACGCCATGAGGATCTCTCAATCCAAAAAGCTTATCCTCTGCCAAGATGACTAATGCATACGCCCCACGGAGATCCATCATGGTCTTAACTAAGGCATCTTCTATGGTGTCCCTGCTATATCTAGTAATCAGGTTGATAATGACCTCGCTATCAATGGTCGTTTGGAAAACCGCCCCGTTTTTCCCCAGTTCTTCGCGAAGTTCCAGCGCATTAGTTAAATTCCCATTATGTGCCAAAGCCATCATGCCTTTTTGATAGTGCACAACCAAGGGCTGAGCATTTGCCAAGAGGCTTGATCCTGTCGTGGAGTAGCGAACATGCCCAATCGCCATTTTACCCTTCAAGCGATCAACAACGCTGTCAGAAAACACCTCTGACACCAGGCCCATTCCTTTATGCACAATAATGCTTCGTCCATCTGAAACCGCGATTCCGGCGCTTTCCTGCCCACGATGCTGTAAGGCGTATAGCCCGTAGTAAGTTAAACGGGCAACCTCTTGATCAGGCGCGTAAATTCCAAAGACACCACATTCATCTTTCAGCTTGTCCTCTCCAAATTCAAACACGTTCGGACCCCCTATCTCGTCGCTTCAAACTAAAGCGTTCCTCTTGAATTTCTGATTACTTTTACTTAAATAGGTTTTATAACCGCTTTAACTCGACGGAAAACATCTTGATACGCTTCTTCAATGTGTCCAAGATCCTGCCGGAAGCGATCTTTGTCCAGCTTTTCTCTAGTTTTTATATCCCAATAGCGGCAAGTATCTGGAGATATTTCATCGCCCAGGTAGACTTTTCCATCCGCAATACCAAATTCCAACTTAAAGTCAATTAGTTCGATTCCAGCCTTGGTCAATATGTTCTGTAATATTGTATTAATTTTTAAGCCTGAGGCCTGTATTTCCTTAGTATCTGCAGCACTTGCCCATTTCATCGCCGCAATATGAGTTTCATTAACCATTGGGTCTCCTAGTTCATCATCTTTATAATACAATTCCACAACCGGTTGGGAGAGAACAAAACCTTCTGGCACTGAAAGACGTTTGCCTAAGCTCCCCGTCACGACGTTCCGCACAACGACTTCAAGGGGGATCATTTCTAGAGAGCGTACGAGCATATCTCGATTGCTTAGAAGACGGACATAGTGTGTTATGATGCCAGCTTTTTCTATTTCTTCAAAGAACAAGGCCGATAACTGGTTATTAATTTCGCCCTTATCGTTGATGGTCCCTTTTTTCTTACCGTTTAAAGCCGTCGCATCATCTTTGTACGCCACCCATAAATAATCGCTTTCGTCGGTCGCATAGACTCTCTTGGCTTTTCCCTCATATTTTAATTCTAACTTTTTCATCTTCTTATTCCTTCCTTACTTCCAAATTTGTCCTCAAAACGGTTTGGAGAACGTAACATTTAATTCAATTGTGAGACTCCCCCACCGAAGTTTCTATGTTCAACTTTAGTTGAACGAGTTCACTCGCCTTCAACCTAAACGAGGCCTAGACGCTGAAAAATGTCCGCCACATGCTTAGTATGATAGGCATAATCAAACAAGGCGCTTATTTCATTTTCATCTAAATATTCTCGGATGATAGGATCTCGATTGAGTAGACTTTGAAATTGCTCTTTAGTATTCCAGGCTTCCATGGCATTACGTTGCACCAAAGCGTACGCGTTTTCCCGGCTGACGCCCTTATCCACTAAAGTGAGCATAACCCGTTGAGAAAATATTAACCCGAATCCTTTGTCTATATTCTCTTTCATTTGCTCTGGAAAAACCTGCAGCCGATCCATGAGCTGGGTCATCTTGTGGAGCATATAGTCTAAAGCAATCGTGCTATCGGGTAAGATCATTCGTTCTGCGGAGGAGTGTGAGATATCCCGCTCGTGCCACAAGGCGACGTTTTCTAGCGCTACTTGGGCATTCGCACGAACAACTCGAGCCATTCCACAAATACGTTCTGGTGTGATGGGATTTTTCTTGTGGGGCATCGCTGAAGAGCCTTTCTGACCTATTCCAAAGGCTTCTTCGACCTCATGAACATCCGTACGCTGTAAGTTACGAAGCTCGGTCGCCATTTTATCCAGCGAACTGGCGATCCCTGCTAGTGTGGTCATGAAAAAAGCATGTCGGTCGCGTTGTAGGATTTGAGTCGAAATCGGGGCCGGTTCTAAGTCAAGCACTTGACAAACATGCGCTTCAACTTGAGGATCTACATTCGCAAAAGTCCCAACAGCACCAGAAATTTTCCCAACCCGTATCTCCTCACGGGCAAAGGCTAAGCGCCTCTTTTGACGTCTAATTTCGTCATACCACACCGCAATCTTTAATCCGAAGGTAATCGGTTCTGCATGAATGCCATGCGTTCGCCCCATCATGATTGTGTCACGATGTTCTAACGCTCTACGGCGCAGGACGGCTTCTAAACCCACCATTTTTGTCAACAATATATCGGATGCTTCCACCAATTGCAGAGACAAAGCCGTATCCAAGACATCCGAAGACGTAAGACCTAGATGAATGTGCTTTGCTTCATCGCCCACATTTTCTGCAACATTGGTCAAGAAAGCCAACACATCATGCTGGGTCACTTCTTCTAAGGCTTGTACTCTTTCCCAAGAAAAAGAAGCCTTCTCTCGAATAACCTCTACGGCCTCATACGGAATCTTGCCTAGTTTTGCCCAGCCTTCACACGCTGCAATTTCAATTTTCAACCACAGAGTGAGTCGATGTTCGTCTGTCCAAATCCCTCCCATTTCAGGAAGCGTATACCGTTCAATCATCAAGATGTCCCCTTTATTTCTTAAATAGTCTCGTTACTTTTGTCTATTAATGCACGTCACTTAGGCGTTTTTGCAAGGCTTCGTCCTTCGCCTCGATATCCTTCAGCATCTGAGCTCGGTAGTTTTTGACCTTAATACTCAAGGCTTCGTCCTGAATGGCTAAGATCTGTACCGCCAGCAACGCTGCATTACGAGCCGCACCTATGCCAACCGTCGCAACTGGAATTCCTGGTGGCATTTGCACGATGGAGTAGAGGGCGTCGATTCCTTCCATCGCGCCACTACTCAGCGGTACACCGATCACAGGTAGAATAGTTGAACCTGCCACCACCCCCGGCAAGTGGGCGGCTAGACCTGCTGCAGCGATGATGAGTTTGCCGCCTTGTGCTTCGAAATCTTTCACCCAGTCGACGGTTCTTTCCAAAGTTCTATGGGCAGAAGAGATTTTCACTTCAAAATCCAGTTCGAATTGACGGAGAACTTTCAGGGCGTCCTGCATAATTTTGTAATCTGAATCGCTTCCCATAATAACACCGATCTGACTCATCTAATCTTCGCCCCTCTCTCTTTTATCCATGCAATCAAAAGAAAACCCAGGAGGGCAAATTCCCCCCTTTATCAGAGTGAAACCTACCCGCCTGGGCTTTTATCCCTTCGGTGTGATCTGATTATCTTAATCAAACCTGTACCGCTCGGACAAATTGCTGCCCTAGGTACACTTTCGCTCATAGTCAGGCCATTTACGGTAGCCTGGTAGAAACTTGCGGACCATATCTCCGCGGTTATATGAACTGCCTATGAACTTTTATTAAGTTCATTTTACAAGAAGGCGTTATGAAGGTCAAGACAAAATCGAACATTAATATATATTCATCTAAAATCGTTCGATTAATTCCAAAAATGTTAGATACTTACTGCTCACTTTTCTAGCATTCTTTCTACATTTCATCAAATACAGAGAAGAAATTTACCCTCTTATCTTTTCCGTTTCTGGAAAATATTATAAATATATTGTTCTGAACGATTCATGCAAACGGGACCCAAATGAGTGTTTTTGCAAACGAAAAGAACTCCCTTTTATTGGTACTGCTAATTGAAGGGGAGTTTTTTTCGTTCAGATCATTAATTTTGATTAACAGCCAATGAAACAGCTAATTTACGATCCAGCATCCCCGTTGTTAAATAAACCCCCATGAATACGAGCGCTCCACCAACGACTTGTGTCCCTGTAATTCTTTCTCCCAGAATCCCGCTAATAATGGCGGTAAAAACGGGAATCAGATTTAGAAAGATTCCTGCTTGGCTGATTCCAATCGATCGAACAGAAATATTCCAGAATATAAACGAAAATAAAGAAGGGAAAATTGCCATGTAAAGAATCCCCGTAACTACTAAGGGTCCAATTTTCGTTATGTCGATTCCTTGAGCAATTACAAAAGGGGTCATTATTATTGTTGCAAACAGAGCAGATACTGCCGTAGCTGTGATAGGGGGAATGGTCGTGAGGCGTCTTCCAATCATGGAGTATAAGGTCCAGACCACAACCGCCGCTAACATGAGTATATCCCCTTGATTATAGTCTTTTTGAAGTATTTGGCTCAAATTACCTTGCGTTATAACCACCAAAGTTCCTATCAGAGAAACAACAATCCCCAACGTTTGGAGCCGTGATATTTTCTCGCGTAGCAAAACCACAGAAAACAACACAATGACAGCAGGGTTTAATGCACTAACCAACGCGGCATTCGTTGCCGAGGTATACTCTAGTGCGGAATATAGAAACATGTTATAACCCAAAATGCCCAGTACTCCCATACTAACTAACGAAAGCCACGCCTTTCTGACCATCTTCCACTTCGGCTTTTCAATAAAGTAAGCGATGGGACATAGGAAAATCAAAGCCAACATCCAACGGGAGAATGTGATCCAGAGCGGTGTCATCTCCGTGATCACATACTTTCCAAATACATAGTTCCCTGCCCAAAATAAGTTGGTTATTACAAGTAACAGCCAAACTCGATATTTGCTCATCTTTCCCCCTACTTCTCTATAACACGACGCTTTTTATACTAATCCTTGAAATTATAACTGTAGGGTAGAAGAAATGCAACAGCAACATAGCGAGTTCAACCAATTTAACTAACCATACCATTCATTCTAAATTTATCGGCAAGCACCGCTATGAATTCGGAATTGGTCGGTTTTTGCCGCTCAATATTCATTGAATATCCGAAAATTTGTTTGAGCGTGTCTTTTTGTCCACGCTCCCACGCAAGTTCAATCGCATGACGGATTCCACGTTCTACCCGACTGGCCGCCGTATCATATTTCTTGGCAATGCCAGGATAGAGCTCCTTCGTTACAGCCCCTAGCAACGAGACATCCTCCACCACCATCAATATGGCTTCTCGAATATATTGGTACCCTTTAACATGGGCAGGAATCCCAATTTGGTGCATTAACATGGTCACTTTGGAGACAAGATTGTGTTCGCCTCTTACGGTTGTCACGCTTGGAGAAGCTGAGGGTGAAAACTGTGAGGGTTCCGCCGTCGTGAGACTCTGCATTAAAGTGCGAATACGTTTGCAAAGAATATCCAGGTCGAATGGTTTTAGAATAAAGTAGTCAACACCGAGTGTCATCGCTTGATGAGTGAGCGATTCCTGTCCAAAGGCCGTTAGCATAATAGTTTTGGGTCGCTTTATCGTTGTTTGAGCATTAAGGCGTTCCAATACGCCTAATCCATCCAAATGGGGCATCACTAAGTCAAGGATGATCAAATCTGGTTCCTGAGTTTGAATGAGCTCCACGGCCTCTAAGCCGTTATAAGCCACCCCAACTATGTTTATATCCTCTTGACTTTGAAAATAATTCTGTAGCATTTGACAAATATTACGGTTATCATCCGCGACAATAATCTTTATTTCCTTACCCATTTCGCCAACATCCCGCCTAAAACAATATTTCCAAGCGATTGCCTCGCCCAGTGTCATTCATTATACTTCACATATCATGTCGAAATCGCAATAAATAAGGTACAGTTTACCAATTTCCATTGCAAAAGAAAGTAAAGTGGACTATTTTGAGGCCCTTAAGAGCATCGTTTATTGAAGGACATGGCGCCATACCTGCCCGTGCAGAAACAATTATTAAGGAAGCCCATGTCCAAATTCCCACGGTTGTTGAGTGGTTCTCTTAATACACTTCAGCGCTAAAACCCAGAATACGAATGGGAAATCCAGTAGACGGTCCAGCCACTACAAGCCTAAGTGCCGTAAGAAACTAACGTTTTCTTAAGGCACTTTTTTATTTGTTGTATTCAGGATTGACGTTTTTGCTCTTGGATTATATCCTCATAATCTTATCCCCAAATCCCTTTTATCTCTTTTTCAGTCGTCTTAACCAGTGTCTCTACCTGTTTCTCAGTAAACTGTCCTCCAGCCTCCAACGTCATTAAAGTAGTCTCAAATAGATTGACCAACAAACCATTGATCTTTGCATATCGTTCCTGGGCATTCTCTGGTTCCAGAACCTTCCCACCCCAAACCCCAGCCATATAGTCGAAGAGGAAGTTTGTAATTCTCCTCATGATCATGGCCAAGACCGCTACTTTAGGATCAGCCAGTGACAGAAGACTTTCATACGTTGATGCTTGGACCTCCAGACGTCCAGCCTCCAGGAGATCTCGGTGAGCCTTCGTTCCTTTTAAAACAATTAGGTGATGATAGAGCATGTTCGCCGTAATAACAAGCTTTTTTATGAGATCATTTCGCCTTAGAAATTCAAAGTTAACACGGATATCTACTAAGGATGAGTCCGGCTCAAACATGATAAACCCAATATTAGGTTCGATCCCGTATTGGCGGAGGATTTTGATAGCGTTCTCGTTCTGAGCAACCGTCGTCATCTTATTGATCCGCTTTAGGGAACTGTCACTCCCGCTCTCCAGCCCTATGAGAATATGCCGGAGACCTGCTTCAACCAGCGCACTTATGGTTTCCTCATGAATATCGTTTACCCGAGCCTCGATACCAAACCGGATGTTCCTGGATTTAAGGAGGGTGGCCAAGCGCAAGGCTCGTTGCTGACCCCTTTCACCGGGTCCAAAAAAGTTGGGATCAGTAAAATAGAAATTCCTGATTTTATGTTGAGCAATTAAGTCATCTATTTCCGCTATGATATTCTCCGGAGTTCGCCCCCGCCACTGAGAACCCTGTCCATAAAAGGGATTGATATAACAGAAAGTGCATCCCCCATAGCAGCCCCGACTCCCTTGCAGGTTGACTTCAGGCAGGCGGAACAAAGCTTCCGTTCGCACAGGAAAAGGAAGGGCGTTCAGATCACCCACCAGTTCGCGTCGCTGGGAAACAATCGCACCCGAGTCACCCCTCTGGGCAAGACCGGGAAAATTCTCAAGACTAGCTTGGCTAGTTAAAGCTTTGGCAACCTTAGCGAAGGTTAGTTCCGGTTCGCCTAGGATCACTGAATCCATGTCTGAGCACTGCTGTAACACGTCTTCGAAGTCAGTGGTGGGATAATACCCGTAACCCATGATATAAGAGGAAAGCTGTTCAGCTTTAACCTTGTGGAGAAACTCGTACAAGGCCGTGTCCGTCTGCCAATGGTAGACCATATGAACCCCCAGCATGTCCGGTTGCAGCGCTTTTACCCTGCGTTCAATTTCCTGGTAGTCGAGTCCATCCAGGAATCCTTCAATGATTTCCACCTCATGCCCTTCACTGATGAGCATACCAGCGATATAACCAGAATGAAGGCATGAGGAAAGGGGAGTGTTCGCGATGTCGTTACATCGTTCTGGGCAGACTATTCGTGGGTGCTCTAATAGAAGTATCTTCATTTTACAACTCAACTCCCTGCCACATGAATACGTTTCTGCACTGTTGAAGTGTTTCCATCTTGTATCTGAAGGTATCAAACGGTCTCGGGTTGTAATAGGTCGGATAGAGAAGATCCGTTTCTGAGGTGATGATCCGTTGTGCTCTGGCCATCCTTTCGATCCTTGTACCAGGTAAAATCCGAATATTATTCAAAACAATGGTTCCCAAATTCTTCTTCTTACTGTGCAATTCATAAAGCTGTTCAACAAACCGGATTCCATCTTCGCAGTTCTCTTTCGTCGCTCCAGGCACATTGACCATAAAATGATAGACGCTAACCACGTCCGTTTGAGCGACGAGACTGGCTGCTTTTAAAATCTCAGCCTCAGTAAGGTTTTTGCAAAGCACGTCCAGTGAATCCTGACACAAACCGTCCGGGGAGAAGGAAAAGCATTCACACCCAGCCCGTTCAAACAGCATGACATTCTTTTCATTAAGATGGTCTTCCCGCATGAACCCGTCCCACCGAACCTTCAGCTTTCTGCGCAGTATCTCCTCACAAATCCCCTCAAGATGACCATGGGGAACATTGAGTACGGGGTCAGTAAAATGAAAGCTCTCAATTCCATAGTCCTTGTGCAAGCTTTCCATTTCATCCACAACAGCCGCAGGCGGGCGGCACCGCAATCTCTTCCCCTGAAGTTGCGGATAGACACAATAAGCACAGCAAAGTGTGCATCCTCGTTTGGCTTCAATTCCAATCGTAGGAGCGTAGTTATTAATCCCTTTATAAAGCGCAGGGTCCAGTAAAAGCCTATTGGCCGGGACATAATCCGCCATATTAAAATCTGTGGCGGGAGGTGAAACTCGTACCCTAGAGCCCTGCCGCCAGCAAAGCCCTGGCAAAGAGGGTGGACTGTCTATGGAACGGAGAAGCGCTGGGAAAGATACTTCTGCTTCTCCTATTATCCCGTAATCTAATTCTGGGATCTCCAGCATCAGTCGTTCTGGGAAAAGGGAAAAACCAGTACCCCCTACAACCAACCAGGCTTGGGGCAGAACAGCAGCAATCAACCGAACCGTGACAATAAAGGGAGAAATAAGCGAACTGGTTTTATTGCCCAGGGGATCAATATTACGCAAGGACAAACCAATGGCCTCAGGTTGGACTGCCAAGAGCTTCTCTTTCAGCGCCCCGTAAGGGTCTCTTTCCAGATTCATGTCCAAGATACTTACCTCATGACCAGCGCCTTTAATGCACCCAGCCAAAAGGACAATCCCGATAGGATAAACTCTTTCCTGAGAAAGGTCTTCGACTGAAGGGGTTTGAATCATCAGAACACGCATGTTAATTCACTCCAATAGCAACAGGGCAAAATATCTGACGTACTCGCCCTTGTCACGCAAAATTCGAAGATTAAGTCCCGCCCGTCTAACCGTCTCAAAGACGTCAATACCAGCGCCCTCCATAGAGGGCCGAGCATCCCGGGTATTGCAACACGTCCCGTCAGTAGCGCCCGCAGCACAGGTAGTACAAAGAACGCATGGACCGGACCAATAAGCGAACGCTTTATGAAAGCCCGCTAAAAAAGCTTCTCTTTCGGCATCTAAAACCATTGTCTGGAACGTCCTTCCCGGTGGCTCCCCTTCTAAAAGCAGAGCGTGGGAAAAATCTTTCAGAACGTCCCTGGTCTTTTGGGGAGAGGGACTATTGGGTGGACAGTGGGCATGTCCGTAACGATCACAGCCATACTGACAGCGGAGATCAGTCCAATCAGCAACTTGGATAGTTTCTGTGGCAATAGAAAGAACCTGCTCAAATCCCATGGCCTTAATCCTGGCGATCAGACGGGTTCTGGCATCCAGCCGGAGACTGGCCAGTTTTTTTTGGTCCTTCACTGCGAAGATTAAAGCAGTGTCCGTGGCTAAGGGAATGAGCTCCGTCGTGTACAGCTTGGACATCGCTAATTGTTCTCGAACCCATGTTCCAGAAAAAATCCTGCCGTTGTAAGTATTGATCAACATATTCAGATCAAGCAGAGCAGCCTTGGCCGAACAGTGCTCAGGGAAGAAATCATGGATAACCAGGAATCCTCCGGATTTAAGACAATTTGCCGCTCGGTCCAAGATCAGAGGAATTTCTTCTTCTGAATAGGCGTGAATAATATTTGAGAGAATGACAAGGTCAAACCCTCTCTTTGCTACGGCCCAGGGTTCCAATATATTAATGGGTATGTAGGAAACCCGTTTTCCGAACCCCGTCTTGTCCATCAACTCCCGTGTATAGTTGAGAACTTGCTGAATGTCCAGTAACGTGGCCGATAGAGAAGGAAACTGTTTCAGAAAACCTTCAGCAATCGCCCCTGAACCTGTCCCTACGTCAAGTATCTCGCCTTTCAAATCAAGCCCCTTAAAGAAGGGAAGAATCTCTTCTACTTTCGTCCGAGCAATATTATCCATCGCATTGATATACTTGCGTATCCGTAGGGCACACTGCTCTGGACCCTCTTCTTCGACTGGAAAATTAACTCTGCCTCCAGCCTTAAGGCACTCAGTAAGGTTCTGCCACCCTTGCCTAAGACCTTTGCGCCAAAGGATGGAATTCCCTTGGTAATCACTCTTGTCTGGCACAAGATAGTCGCTGGCCAGTTTAGTATTATAATAACGTTCGCCATCACGAACCATTAAGTTAATAGCGCAAAGGGCCTGAAGAAAACGCCCTAGACCAGAAACAGGCATTTCCAGTGCACTAGCAATTTCGGCAGTTGTCATGCCCTTAGACTCCAGCAACGAAAACACTTCCAGTTCAACTGCCGCAAACAGCGCCTCGGAAAACCAGTACCCAGTTGCCAAGTCTTCCAAATACTGAGGCCCTACCTCCTGGGGATTATGCTTAAAAAAGGGTGCTAATCCCATCGATTGTTACCTCCCCACAGAACTTCCAATTAAGTTTAGTTCAAACTGGAAGGGGATACGTTCAGCACTTTCCTGCCCTCTGTAGTTCAGTGCTATACCCTCAATTTTCTTCGTTTAACCGTTTCTGCAACGCTTCGTCCTTTGCCTCAATATCCTTCAGCATCTGAGTTCTATAGGCTTTAACCTTAAAGCTCAAGCCACTATCCTGGATTGTCAGAATCTGTACCGCCAGCAGCGCTGCATTCCGTGCACCGCCAATCCCTACCGTCGCAACGGGGATCCCTGGGGGCATTTGAACGATGGAGTAAAGAGCGTCGATTCCTTCCATGGCACCACTGCTCATTGGAACGCCAATGACCGGCAAAATCGATGCCGCAGCCACAACCCCTGGTAAATGAGCGGCTAAACCTGCCGCCGCGATAATGAGCTTTCCGCCTTGAGCCTCAAAACCTTTCACCCAATCGACCGTTCGTTGCAAAGTCCTTTGAGCGGAAGAAATGATCACTTCAAATGGAACTTCAAAGTCCCGAAGAACTTCTAAGGCTTCTTCCATCACTTGATAATCCGAATCGCTGCCCATAATGACACCAATATGGTTCAATTGCTTCAACCTCCTTAGCAAGATCCGCCTGTTGTCCCCAGATATTCGTTCACTAATTTCACCGCGCAGAAGCCACCACACATGGAACAGGCTTCAGCCCCCTCCTCGTTACGCTCTCCTCGAATGCGGCGAGCTGTTGGAGGATCAATGGATAATTCCATTTGTTTTTCCCAATCTAATACTTTACGGGCTTTAGCCATGGCTAAGTCCCATTCCCGGGCACCCTTAACGCCAGTGACTAAATCCGCGGCATGCGTGGCAATGCGCGTCGCAATGACCCCGGCATGGACATCTTCCGCGGTTGGTAACCTAAGATGTTCAGCAGGGGTGACATAGCAAATGAAGTCTGCTCCTGCAATAGCAGCCGTTGTCGCTCCGATGGCTCCTGTGATATGGTCATAACCCGGCGCTATGTCCGTGACTAAGTTACCCAGTATATAGTAAGGCACATGATGACAAAGTTGTTTTTGAAGCAAGATTGTAGCTGGAATCTGATCGAGCGGTACGTGACCGGGTCCCTCTACCATGACCTGTACCCCAGCTGCCAGGGATCGTTGTACTAATTCCCCTGCCACAATCAAGCCTTGCACTTGGGCGCGGTCCAGCGAATCTTCTAGGCAACCAGGTCGGATGGCATCTCCAATACTCAACGTTACATCATATTTTTTGCAGATTTCAAGCACCCGATCAAATTGAGTATAGAGAGGATTGTCTTGCTGGTTGTGGAACATCCAGCCTGTTATGAAGGACCCACCACGACTCACAATATCCATGACGCGTCCTTGATTTTTTAATCGATCGATAATAGACATGTTTAACGCAGAATGAATCGCCATAAAATCGATGCCACGCTTGGCCTGACGTTCGATCATTTCGAACATATCCTCAGCCGTCATATCGACGACACTGCCGTACTTTTCAATACTTTCCATGCCCGTTTGGTAGGTTGGGACAGAACCGATGGGTAAGGTAAATTGATCGATCACCTTATGGTGGAAAGCATCAACGTCTCCACCAATACTTAATTCCATAATGGCATCTGCACCCGCTGCGACAGCAACGTTTATTTTGTGAAGCTCATCTGAAAAGTCCACACAGTCTGGTGACGTCCCGATGTTGGCATTTACCTTGGTACGAAGTCCTTCACCGACCGCTATCCCCAGTCCGTTCTTGTGGTTCTTATTCTTTAAGATTACGACTCGGCCTGAAGCGACCTTCTCACATAGCTCATCTGAAGTTAGGCCTTCTATTTTTGCTAATCTTTCTACCTCAGGTGTAATGATGCCTTTTCTTGCTTTAATAAGTTGTGTCATATTAAATCTCTCCATTCTTAATTTATATTTTTAGCACTCCCATGGGAGTTCTTGAAAGAACTCGCCAGCCACCGCCATCGCGCAACCCTTTTCACATTTTTTACAGAAAGGTTTTTCACTAGCCTGAAAATCCCCCAGTCTATCTTGATCTAAGGCAATGGTTTTCTGAGCCTCAACGTTTTGTTCCCGTCGCGCTTGACTCATTTGACGATCCCAATCTGCCGCTCCAGGGTATCCTTTGGCAAGATCGCCGACATGAGCCGCAATCCGCGACGCCACAACGCCCCGGTAAACATCCTGTGCATTTGGATACGCGATATGTTCAGCCGGTGTGACGTAGCAGAGAATGTCTGCACCAGCGGCACTAGCCATGGCTCCTCCGATTGCGGCCGTAATTTCATCATAGCCGGGAGCTACATCCGTTGATACCGGCCCGAAGACAAAGTACGGAGCCCCTTCACAGACTTGTTTTTGTAATTGAACGGTCGCAGCAATTTGATCGGGTGGCGTGTGACCGGGCCCCTTAATCATGATTTGAACGCCTGCTTGTCTACTACGCTTGACCAACTTGCCTAAAACAGCGAGTTCTTCTACCTGCGAACGACATAAGGAATCGGCACCAGCTCCCGGTCGCATACCATCTGCCAAACTTAAGGTCACTTCGTATTTTTTGGCAATTTCCAAGATGCGGTCGAACATCGTATACAAAAAGTTTTCCTGGTTATGATAAAGCATCCAGCCCATCAATAAAGATCCGCCTCGACTCACAAGATTAAGCACCCTCTGATCTTCCTTGGCCGTTTCCAGTAATCCGGTATGAAGGGCACTATGCAAGGCCATAAAATCCACACCGTCAGCCGCTTGGCGCTCCATTACCTTGAAGAAATCTTCTGGTTCAAGCGCTAAGGCTGAGCCTTTCGTCCGTACCGCTTCAGCAAAAGCCTGATAAACCGGCAGCGTTCCCAAGGGCAACGGCACTCTTTTAATAATCGCTCGCCTGGCCTCGTCCATATTGCCGGCTGTACTCAAATCCATAACAGCATTGGTTCCTGCTCTCATTGCTTCATCCACTTTAAAAAGTTCATCCGATAGAAGATCCTCGTCTGCGTCTAATCCAATACTGGCACTGACCTTAGTACTCAGGCCCAACCCAAACCCTTGTGGCTTTTGAGGCTTATGATGCGTGTTATAGGGTATTACAATACGTCCATTAGCAACCCGTTCCATGAGGAGTTCGACTTTCATCTGTTCGTTTTTGGCGACCAAGGTAAACAACGGGATTTCCTGACCCTTTTGGGCTATTTCCATTAATGTCGACACCGTAAGATCTCCTTTCAATGTTCGGAGTCATTACCTTGTAAAGACACTTAGCAGAGATAAAAAAATATAAAAAAAGCCTCTAATCACAAAGTGACTAGAGACTTTTCCATAATCTCATCCACACTACTCTTGGTTCTTCGACAAGGTAGGCTTAGCTTACTACAGGCAGGTCTCCTGGCTTACGGATCAACACGTTGAAGTACCTTCCGGGAATGACCCCGTGGCTCTACTTCTTGCTCCCCGTTTACAGTGGCGGGACCGCGCCGGACTTACACCGACTTCCCTATTCTCCTCTTGCTTGAGGCACCTGTAGTATTTAGTTTTCTAGGGTCAGTATAAACAATCAGCGTGTATTTGACAAGCTTTTATTGAAATTAATCTTCTCTGGATACTTTTTTTCATGATAAAAGAGGTCTAACGTCTCGTCGACATCGACCCAACCTCTCCAAGCTAAATGCCAAGGATCTTGCAAATAATATTGTTCATATTCATGTGACGAAAAATTGGCCAGTTCAAATCCTTGTTGTTGGACCATTGTGGCTAAGCGTTCGTAGCAGCCTTTCCTCTCACTGGCAGGGATTCCTGTGTAATCATACCATGGTCCATTCATCGGAATAATTACGAAGAGTGGTTGGGCGCCCGTCTGCTTTAGAATCTGCATGAGCAGTTCTAGATCATGGTACTCCTGTGAAGGATAGAGCTTAGCCCACTGATCTGAGTTGCGCAATTCCTGAAACCGAGGGGCAACGTATTTGTAATAGTACGTATCCAAAAGAGTCATTGCATTTGAAGTGGTCAATGTAGCGCCCTTATGAGTTGCCTCAGTACGAAGTGATTCCCAGGAAGGTGATGACGGTGATGACGGTAATGCATTTTGAGCAATTAATTTGGGACTTAGCTTATGAACATGGGCGACTGTTTTTGTCGCGTCTTCGATGATGAGTCCCGCCAAATTGATTTTCGCCAGTGGCCAATAGGCCACCTTAAGGGCACTGGTTTTCCAATTAGCATCTCTAGCATAAGCGCGAATCATCTGAGCAAGCAATGGGTCGTCTTTAAGCGCGTTGGGGAAATCTAGCAGTCGTATGGCAATATCATGTTTGGTCTGTGACGTTAATTTAGGATTTAGCAGCGTTTCGTACGTTTGCAAGGGTGAAAAATTTCCGGCAAAGGTTGATTGTGGAATACCGCCTGTTGAAAACCATTGGGGCGAAAGAAAGACAACCAGTTTTTTTCCTTTCAAGTCGTTACCTAATGCCCCAAAATTTAAAAGATGCGGGAGATCTTGGCTTCCACCATGTCCCACAAGAAACGGAACGAAATGGGTCGGTTTACCCGCAAAAAGTTTAGCCGGGTGGTAATCATTCAAAAGTGACATCTCAGAAGAACCATACAGCAGGAGTACATCCGAAGCATGCAATGCTTTCCGTTGGAGGATTACCCCCCCGAAATAAGCTGGGGATGGGGAAAGCCCTGCCGTTTCAACAACTCCTGGACGTATCGTAACGAGCTCCATATAGAATTGAGCCATCGATCCCATGAATAAAATCGTTAATGAAAAAAGGAACAAAGCGAGGCCCAGCGCATATACTTTTTTCATCAAGGAATCATTTGTCCCCTTCCACAAGCTAGTATTTTCATCATTATTATACTTCAACTTTAATTCGATAGAACTATACCTTTCCCCTTTGTTCTTAGGTCAAAAAAGTAAACTCCCACTTTAGAAGTGGGAGCTTTGAAAAATGACTTTTGAGGCTATCCTTCTATTTCGAGATTGGGCAATCGCTGGGTTACCTTTGCGGCTAATCCTGCTTCCTCTGATTTATAAATAGAATTATTCGAAACAATACTATACAGGCCATCTCTGTGGGTAATTCTGGAAACATGTCTTATATGAAGATTGCATTCCACGCAATAACCAAAAGCAAAATACTTTTTTGATTTAGTCACTTCTGAAGCTTTTTGCACGTATTGGTTACAGCTCGGACACTGAATTTCAACTTTATCTATAAAGTTTTTCAAGGCTTCTATCTTTTCGTCATTCTCCTTTTGAACTCTTTCCCAATTAATTATTGTGTCACAGGAAGGATTAAAAATCTTCCTGAAAATTTCCGCAGTATAAGATGCGTCACTTAAGGCATCGTGAAAAGGCGTACTAACTTCAATCTCAAGACCTTCTACCGCACTTTCTAAACTCGGTTGTTTCGGTAGGTCCCCATATTTCATGTAAATCTGTTGAATATTAAGGAATTTATCAAAAGATAACGCGTTAAAACCAAAGAACAGGCAATTATCTCTTAACGCTAAGATATCATCGTGCCCCCAAGAACATAAGACAGATCCCTCTCCCACCCATGAATAAAAGCTCTCAATTGCTTTACCAAAAGGGGTGCCTTGGACAACCATACTTGTATTAATATTCGTTTTCCTCTTTACATAGGGATTCATTCTTCGATAGACAACTGGCTTTATGATTAAATCAAAGCGACCAATGGTCTCTAGTGCCTCGTTTAACTTGACGGCTCCGATCTGAATAATCTCATTTTTCATCTCCGGATTCGCCAAATCACCTTCTTTAAATTTAAAAAACATGTTAAATTCTAAATCAAAAACAATATAGTTCATAAAACGTTTACCCTCCTACGTTCTCTATTATAATCCCTCCTTTAAATAAACGCACGTAAACGCACCCCATTAAGCATGTTTAATGAGCGATTACCAAAAACTCAGCTGTCGATACGTTCGAATCTTTTGGTATTGGTTCAGTAAGCAATCTAATTGCTGACTTACCTCAACAACTTTACTATCAATAAGATTATCAGTATGGCCAAATTTATTAAGTTTTTTACGCAGTCCTTCTATTCTTCGCAATAGTTTCTTTTCCAAGCGGATCCCTCCTGAAATGTCATTCCCAAGAGAATCTTATTGCTTATAAGAAGAAATGGCAAGAATAGATTATCCATAAATGGGGAATTATTTGTCGGAATATGGTAAATCTATGGCAATTTTTCTCCAGATCGTCTTTAAGAGGTAGTTTTATGGTATATATTGTATTTTATTCATGTCTAGAGATTAATAATGCCACTATATTTCAGTATTTGCGTCGCTGCTAACGCGATTGCGGCCTTCATGTTTTGAACGATAGAGAGCCCGGTCAGCAGCCAGAATCATAGCATCAGGTGTTTCATCTTGCTCTGGGCATCTGGTTACAACGCCAAGACTCACAGTGACATAATCTGCACAAAGAGAATTAATATGTACAATACCTGCGCTTTCGATACTAGTACGCAATTCCTCAGCTATGACGGCAGCGCCTACCTCGTCGGTATTTGGTAGGACGACAGCAAACTCTTCCCCGCCATAACGTGCCAGTAAATCGCCAGGACGCTTCAATGTTTTTTTAAGAGTCGATGTAACGATCTTAAGACAATCATCGCCTTTAAGATGCCCATATGTATCATTAAAGGCTTTAAAGTAGTCGATGTCTAGCATAATCAAAGAAAGTGGTGTTTTGTCTCGCTTAGCTCTCCGACTCTCTTGAAGCAATTCCTCATCAAAATGCCTGCGGTTAGCGATCCCTGTCAAGCCATCTAGAAACGTTAAATGCTGCAGTCTTTCATTTGCCGCTTGCAATTGTCGCGTGACCTCTAGCAGCTCAGTTTCCCGGGCTTTACGACGAGCCGTTTCATGTTTCAATCTCAAGGCTGAACGCACCCTTGCCACGAGCTCCACCCTCTCGAGAGGTTTCTTAATGAAGTCCATCGCCCCAGCAGAAAAAGCCAGCTGAAGATTATCTTTTTCGGTTGTGGCAGTGACCATAATGACGGGTACATCTGCCAGCCATTCTCTCTTTTTAATACTGCGGCATGCCTCAATCCCATCGATATCCGGCATAATAATATCCATCAGAATTAAATCGATTTCAACCATCCCCCGATCTGAATAACCATCGACTAACTCATAGAGTTCCCTTGCAGACTTTACCGTGATAACGTCTAAATAACCCTCCTTTATCAGAAAGGCTTTAATCACTTCTAAGCTAAAAATTGTATCGTCAACAATAACTATGGCCATTTACCACTGGCCTCCTTCTACCTGACCCTATCTTCGCCTTAAAAACTTACTTTATAAAATCATTTAACTTACTTCGGCAAACTTAACGATTTTCCTCCTACAAACCCAAGATATTACATTAGAAGAACGCCCAACATCACTCACAAAATCTACCGCCCTAAAATATACTATAAATATTATTAGGAACTATATTTGGAGGGTGGAATATCTATGAAAGACGATAGCGATATTAGAGAAAATAATGTTGATGAAAACACAATTCTTAAGATAACCTCTGATGGTTCAGATGAGTGTATTCTTATCTTTAAAGAAAGTGTCTCTATGGAAACCGTTGTGAATGCACTCATGACGTCCTTATATTCAGTCACTATAGGTCTAGAAGAAAATGACTATGATTTTGCTATAAAAGCGGCTGAACAGTATTTAGCCTTTGTTAAACGTAAGACAAGCAAAGGTAAGGCCAGCAAACGAAACAAACCAACCTTGAAATTATTATAAAAATTTATGCAAAATTCATTTCCCAATCCGTTCTCATCTTATTTTACCCCCTCCTAATCTCAAATTAGTAAGCCGATAAACCAAAACCAGGCGGTTTAGAAGTCACCAAAAAGTGGTGGAATTCTAAACCGCCCGTCAAATACTCAAACAACCCTTAACCCCTTACGGAGTCAA
>DHWG01000069.1:2118-54466 GCA_002413075.1 Desulfosporosinus sp. UBA5188 | reverse complement strand
ACATATTCCCGGGAACGCAGGTTAAACGGCGTGGGTTTACTTTGATACCCTATTTATTCTCCATCGTTATGATAATATTTACCTCTTTAGTCATTATCCTCATAAGTTACTTTTTTGGAACCGTTAATATTTTAATGCTATTTCTTTTGCCTGTTTTATTGAGCGCAGCTCGTTGGGGAAGAGTTCCCGCGATGATCACCGCCTAATTACACAGATACGGCGTTTTTTGCGTGTGGCTTTAACCAGTCATGGGTATGTTGTGAAAGACGTCGGGACAGGTCAGGAAGGCCTTGACGAGATTGCTATGTTCGCACCGGATCTAGTTATCTTAGACTTAGGATTACCCGATCTCGATGGACTAGAAGTGGTTCGTCTACTGAGAGAATGGTCCAATGTTCCCGCATATCATGACTGAGCCAGGGGTAGGGTATCGACTAGTATATATTAGTACTTTTGGTACAAAGCCAGGCACTCTTATAATCATAAGAAACTATAGGGCTTCCCAATAGTATTGCGAAGCCCCATTTAAAGTTTCCTATGGAATAGGGACCTGGAAAACCAGTAGACATTGACCTAAAAGTAGAGTAAAATTCATTAGTATTTATTTCGGGTGAAATTCGAAAAGTACCACTTGTTATTTAGACTTCATGCAAAAAACTAAAGTTAAATAGGCTGCGAAAAGGTTTCGCGTTGTTAATGACGGTAACTACTGCTATAGTAATATGCGAATGGATAAAATGCCGTTCTGAGGAGGGATTTATTTGATTATAAAAGCATTGAAAGGTTACAGTGAGAATGTAGTGAATCAAGTACATCACCTAGAGAAGATCTGTAAAGACCAGGATCACCTTAAGGGAAGCATATTTGTCGATACAACGATGAATTATAATCGGGACATGAGTAGTATTTTTCTCATGTATGACGGCAACCAGCTCATCAGCCTGCTGACGATGTTTGTACCGACACAACATGAAGCTGAAATAACTGCCTTGACGTTACCTGCCCAGAGAGGTAAGGGATACTTCAAGAAGTTATTATTTAAAGCCTTGGAAGAACTCATAAAATATGAAATACCGGAAGTCCTTTTTGTCGTTGAGAGTCAATCAATTACCGGTAAACATGTTGTTAAACAACTAGCAGCTCAATACGAATATACCGAATATTCTATGAGATTAGATAACAAAAAGTATGTGCCACTGGCCTATAATCGCTTGAAGTATCTCAAACCGAGTGAGGAAGATTTTAAGAGACTGATCGATGTTAGCATGACAATATTTGATGATAGCTATGAGGATGCTCAAGGGATGATTGCCAATATTTTTAAATCCAGTACTCGTGATCAATACCTCGGGATCTTGAATGATGAAATTATTGGAATCGGATCATCAAGCCGCGATGGGGAGGAAGTCTCAATCTTTGGCTTTGGCATTGTACCCGAATTTCGGAGTAAGGGATATGGGCATGATCTTCTTCACTTAATTATAGAACAACTAAGACAGCGTGGACTCCGAAAAATTGTGATTGAGGTCGAAAGTACGAATGCATATGCATTTAATCTTTATAAAAATATTGGCTTTAAAACAGAAGTAGCTTATGAGTATTATCGTAAAAAAACGAATGAATGAGATGTGAACTAGCAACAGCAAATTTTGATATAGGAACTAATTATCATCTTAAAAGTATATACTAAGTTTATGATACTGTGATAAGAAAGAAGGCCATTTCTGATGGGTAATATTACCAGACTTTTCTCGCTGAAACTCCGCACTTTTATCTTCGGTCACCCACTCTCTTCACAAAATGCCGAAGAGTCGAAAGTGGGTGTTCGCGGAGGAATACCAGTTTTTGGCTCAGATATTATTTCTTCTGAGGGATATGCTCCTGACGAGATCTTGTATGTCCTGCTTCTGGCTGGAACGGTAGGATATGCGTATATTTTAAAGATATCGTTTGCCATCGTACTGCTAGTGATCAGCATTTTTCTTGTTTACCGTAAAGCGATTCAGAAATACCCCGAAGGCGGGGGATCTTACACCATCGCTAAAGCGTATCTTGGCGAAAATTTTGGTCTTATTGCAGGGGCAAGCTTGACGCTCGACTATATTTTGACCGTGGCGGTCAGTGTTAGCTCGGCGATCGAAAACATGACAGGAATTATCCCATGGTTAGCTCCATCTGGACACAAAGTGTTAGCAGACTGTTTGGTCATTTTGTTTATGACGTGGATCAATTTGCGTGGCTTAAAGGAATCGGCGCGCCTGTTTTCCTTCCCTGTGTATCTTTATATTGCCACCTTAGCACTTTTGATTGGAACTGGCTTAGTGGAAATCTTGATTAATGGTGTAACACCCACGGCGATGGCAACACAGCAACTTGCTTCCTCCACAGCAAGTGGTATGACTTGGTTTCTCTTAGCACGGGCGTTTGCAGGGGGAACAACGGCTTTGACGGGGTTTGAAGCGGTGAGCAATGGGGTTACAGCGTTCAAAAAGCCTTCTCAAAAGAGGGCTATTAAAACTTTGTTGATTTTGGCCATCATTGTTTCTCTTGGTCTGATAGGTTTGACGTTTTTAGCGGGTTCTTACCACATTGTTCCAATTACAGGAAATACCGTTCTCAATCAGTTAGGACTCATCATATTTGGAAAAACCCTTCCCTATTTTGTTCTGATGGCGACAGCCGCCGCAATCCTAGTCATAGCCTCGAGTACCCCCTATGCAGGACTACCCATCTTATTGAGTTTAATGGCACGAGATGGCTACACTCCGAGGTATTTCAAAAACTTAGGGGATAGCTTGGTTTATAGTGCCGGAATTTGGACGTTGTTTCTCGTTTCCAGTCTCCTAATTATAGTGTTTCATGGAGATACCCATACGATGCTTCCCCTTTACGCAATTGGCGTGTTTATTTCGTTTACGCTAACCGGCACGGGACTTGCCAAGCATATTTGGAAGGAAAGAGGCGACAAGTGGCGTTACGATTTTGCTATATTTAGTTTTGGTGGAATCGTTTCATTCATAGTCCTACTTATCTTTATTACGACCAAGTTTAAGCAAGGAGCCTGGATTATTCTTGTGATCATGCCCCTCCTCGTTTTAATGTTCCGTGGTATCCATTATGTGTACCATATAGAAATACAAAATTTAGATATTACTCCGGAAGCAATAGACGATTTTCATAATCACGTGAAAAAATTAAGACGTCGGAGATCACAATTCGAACTAGCAGATTATCACAATAAAGTGATTGTACCTGTTTATGACTTGAACTTAATTGTATTGAAAACTTTAAAATATGCGTATGCCTTAACTCCACAAGTTACGGCTGTTCATATTGCCTCGGACCCAAGTCGAACGGCAAAACTTCTAAAGCATTGGGCAGAACAACATATGGAAATACCTTTAGAAATTGTTGAGTCTCCCTATAGGGCAATAGTCCATGATTTATTGCATTATATTGATAAGATCGAGAAGAATGGAAATTTTGACACAATTACCCTTGCCATTGGGGAATATGTTCCAGTAAAGTTTTGGCATAATATTTTGCATAATCAGACAGGGCAATTGATCAAGCTGATGTTGCTTTTCCGAAAAAGTATTCTTGTCACGAGTGTCCCTTATCGTCCTGCACCTCAAGATGAATTATTGGCAGACTCAAGCATTAAACCAAAATCGAAAGAATGAAATTGTTTCAGATGCCACTAGATAAAAACTTAAAATTAGAGTAAAATCAAGAAATGAAAACGTTCAGAGACCTAAAATTGATCACTTTATCATGTGAAAGGAGCTTATATGGAATTAATCAACGGTTTAGTGGATTTTATCTTGCATATCGATATACACTTGGTTGAAATGATTCGGGACTATGGTGCTTGGACCTATTTAGTCCTCTTCATCATTATTTTCAGTGAAACGGGATTTGTGGTGACACCCTTCCTTCCAGGAGACTCATTGCTTTTTGTTATTGGGGCTTTAGGCGCTTCGGGTGCCATGAATTTCAAATTATCTCTGATACTTCTGATTATCGCAGCGGTTACAGGGAATACCTTAAATTACTTTATTGGTAGAATGCTTGGAGATAGGATCCTTGCCATGAGAAATTCCCGCATCATTAAGAAAGAATACCTCTATAAAACGCAAGCCTTTTATGATAAGCATGGCGGCAAGGCAATCATCCTATCCAGATTTATGCCGATCATACGGACTTTCGCGCCTTTTGTTGCTGGGGTGGGTAAGATGAATTTTATGAAGTTTTGTTCATTTAACATAATCGGTGGAACGGCCTGGGTCCTGTTATTAATGTTTACAGGGTATAGCTTTGGTAATATTCCAGCGGTGAAAGATAATTTTACTTATGTAATATTTGGGATTGTTTTTGTTTCTTTACTTCCCACGGTTGTTCCGTATATTCGGAGTAAAATTAAATAAACATGCACATAATCTGCTAGGTCGTCTATGAACGCTCTAGCTTTTTGTTTTCTCCATTTGAATCCTCACTTAGAATGTAATAAGATATAATTTAGTGATTCATCAAACGCTACAAGGATAGGTGAGTATTTTGCCACTACCTGAGAATAATTTGTTGTTTGGATTTGCACCAAAATTAACGATTGAACAGCAGGAATATGTGAACGCAATATTTGATTATCAATTAGTCATGGTGAACGCGAAAGCAGGAACTGGGAAAACGACTCTGGCCGTGGCTTGCGCTAAGATTTTCAAGAAGCCGCTAACCTATATATTTAATCCAGTGCAAGAATCCTCAATGGGTTTTAGACCTGGTACACAATCTGAGAAGGAAAGCATCTATCATCAACCGCTCATCGATGCTCTCTTGGAGATTAATGAAAACCCAACTCAATGTGTCTATAATGAGGAAGTCTTGGAAAATGAAGCACTTCGTAAAAAAGTCACTCTTAAACGAGTGATGGATAAAATTTGGTGTTACCCTAAGAGCCCTTTATTCCTTAGAGGTACGAATCTAAAAGACATGACCATCATCATTGATGAATGTCAGAATTTCACGCTCATGGAATTGCGCAAGATATTTACTCGCATCCATGATTCATGTAAGGTCATTTGCATCGGCCATTCAGGGCAAATTGATATTCCTGTCTCGAGAAGCGGTTTTGTCCCGTACATGGAACACTTCAAGGATCAGCCGTATTGCAAGATTGTTACTTTGACTAAGAACTTCCGTGGCGACTTGGCTAATTGGGCAGACACCTTGAAATGCTAGTCCAATGCTAATTATCTAAAAACAACTGATGGAGGATGGTATGGGAGTACAAGCAATCAAACGAATTTACGTCGAAAAAAGGCCGGGTTATGACATTGAAGCTAAGGGGCTCTATAACGATTTATTGGAGAACATGGGTATTCAAGGATTAGAAGGATTAAGAGTCATAAACCGTTATGATATCTCTGGTATAACCAATGAAGAATTTGCTGAGTCTCTCCCAATTATTTTTGTAGAGCCTCCACTGGATCGGGTTTTTGAAGACGAACTGAAACTTTCACCGAATGATCTAGTTTTTGCAATGGAATATCTGCCTGGTCAATATGATCAACGGGCGGATTCGGCGGCCCAATGTGTCCAGATTTTAACCCAGAAAGATCGACCGAATATTGCGACAGCTAAAGTGATCGTTCTTAAGGGCCAACTTTCTACTGTGGATTTTCGGAAAGTGAAAGCTTATTGCATTAACCCAGTTGAAGCTCGGGAGGCTTCCCTTGAAAAGCCAGAAAGTCTGGAATTGGAGCTATTCATCCCACCTAATGTAGAGATTATTGATCGTTTTATACTGAAATCTCCAGTCGAGTTGAAAGAGTTCTTTCAAGAGACTGGTTTAGCGATGAGTTACGAGGATTTAGCGTTCTGCCAGGGGTATTTCAGGGATACGGAGCAACGGAATCCGACGATTACTGAGATCAGAGTGATCGATACTTACTGGTCGGATCATTGCCGCCATACGACTTTTAATACTCATATTGAAAAGGTGTCTTTTACGGAAGGACATTTTACGCGACCCATTACCTCGGCTTACCAGGAATACCTAGCTTCTAGAAATTATGTCTATGGCAAGAATCCTTCTAATAGAAATGTCTGTCTGATGGATATCGGTGTTTTAGGGATGAAAGAACTGAAGAAAAGAGGGGTCTTAACAGATCTCGATGAATCGGATGAGATCAATGCCTGTAGTATTGTCGTGGAGGTCGATATCGACGGTCAATATGAAGAGTGGCTGGTCATGTTTAAGAATGAAACCCATAATCATCCGACAGAAATTGAACCTTTTGGAGGGGCTGCCACTTGTTTGGGTGGCGCTATACGTGATCCATTGTCAGGACGCACTTACGTCTACCAAGCTATGCGTGTAACAGGGAGTGGGGACCCAAGGGCAAAACTACAAGAGACGTTATCAGGTAAGTTACCTCAGAGAAAGATAAGTAGAGGTGCCGCGGCGGGCTACAGTTCCTACGGGAATCAAATTGGAATTGCCACTGGACAAGTGACGGAAATATATGATGAAGGGTTTGTGGCCAAACGGATGGAAATCGGGGCGGTGATTGCGGCTGCTCCTCGTAAAAACGTGGTGCGTAAAGTCCCCGAACCGGGTGATGTTGTCGTTTTGGTCGGCGGAAGAACAGGCCGCGATGGGTGTGGCGGTGCTACAGGCTCTTCTAAAGGACACACTCGTGAGTCGTTACTAACTTGCGGAGCGGAAGTGCAAAAAGGAAATCCTCCGACAGAACGCAAAATCCAAAGGCTTTTTCGCAACCCGAACGTTAGTATACTCATTAAGCGGTGTAATGATTTCGGGGCAGGTGGCGTTGCCGTAGCCATCGGTGAATTAACGGATGGCTTAGAAATCAACATGGACGCTGTTCCTAAAAAGTACGATGGTCTGGACGGAACCGAACTGGCGATTTCTGAATCTCAGGAACGTATGGCCGTGGTGATTTCAGCCGAAGACTTGCAGACGTTCGTCAGGTATGCTCAGCAGGAGAACTTGGAAGCTACTTTAGTAGCCAGGGTTACTTCTAGACCTCGGCTTAAAATGATTTGGCGTGGGCAAGCTATTGTTGATGTTAGCAGGGAGTTTCTCAATACCAATGGCGTTCAACAAAAAACGAACGTTCTTGTAACTTCGCCTAATACCCAGAGTAACTACTTCAAGAGGTTGTCAGAAACTATCGAGCAGATTTTAGCCTTGGGGACTGAAGAGGCTTCCCTGATTAAGAAGGCTTGGTTGGCCAATTTGGCAGATCTAAACGTCTGTAGCCAGAAGGGCTTAGTAGAGAGGTTTGACGGTAGTATCGGAATGTCCTCCGTATTGATGCCTTTGGGTGGTAAATATCAAACGACCCCGGCTGAAGGTATGGTGGCAAAAATTCCGGTGTTGTCGGGTGATACAAATACTGCGACCGTAATGACTTATGGCTATAATCCTCAGTTGGCATTATGGAGTCCGTTTCACGGTGCCTTATATGCTGTCGTAGATGCTGTCACCAAGATTGTCGCCTTGGGTGGGGATTATGGCAAAGTACGGCTTACCCTGCAAGAATATTTTGAAAGTTTGGGGACCGATCCAGAAAAGTGGGGGAAACCTTTCAGCGCTTTACTCGGGGCTTTCTATGCTCAGAAAATACTAGGAATCCCAGCCATCGGGGGCAAAGACAGCATGTCGGGTACCTTCATGGATTTGAAGGTTCCTCCAACGTTAGTGGCCTTTGCTGTCAATGTTACCCATGCTGATCAGGTTATCTCGCAAGAGTTTAAACGGATCGGTAGTCAGGTCGTCTTGGTATCGGCCGAGCGGGATGATTATGAAGTCCCTAACTTTGAGCGTCTCATGAATAATTATATAAAGATTAATGAGTTGATTGATTCCCGAAAAGTCTTAGCAACACACACTGTTAGGATGGGCGGACTAGCTGCGGCTCTCAGTAAAATGGCGTTTGGTAACCGAATAGGGTTAGCTCTGAACAATCAGTCAGATATTCGACGTTTGTTCACAGCTGACTATGGTTCTATCGTCTTGGAAATCGATGAAGCTGCGAATCTAAAAGACGTTTTCAGTGAGGTTGAGTATCAACTGCTTGGACATACTCAGGAAAGACCCGTGATCACGGTTAATGGCGTTGATATTGAACTGAATAGTGCGTTAGAAGCCTGGGAAAAGCCACTTGAGAAGATTTTTCCTACTCAGACGGAAAAATTTTCTGAGCCGGCAGTGTATCGTTATGATTTACGCAATACTAAAAAGCCGTCCGTCAAAGTAGCTAAGCCCAGAATCTTTATTCCAGTATTTCCTGGTACTAACTGTGAATATGATTCGGCTAGGGCTTTTGAGAAAGCGGGTGGCGTCGTTGAAACCTTAGTGATCAGAAACTTAAATGCTGCTGATGTCGAACAGTCTATTAAAAAGATCGTTCAAAGGATCGAGCAGTCCCAAATCGTTATGTTACCAGGTGGTTTCAGTGCTGGGGATGAACCGGACGGTTCAGGAAAATTTATAGCAACTATGTTCAGAAATCCTAGGATAAAAGAAGCGGTATTAAATCTCATAAACCAGCGCGATGGATTAATGCTCGGAATTTGCAATGGATTTCAAGCACTAATAAAATTAGGTTTAGTTCCGTATGGTGAAATAATGGATACAACCGAAGATTCTCCGACCCTCACGTATAACACCATAGGGCGTCACGTTTCCTGCATGGTCCAAACTAAACTAGTTTCCTCCTTATCACCTTGGTTTAGCGGGGTTGAATTAGGAGAAGTTCATACCGTACCAATCTCACATGGAGAGGGACGTTTTGTTGCTTCTCACGAAGTGATCCAGACGTTGATGAATAAGGGACAAATTGCTACCCAATATGTCGATCTAGACGGTAACTCAAGCAATGATATTCTCTATAATCCCAATGGTTCTTACGAGGCCATCGAAGGAATTACTAGCCCGGATGGACGTATTCTAGGAAAAATGGCTCATTCTGAAAGAACTGGAAAGAGCGTCGCTATTAATGTTCCTGGAAATCAGTATCAACCTATTTTCACGGGTGGGGTGAATTACTTCAGAGGATAACCGTCGGTGTTTGTCGAATTTTAAAAAAGAGATGTTTGATTAACAAATAGGAGATGATTTTGTGAAGAGTCAATTTGAGAGTGCTATTATTACTGAACAAGGTAAAAAGATTGCCGTTGTTTCCGTCCAGCCGGCTGTCTTGCACAATGCAACGGATGCCAATATGGTGATCAAAGCCTTGATACCTACCTTTAATGGAGTCCCAGTCGTACTTGTTACGAAAAACAAAGAAGGGGCTCCAGCTTATTACGGAAGATCAGACCTTGTACTTCTCCTCGAGAATACCAAGCTTGAAGAGGCTTCCTGGAGTCAATTATCTGCGGAGATTGACTTAACGAATACGGCTTGCCCTTCACAAGAAGGGATTAAAATTGATACTAAGTAATTGAGGGAATAATGGACGCTTGGACGAATTTGCGTAAAATACTGCATGTAGATATGGATGCCTTTTTCGCTTCTGTAGAGCAGCGGGACGACCCGTCCCTGCAGGGTATACCCGTAGTGGTAGGGGGCAGTCTTAACAGCCGGAGTGTTGTTTCGGCTGCCTCTTATGAAGCGCGCAAATTTGGAATTCACTCTGCAATGCCCATGGCGGAGGTTTATCGTCGCTGTCCTCACGCAGTTTTATTACCCGTAAACATTCCTAAGTATCGGGCAGTGTCGCAACAAATCCAGCAGATATTTTTAACTTATACGCCTATGGTAGAGCCACTTTCTTTGGATGAGGCTTTTTTAGACGTTACAGGGTCTCTAAGCTTATTTGGGCCTGCTGAGAAAATTGCTCAACTCATTAAACGCCGGATCCAACTGGAACTTAACTTAACGGCTTCTGTTGGTTTGGCCTGTAATAAGTTCCTGGCGAAGATTGCCTCGGACCTCCGTAAACCTGATGGATTCGTCGTTGTTCAGCCGGACAGAATACAGGAGTTTCTGGACCCGCTGTCAGTGGAAAGAATTTGGGGAGTTGGGAAAAAGACGGCAGAGCAATTGCACACCCTAAATATTAGAACGGTGAGGGACTTGCGGAACTTAGAGCAGGGTTACTTAACTAAGCTGCTTGGGGTTATAGGAAGTCAGCTATATTTATTGGCTCGGGGGACTGATGAGCGGCCAGTGACCAGTGATAGAGTCGTTCAATCTATCGGTCGCGAGACGACGTTCGCCAACGATATTGCTGATCGCGATCTTCTAGAGACCGTATTACTGAAACTATCTGTGGATGTGGGACGAAGTGCACGTAAAGAGTCACTTAAGGGGAAAACAATCAGCTTGAAAGTCCGGTTTAGTGATTTTAAGACAATCTCTCGATCTCATACTTTAACACAGGCTAGTAATCTTGATGATGTAATTTACAGAGAAGTTTGTCAATTGTTACGGGAGGTAGAATTAAGGCAACCTGTTAGATTAATGGGTGTGACACTGAGTAACTTGACAGATAAAGAAGAAAGTCAACTTTCTTTGTTTGCTGAACTGACACAAGATCGTGAAAACCTCACTAAGGTCATGGATTTAGTGAAAGAGAAATATGGAGAAATGAGTATTACTAGGGCTAAACTATTGTGAAATATCTCCAAACAAAATTACTCTAAGTCATTAATAGCCCCTCGAACTGTTTTCGGGGGGCTATTAATGACTTATTATTTTTACATTAACATTTTGATTGATACATCTGGGAAGAATCGCTCACGGATTGAGGCATCTTTCAATACACTATAACAGCTAAGATGCTTTTGGGGGGAGCGCCATTGAATGAAGTGATTGTTGAGGTACAGAATGTAGGCATGAAATACCAATCCCTCAATGGGGAAATAACGGCTCTAGAAAACATAAATTTTTCAATCCGAAATGGAGAGTTTGTCAGCATTGTGGGCCCGAGCGGGTGCGGTAAATCCACCCTATTATCAATTATATCAGGACTATTTCCTGCTACTGCTGGAACTGTCTTACTTTCTGGGGAAAAGGTTACGGGTACTTCACGAAAAATTGGATATATGTTGCAAAAAGATCATCTGTTTGACTGGAGAACTATTTACCAAAATGTCATGCTAGGTCTCGAGATCAGGAAGCTTGTAACGCCTGAGGCGAAAGATCGGGCCTTAAAACTACTTAGAACGTATGGCCTTTTCGAATTCAAAGATAAATATCCTAACCAGCTATCGGGCGGGATGAGGCAAAGAGTCGCTCTTATACGCACCCTTATGACCGACCCTGAGATTCTTCTGCTTGATGAAGCCTTTTCTGCCTTAGATTATCAAACCAGACTCGTGGTCAATGATGATATCTATACCATCATTAAACAGGAACACAAAACTGCTCTATTGGTAACTCATGATATTGCAGAGAGTATCAGTATGTCAGACCGGGTTATTCTCTTGTCAAAGCGACCTGGAACCATTAAGAATATTTATAAAATACAATTAAGTTGTGAGAACAGGACACCCTTATCCTCGCGAGAGACACCCGAGTTCCAGGTATATTTTCAAGAGCTTTGGAAGGGGCTGGATGTTCATGTCTAAACAAGGACAAGAGAATAGGCCTCACGGAACTAAAGCATCCGACCAATCTCTAGAACATATTGGATACTTACGGCGTGTTAGGATGGAAAAAATATATATTCGTATCATTCAATTCATGATTGTGGTCGTTGCTTTAGGACTTTGGGAGCTATGCGCTAATGCCAAGCTCGTAGATCCATTTATCACCAGCCAGCCAACCCGGATCATAAAAACAATGATTCGGTTGTATGAGGAGGGGGTATTGCTTCACCACATCGGTATAACCTGTCTTGAAGCAATCGTCGCCTTTGTCCTGGGGACACTCTTAGGAACGATGATTGCAATTATCTTATGGTGGTCAAAATTTCTATATAAAGTTTTAGAACCTTACTTAGTCGTCCTTAACAGTTTGCCAAAGATTGCGCTTGGTCCGGTGTTTATCGTCTGGATTGGGGCAGGTCCGGCGGTCATCATTGTCATGACCTTGGCTATTTCACTCATTGTCACGACTCTGGAGGTCTTAAATGGGTTTCTAGCGATCGATGAAGATAAGATCAAGCTCGTCCAGACCTTCGGCGGCACAAAGTTTCAGGTTCTGACGAAAGTGATACTTCCAGCGTCGGCTCCAACATTTATTAATGCCCTAAAAATTAACGTTGGGTTATCTTGGGTCGGAGTCATCGTCGGAGAGTTTTTAGTTTCCAAAGCCGGTTTGGGTTATCTCATCGTTTACGGCGGCCAAGTTTTTAAATTGGACCTAGTGATGACCAGTGTCATTATTTTGGGTATTGCAGCGACGGTTATGTATCAGGGGGTGGTTTTACTTGAAAAACTATTATTAAAGAATAAAGTTTAACGACGAAATCATAACCCCATCAAATTATAGAGAAACCAAATTAAGAGGAGGATAACTATTATGAAAAAAAAGTTTGTGCTGATACTTATCGTGTTAATATTAGGGCTGTCTTTGGTGCTATCAGGTTGTAGTAAACAAACTAGTCTCACAAAAGTTAAACTATCTGAGGTGACTCACTCCATTTTCTATGCTCCGCAGTATGTTGCAATCACTCAAGGGTTCTTTAAGGAAGAAGGTCTTGATATCGAACTGACCAATGGTGCAGGCGCAGATAAGGTCATGACCGCTGTGTTGTCAGGGCAAGCTGATATCGGTTTCGCCGGACCTGAGGCTAGTGTCTATGTCTATAACCAAGGCAAAGAGGATCATAGTGTGGTATTTGCTCAACTCACAAATGGTGATGGTACGTTCCTCATGGGTCGAAAAGCCAATCCTAATTTCAAATGGAGTGATCTCAAAGGAAAAACAGTTATTGGTGGACGTAAAGGTGGAATGCCTGCAATTGTCCTCCAGTATGTATTGAGTAAAAATGGTCTTACGACAGGGAAAGATGTCTTCATCGATACCTCTATGCAATTTGCAGCGATGCCTGGTGCTTTTATAGGCGGGCAAGGTGACTACGCCATTATTTTTGAGCCGACGGCCTCGAGTATGGTCAAGGAGGGCAAAGCCTATATCGTAGCTTCTCTAGGCAAGGAAAGCGGTGAAGTTCCATATACGGCATATTTTACCAAGAAAAGTACCATTGATAGCAATCCACAGCTTCTTCAGAAGTTTACCAATGCAATCTATAAAGGCCAACGTTGGGTAGCAAATCATACTCCAGAGGAAATTGCTAAGGCTATTAAGCCTCAATTCCCGGGAGAAAATGATGAGGTCCTGGTGAGCTCAGTTAAACATTATCAAGAACAGAACAGTTGGAAAACAGACCCTGTGCTTAGTGAAAAAGATTTCTATCTTCTTCAACAAATCATTAAGGATGCCGGGGAGTTAGATAAGATCGCACCTTATGAAAAAGTGGTAACAAAGAAATTTGCAGAAATTTCGCTAAAGAACGTTAGATAGATACTAAAAGGGATTAAGCATAATGCTTAATCCCTTTTAGTTAAACTGACCGAATCTTGTGGTATTATATATTAAGGCTGAACGTTTGAGATGGACTGATAAAAATTGGCTGTCCTTTGTCTAAAGATGCAAAATATAACTATAGAAATGGGAGACTGTGCTTGAATAATGGGAAAAATAATCCGATTGGATTTGGCGTTCTATTAATCCTTATTTCCACATTTGGATTCAGTTTATACCCTATATTGGGAAAGTAGGTATTTGCTGGAGGTGCGGGTCTTTCTACGGTATTATTTGTTCGATTTACGATCGCAGCACTTTTTTTCTGGTTCATCACTATTTGGCGAGAAGGATTTCCTAGACTCCCACTTAAAACATGGCTCATTTTATGGGGCATGGGGGGAGTATGCTATTCTTTAATGGCGGGATTTTACTTATCCTCGGTGCGTTATATTCCTGCTTCATTGGCTGCTTTACTATTGCTTATCCGATGATTGTTACGGTTATTGCCATTTTGACAAAGCAAGAAAGATTATCCAGATTTAAACTTTTTGGATTGATGCTCTCAACATTTGGCTTGGCTTTGGTGTTGGGCGTTGCGATGAAGGACATTAACCTTTTTGGGGTTGCCCTTGCGCTAGGATCTGCGTTGTTTTATGCAACTTACGTTATCATAGGGAATCATGTATTACAGACAACAACACCGTTAGTGACTATTACGGTGATTTCTACGTCGGCTGCTCTGACTTACGGAGTTATAGGGCTAACCGTGAGTGGGGCCACTTGGAACCTCGCTTGGAACACATGGTTAGGAATCGGGGGTATCGCCTTTTTCTCCACTATTGTAGCAATGTTAACATTTTTTCATGGTATGAAACAAATAGGAGCGATTTCCGCATCAATCATTAGCACGCTGGAGCCCGTGCTGACCGTTCTTATCGCCGTTATTTTACTTGATGAACAACTAACCCTTTTACAAGGTGTAGGGGGCGTTTTTGTGGTCCTTGGTGGTATTTTAGCGGTCTTATCACCCGCATTAAGTGTATTACAAGTGATTAATCCCCAGTTGATAAAAGTGGATCGGCAATAAAAAAATGTAAGACTTGACGATAAAACTGGTATGTTCTTGTTATAATAACATGAACATAAGAAAGGCGGAGAAACGATGGCGGTATTCAAGGAAATTACATCTCCTCAACAATTGAGACAAATTATGGACGAATCTGAGCAACGACAGGTCATACTATTCAAACATAGTACGACCTGTCCCACGAGCAGGCGTGCTTGGGGTGAGGTGCAAAATTTTATTAAGGAAAGTTCGGACGAAGTTTTGGTAGGCATGATCAAAGTGCTTGAGTCCCGACAGATTTCTAACCAAGCAACTGAGGAGTTAGGGATAAAACATCAATCCCCTCAAGTACTTCTTATGAGCAAACGGAAAGTTTTGTGGCATGCTTCACACAATGAAGTGACTCAAGCCAACTTAATAAAGGCCTTGTCAGGGGAAACGATGCCAATAAATCTGGTTGGTTAGTTTAAGAGTGCTTGAAGAGGATAAAAGGGATAGGCGTTACATAGTCTTCTATGAATGCCTATCCCTTTTTGGTGTACCGTCTATAAGTTTTTGGTAAGCGCTCTACACGTCATTATTTCTGTGGCTTGAGGGGACGCAGTCCCACAAGTGTCGAAGTGCCTTGTTCGGTCAGTTGTATAAGTTCTGCGCCATCAAAAGAGACATAATTTTCATCTCCCTGTAATTTAACTTCCTCTAATTGACCAGCAGTAACAATATACGCTGCTTGATTATTATAGACAATGACCTGGCCTTTTGAACCGATGAGCATGCGAACATCCTTAAAGGGAATTACGCCTTCCCATTCAGTTTTCAGAGTAGGATTATCGGTTAACTCTGCGCGGTCTGACGTGGATGTGATCTTTACGAGTTCATCGTTGATGACTTCACCTATATAGACCTTACCATCTCTAATGCCTAAGATACTATCATTCAGCTTTTTAGAGATGATTCGTCGTTTGGTGCCATCCAACGCAATAACTTGATGGGTATTGCCAACTTTACTGTCAATATAAAGTGTTCCATAGCGATCAGAGGCAGCCATATTATCGATAGCCTCTCCTGATTTATTCAGAGTACGTACGTTTTTCATGACATCTATTTCCATCAGTAGTTGCGTAGATTCGTTTTTTACGGTGAGATAAATCAAATTAGAAGAGGTTGAGAAAACCAAGTTTTCAATTTTTCCACCTTTGGGTAAATTGTCAATTGATTGGTTAAACCGATCATCTGGAAGGGTGGTATCATCCTTACTTTCTGGTAGCTCAAGTGAATACAATTCTGTGAGTTGCGGATTTCCATATTTTTTTTCAGTTCTAGGTTCAACAGGAATCACTTTGTCAATTTTTTGATTGGGATCTTCTGTTTTTATAACAGGAGTCTTAACAGTGGCTTTAGGATACACGGTAACATTGGTTACCTCATTGGGATTTTTCTTAGCATAAAAATAAAGTAAGGTATTTCGGTCTGGCAACCATTGGTAGGTAAGGACCCCCAATGTCTTATCCGTAGTAGAGGGCGATTTTTTTTCAAAAACTTGCTTGCCCTGTACAAGATTATAAATTTTGAGCGTGCCATTTTCAGTATAGGCTAAATAATCCTTGGCAGAGGATATTTGGATATTTTGAAGGTTTGAACCAGGGATTGTCGCTGTGAGGTTAAGGGTAATGGGTTCATTTGAGACAGGTGTCATCACTGCTTGAACTTTTTTGTTCAAAACAAAATACCCTCCACCTTGTAATAATAGCGAAACTAATGTCCAAACTAATATGATGCGCAGTGTTCGCATGAGATGATTGCTCCTTTCTTAGAAAGATTTATGGCGTAACAACAAAGGCTGTAGGAATATAGCGTTCACCGAAGATATTCCATAGACGATTCATTACCTTGCCGTTATAGACGAGTTCAGAGGAAGAACCGCCATCGAGATTAACAGCGTTTACTGCATGATAATCTTCAAAGACATTCATCAGGTCTCGTAAATTTGCGCCAATACTCCACGTGGGTTGACGTCCATCGATGACGACAAAAATAACGGTCCCATCGGCCATTTGTCCTATGCCTGTCCGAGGGGCAATACCCCAACCGCCATCTCCTTTAATCACAGATTTCCCCTCGACAATAAGATTAGGTCCAAAAGCAACCACTTCACTCATATTTTTCGCTTTTAATTGTTGAGCTGTCATCTCACCGAGGATTAATTTTCCTTTGTCGTCAAACCCGACAATGTTGACCGCCTTGTCACCGACGTTGTTATGGACGAGTTGTCCGTCATGCATGGTTAAACCGTCTGGGAACGCTCCGTTTCCTTTACCGTTGGGGTCATAGAAACCGCCAGCATTGATTCCGGCAATGGCTCCCGTGTCCTTAACCAGATCGCTAACACGTTCTCCTGTGACACCAATTTCTTTGGTCACGGCTAATTTAACGCGTTTTGGATCTTTGATTAACATGACCTTACCCTTGAAACTTGTGCCCTTGATATCTTCAATGGTGATACCTGTACCTGTATCGGAAATTACTTTGTTGCTACTGATTATTTGTCCGACGTTCACGCCTTGTTCAGCATTAAGGTTCATAATCCGATCTATCTCTGCTTGAGATAAAAAAAACTGTACAACCTGAGGATGTCGGGAAGTAGCAACGGCCCCAACAGCAACGGCTTTGAGAGATTCGAAGGGTCCCCAAAAAAGGACAAAGGGAGCAAGTATTGACGCAAAAATGAGGTTATAGCCTATAAAAGCTAGAACCATTTTTATTCTGATAGTACTCTTTTTTTTCATAAAACTTTCTTTCTCCTTCTTTCAGTTATGAGCTAACGTTGACATTGGACAACGATATTTTACAATAACTCTGCTAAGTATAACAAAACAACTATGTTCAATCAAGAAAAGTCTGGGTGTCAATTTTAGGCAAAGGTATTTTCACGGTATAGCTTAAGCAATATTGAGATATGTTAAGAAAACGATTATATATCATTAATGAAAAACTATTAAAGGAGATAAAATTATGATGGCTAAGTGTGCAAGGTGTAACGTTGAAATTCCGAACGAGGATTTATATGAGGACCATGGTTTAAAGGTCTGCGAGGATTGTAAAATGAAGGCGACACAATCTCCCCCCGAGTCCTGTGCAACCACAAATAATATGATAAAGTAACTTTAATAAGCGCCCTCAGCAGTTTGATATGCTGAAGGCGCTTATTACTTTTTAGACGATTCTTAAATCTAGAAAAAGACAGAAGTCTTATGATATAATTCGTAACATGATGAGTGCTAGCAAGACGTCGCGTATTTGAACGTCCCAACAGCTTTGAGAGGAGATTTCATGCGTCTTTTTAGGGAGTTAATGTGGTTTTTTAGATTAGAGAAAAAAAGCTATAGCATGGGTATTTTTGTTTTGTTATTAGTAGCCCTAATCAATCTATTTCCTCCCTATGCCGTTGGGGTCATCGTGGACGGAGTTGGCAAGAGGAATATGACCGAGGGAATCTTGTTCAAGTGGAGTTTACTTCTATTAAGTGCGACGCTACTGGTTTACGGCTTGCGGTATGCTTGGCGTTTAACGATTTTCGGGGCCTCCAGTCGGCTGGGGAGGTTGTTACGGAAACAACTTTTTGAGCATTTCACCCGCTTGTCTCCGCAATTTTATCAGCAACACCGAACGGGAGATCTAATGGCGCATGCCACAAACGATATTCAAGCGATTGAGATGACGGCAGGGGTGGGTGTGTTAACCCTAGTTGATTCTCTGACGACAGGGAGTCTGGTTGTTTTCTCAATGGCCTATTTTATCAGTTGGAAACTTACCCTTATTACCTTATTGCCTATGCCCTTGATGGCCTGGTCGACCAGCTATTATGGCACACTTCTACATAAAAGGTTTCATAAAGCACAGGCGGCCTTTTCTGATCTCAATAACAAAGTGTTGGAGAACATCTCTGGGGTCAGAGTCGTTAGAGCCTTTGGTGAGGAAGAAGCAGAGAAAAAAGCCTTTCGCACGTTATCAGCGGACGTGGTGGAGAAGAATTTTGCGGTTGCGAAAGTGGATGCGCTTTTTGAACCGACGATCCAATTGATTATAGGGATTTCATTTTTCCTCGCCATCTCCTTTGGTGCGAAAGAAGTGGTGAACGGAAGTCTAAGCTTTGGACAGCTAACTCAGTTTACGATTTATCTGGGAGCGTTTATCTGGCCAATGCTGGCGTTTGGGTGGCTCTTCAACATCCTAGAACGTGGAAGGGCATCCTATGACCGGGTGAATACGCTACTGACCATTAAACATGAGATCGTCGAACGGGACGGAGTAACGGATCGAGTCCCCAGTGGAGAAGTGGCGTATCAGGGGGCTTCATTTACTTATCCAGGAGCGCACAAACTGGTTCTTAAAGAAATTGACGTTGCTGTCAAACCTGGTCAAACTTTAGGGATTGTGGGAAAGACTGGAAGTGGGAAAACAACATTTTTCCGAATGCTCATGCGAGAATTTGATCTTTCAAAAGGGGATCTCCGTATTGGTGGAAACTCGATATATAATGTAACACTTGGAGCCCTACGGTCTTCGATTGGGTATGTTCCTCAGGATAACTTTCTATTTTCTACTTTAATTGCGCAGAACATAGCTTTTGGTAAACCAGAAGCCACGCTGGAGGAAATCAAGGCTGTCGCTGAAATCGCAGCCATTCACCAGGATATCCTACGTTTTGAAGAACAATACGGCACCATGGTCGGGGATCGGGGGGTAACCCTTTCTGGAGGGCAAAAACAGCGAATATCAATTGCCAGAGCGCTATTACTCAAACCGGAAATTCTTATTCTCGATGATTCTCTGTCTGCGGTGGACGCGAAGACAGAAAAAACAATTTTACAAGGTCTAAAGGAAACAAGAACTCAAAAAACAACCCTTATTTCCTCACATCGTTTGAGTGCTGTTGAACATGCGGACTTGATCATTGTCCTTCACAACGGGATCATTATTGAGCGTGGCTCTCATGCCGAACTCATGATCATTGAGGGATGGTATGCTTCCACTTATCGAAGTCAGCAGTTAGAGTCACTGCTTGAGGGAGGGGGAGCGTAATATGGTCATCCGGCGTTTACTTAGATACCTTAAACCCCATTACAAAGCGTTAAGTATAGCCTCTATGGTCCTAGTATTTGCTACGTTTGCGGATGTCATTGGTCCGATCTTAGTTAAAATATTTCTCGATCGCCATCTGGTGCCTCGCTCCTTTGACCAGCAAGCTTTATGGCTTCTTGGAGGAGGCTATTTGGGGCTTCATTTTCTATCAGTAGGCCTACACTATTATCAATTAGTCAGTTTTAATCGAATTGCCCTCAAAGTGATTCAAGCATTACGAGTTGATGTCTTCAAACATGTTCAACGCCTGGGACTCGTGGTTTTCGACAAAACTCCGACGGGGGCTTTGGTTTCCAGAATTACGAATGATACTGAAGCGATTAAAGAGTTGTTTGTGGGGGTTCTTGCCGCACTTGTCCAAAATTTCGTCTTTTTGATTGGCGTCTTTATTGCCATGTTTAGCTTGGATGTGCGTTTGGCGACCTTTTGCCTTGCCTTGCTTCCGGCAATTCTCGGTTTAATGGTTGTGTATCGAGGGGTTAGTACAAAAGTGTATCGAATCATGCGCAAAGAACTGAGTCGTCTCAATTCCAAATTGAATGAATCCATCCAAGGGATGAATATCGTGCAAGCTATGCGTCAGGAAAAACGCTTCAAAGAAGAGTTTGCAGGGATTAATAATGCTTACTATCAATCAAACATGACCAATATTCGATTGGAAAGCCTGTTTGTTCGTCCGGCCGTTGATGTGATTTATACCTTTGCCCTAGTCCTTGTTTTAAACTTCTTTGGAATTCAGTCGTTACAGGGGCCGATCCAAATTGGGGTGCTCTATGCCTTTATCAACTACCTGGATCGCTTCTTTGAGCCCGTTAATATGATGATGCAACGATTGTCACAGTTTCAACAATCCCTGGTTGCAGCTGAACGAGTTTTTGAACTATTAGATGATCGCCGCCTGACTCGTGCTGTGAACGATGTTGGAGCTGCATCGATCCTTGACGGACAAATTGAATTTAAGAATGTTAGTTTTTCGTATGACGGTGGGCAAGACGTCTTAAAGAACGTCAGTTTTACGGCCTATTCAGGGCAGACCGTTGCTCTGGTAGGGCATACTGGAAGTGGAAAAAGTACCGTCGCGAATCTCCTCATGCGTTTCTATTCTGTAACGCGTGGGGAAATTCTTATAGACTCAGTACCATTAACTGAGTTCTCCGAAGATGAGCTACGTACTAAAGTTGGCCTTGTGGCCCAAGATCCCTTTTTGTTTGTCGGAAATATTGCCAAAAATATTTCCCTTTCAAGACCAACTGTGAGTGAGAAGCAAGTCGGTGAAGCGGCTTCATTTGTGCAAGCCGATGAATTTATTCTAAAACTTCCACAAGGCTTCGAAGAGCCGATTGGAGAACGAGGGGCTACATTGTCGAGTGGGCAGCGTCAACTCATTTGTTTTGCTCGTACAATAGCAGGTAATCCCAAAATACTAGTCTTAGATGAGGCGACGGCAAGTGTCGATACGGAAACGGAGGAAGCGATTAAAACCGCTCTTGAAAAGATGCGACAAGGCCGAACGACGATTGCGATTGCTCATCGGCTCTCAACCATTCAAGATGCCGACCTTATTTTAGTCCTGCACAGCGGAATAATTGTTGAAAGAGGTAGACATGCAGAACTTTTACGAACAGAGGGACTTTATCATAAGATGTTTATGATGCAACAGGGAACATTGTAGCCTCAATAACGTAATTGATTAGGATAGTTATAAAGATATAGCGCCTAGTTCAGAGTGCTCTGGACCAGGCGCTATATCCTTATGTACACAGAAAAGTTATTAATCATCCTTAATATTCCTTGTTAGTATCCAGGGGGACGATAAACCAGGCAACAAGATAGGCTAAAAATCCGGTGCCTGCGACTAGGAGAAGTAGAATAGCGCCGATCCTGACGAGACTGGGGTCAAGTTCAAAATATTCAGCAATCCCTCCGCAGACGCCACCAAGTTGTTTATCCAAGCTAGATCGATACAAGCGTTTCGTCATATCATTTCCTCCTTTTGAATAATATTACAGCCAATAAATATAATAACGTTATCGGGCTGTTTTTTATAACCCTACAACCTTATTACGCTTGAAGTGTGTTAAATGTTACAGGTTTGATCGTTGATTCATATAAATATCAAGATATCTATGAAGGTATTTTCCTTTGCATAGGAGAATAGGTAAAGTAATCTACAGAGTGTAACCGACAGAGTAAATCGGTTGCTACCATATATGAACAAGAGCTTTCTTGATCATCAGTTTCAACACGGTTTTATGTCATATTAAAACCTTTGTTGAATAGTAAGTTAAGTATTGGAGGAAACAAGCAGTATGTTTATAGATAAAGAAAGTTTCAAGGAAGCCTATATCATGAAATTGATTGAAGGGGAAGGTATTACGTTAGATGAAGCGACTCAATGGGATAAATTTGTTGCACTAGTCGCACTGTTGAAAGAAAAAATGAGTTATTACCGGACCATGAACAAAAAATCCATGGCTCAGGGAAAACAGATTTTTTATTTTTCTATGGAGTTTCTGATTGGTAAACTTCTTCACAATTATTTGGTGAACTTTAAAATAGAGGAACTCGTGAGAGCGGGTTTGTCAGAGTTAAGTATCAATCTTGATGACCTCTTAGAACAAGAAGTAGACCCTGGCTTAGGTAATGGGGGTTTAGGAAGATTGGCAGCGTGTTTCTTAGACTCAATGGCATTCTTAGGAATTGAGGGACATGGTAATGGAATTCGTTATAAATATGGTTTATTTGAACAGAAAATCGTAGCTGGCAATCAGGTTGAAGTAGCCGATAATTGGCTCAAAAATGGTTATCCGTGGGAAATAAGGAAACCAGATAAGGCCATTGTTGTAAAATTTAGAGGGTCAGTCAGAACAAAGGTTATTGAGGGGAAAACATCCTTTATACACGAGAACTATGAATCAGTGCTTGCAGTCCCCTATGATGTCCCCATTATGAGCTATGATAATCTCTTGTATATTAACAACTTAAGGTTATGGAGTGCAGAAACTACTTGTGGCGAGCTTGATTTAGCCTGTTTCAATCGTGGAGAATATAATCAAGCGACAAGCAATAAATCTGAGGTTGAATCGATTTCCTATATTCTTTATCCTGATGATAGTAGTCTAGCTGGAAGAGAGTTAAGGCTTAAGCAAGAATACTTTTTTGTTGCCGCTGGGTTGGGCTCCATTATAAGAAGTTATAAAAAAAGAAATCGTTCAAGTTCGTTACATGATTTCTCACGACGAGTTTCTGTTCATATTAATGACACTCATCCAGTTTTGTGTATCCCTGAGCTGATGCGTCTCTTAATTGATGAAGAAGGAATGGGCTGGGATGAGGCCTGGAATATCACGGTGAACACTGTATCCTTTACAAATCATACCATTATGCCGGAAGCTATGGAAAAATGGTCGATTGATCTTCTCAAAGGACTATTACCAAGGATTTATCAGATTATAGAGGAAATAGATCGGAGATTCAAGGAAGATTTAACCGCAAGATTTATGGATGATGGAAAAGTGATTAACAACACTGAAATTCTCAAAGATGGGTATGTCTATATGGCCCATTTGGCCATTATCGGGAGTTCGTCTGTGAATGGCGTTGCGCAATTACACACAAAAATACTTAAAGATGTGATTTTTAAAGATTATTACCGCATTTTTGGTTATAAATTTAACAATAAAACAAATGGTGTTAATTACAGGAGATTTCTCTTAGCCGCTAATCCCAAATTATCTCGCCTCATAACGGAAGCAATTGGTCCTAATTGGAAGGAAGATGCAGGAGAACTCAAGAAACTTCAAGTGTTCAAAAATGATTCCAGTTTCTTGGAACAGATGGCCAACGTGAAATATGAAAACAAATGTCGCTTGGCTGAAAGGGTAAAGATCAAACAGGGGGTTGTTCTTGACCCTATGTCGATTTTTGATGTTCAAGTGAAGAGAATACATGCCTACAAAAGACAATTACTGAATGTGCTAAAGATCATGCACTTATACAATAAGGCTCTGGACGACCCAGATTCATTGAGGGGGTCGCAAACCTTTATATTCGGTGGAAAAGCGGCACCAGGGTATCATTATGCTAAAATTGTTATTAAGATTATTAATGCACTAAGTCAGAAAATAGAGCATGATCCTATCGTTAATCAAAAACTTAAAGTCATCTTCATTGAGAATTTCAATGTGACTCAAGCCGAGCTGATTTATCCTGCTGCAGACATTAGTGAACAGATATCTACCGCAAGTAAAGAGGCTTCAGGGACCGGAAATATGAAGTTTATGATGAATGGTGCCATAACCTTAGGAACCTTAGATGGAGCCAATGTAGAAATTAAGGATGCGGTCGGTGACGATAATATCTTCATCTTTGGGCTTACAGCGGAACAGGTTATGAGCTACACTTCAAATGGCGGATATAAATCATGGGATGAATACCACGCTAACTGTGATATACGCACATGTGTCAATCAATTAAACAGTGGTTTTTTCGATAATATGGGGGGGGAATTCAGAGTTCTGTTCGATTCTCTGATGATCTATAACGATGAATTCTTTGTTTTAAGAGATTTTCACTCATATCTTGAAATGCATGACAAGCTTCAAACACTTCATCTGAATCAAAAAGATTGGAATGCAATGTCCTTAGTCAATATTGCCAACTCAGGAAGATTCTCAAGTGATAGAACTATTAGAGAATATGCAGATTGGATTTGGAAGGTCAGATATCGGACCATTAATTAACAATAGTTCATACTAAATTGTTTATAACAGATAAATATTTGTGAGGAAGGTGAGCTGCGTTGAAACAACCGGAATGTGTAGCACTGCTTTTAGCAGGTGGGCAAGGGAGTAGACTTGGTGGTTTAACTCGTAATCGAGCTAAACCGGCAGTTTCCTTTTGTGGTAAGTATAGAATCATAGACTTTAGCTTGAGTAATTGCACCTATTCAAACATTAACACGGTCGGTATTCTTATCCAATATAAGCCTTTTCTACTTAATTCATATATTGGTTTAGGTTCAGCTTGGGACTTAGATAATCCTTTCAGTGGTGGGGTTCACATTCTTCCCCCCTTCCTTGGCAATTCAGAAGGAAGTTGGTATAACGGTACAGCCAATGCCGTTTTCCAAAATTATGAATTTATAAATTTCTACAATCCTAAATATGTGATTATTTTATCAGGGGATCATGTGTATAAAATGGATTACAACCTGATGTTAAAGTTTCATAAACAGAAAAATTCAGAGATTACCATTGCAACGATTCAAGTTCCGCAAGAGGAAGCATCGCGGTTTGGGATCTTGACTGTCGATAAAGATGAACGGGTAACGGATTTTAAAGAAAAACCGCTTCAATCTGACAGTAATCTTGCTTCAATGGGCGTCTATATTTTTAACTGGGCAACTCTAAAACAAGCCCTCATTGAGGATGACGAAAATTTTCACTCTGAAAATGACTTCGGTAAAAATATTATTCCTCAGCAACTTGGAGATGGAGCAAGAGTCTATGCTTACAATTTTCAAGGTTATTGGCGAGACGTAGGTACTATTGAAAGCTATTATCATGCTAATATGGAGTCCTTAAGAGAGGGACACTTCCTGAATGTTTTCGATCCAAAGTTCCGCATATTCTCGAATGAAGATATTTTCCCCCCCCACTTTATGGGATCCGCAGCCAAAATAGAGAACAGTCTTGTTTGTAACGGATGTATTGTTCATGGGAATGTGAGCAATTCAATCCTTGCATCTGGGGTTTATGTAGGGAAAGGAGTACAAATAAAAGATTCAATTTTATTACCCTATGCAAAAGTTCATGATGGATCGATCATAAATAAAACAATTATTGGGGAAAAAGCAGAAATACTTGGTCAATGTATTGTCGGTGCTGAAGGGCAAAGCACACCGGAACAAGAAGGAATAACGGTTATTGAAGATTACCATATAATCCCTATGGGTTCGAGGATCGAAGCCGGTGAAAATGTTTACAGAACTCGATGAGCCGTTTTTAGAAAGGAGGATAAAATGATGTCAAACGCTATAGGAATTATTTTTGCTAATAGCGGATCTGACAGCTTGCAGGGTCTGGCTCTAAATAGGCCGATAGCAGCTGTTCCCTTTGGGGGAAGATATAGAATTCTCGATTTTGCGTTATCTAGTATGGTGAATTCGGGCATTAGTACGATCGGATTAGTGACTCCGCACCAATATAGACCGCTGCTGGATCACTTAGGAGCTGGAAAAGACTGGTTTCTAGAACGTAAAAATGGTGGAATGTTTATCTTGCCCGGAGTCATGCATGGGTTGGAAGGCGATAATCACACGTTTTGTATTAAAGATCTGCAACGTAATCTAGAGTATTTACAAAAGGATTTTAGTGAGAATGTCGTCATTAGTAATGGTAATCAAATATTCAATATGAATTTTACGGAGTCCCTGGAATTTCATAAGGAAAAACAGGCAGACGCTACCTTGATATATAAAGAGTGTGATCACATGGGTGATTTGATCCATGAGAGGCAACTTGAAATGGATGACAATCAGAAAGTGTCTCATATTATGGCCCAAAGTAGTCTTGAAAGCGTAGAGACACCTCACCCTCATTTTGTAAACATGTTGATCATTCGGCGCGAGCTTTTGTTGAATATTATTGACAAGTATAGATCCATTGGGTGTTTGGACTTAATGGATATTTTAACGACAAATTTGCAAGTCCTAAAAATCTACGGCGCGCCAACGGATTCGATATTTTGGCCGATCCGCACAGTTAAGGATTATTTTCATAGAAGTATGGATCTTTTAGATTGTGAAGTCCGAGAAAAATTATGGTTAGGGGAAGATCGCATCCATACAAAAATTGTGGATAATCCTCCAACCAGGTACACGTCACAAGCCAAAGTCAGTAACTCCTTGATTGCTAGTGGGTGCACGATTGCGGGTGAAGTGTCTAACTCAATTATATTTCGTGGCGTAGTTGTTGAGGAAGGATGCCGAATTAGGAATAGCATCATCATGCCTAAATGCCATATTTATGCGCATGCTCAAACGACCTATGCAATTCTAGATAAATTTGTCAAGGTAAACGGAGAAAACGTCTTAAAAGGGAGTTCGAATAGTCCTTTAGTGGTCTTTAAAAGTACTGTGATCTAATAGTTGAAAGGCGGTTGAGTATGAAACTGGTTTTTGTGACTGCAGAAGCGGATCCTTTTGTTAAAACAGGTGGTTTGGGTGAAGTAATGGGTTCATTACCTGCCTTCTTGCATAAACAAGGCGTCGATGTACGCGTTATTCTGCCGAAGTACAGTACCATTGCCGACCACTTTCAAAAAGAGATGACACATTTGGCCCATTTTGATGTTCCAGTTGCTTGGCGTCAACAATATTGCGGCTTGGACGAGATGGTGTATCAAGGGGTTCATTATTATTTTATCGACAATGAATATTATTTTTCACGGCCCAGTATTTATGGGGAATTCGATGATGCAGAGAGATTTGCCTTTTTTTCCCGTGCGGCTCTGGAAAGTTTGCTGCACATACCAGGATTCAAACCAGATATCATCCATTGTCAGGATTGGCATACGGCCTTAATCCCCTTAATGCTTAAAAAATTTTATAGCCAAGAGCCCCTATATTATCCGATAAAAACTCTATTTACAATTCACAACCTTAAATATCAGGGGGTTTTTTCTCAGGAAGTTCTCAGCGATATTGTGGGACTTGGAATGGAATATTTTACGGAAAACACTTTGGAATTTCATGGTGCCGTCAATTTTATGAAGGCTGCTTTGCTTTATGCAGATAGGATTACGACAGTCAGTCCGACGTATGCAGAGGAAATTAAAAATCCCTATTATGGAGAAAATCTTGATGGGCTTTTAAGAAAAAGACAGGATTCTCTTACGGGCATCCTTAATGGCATTGACTATGAGGTTTATGATCCCATGAAGGATCCTTACCTGGTCATGCCAACTGGCAATTTTGCGTATGCTAAAAAGGAAAATAAAAAGCATCTACTAAGCGTTGTCGGACTTCCTGTACGAGGAGATCAAGCACTACTGGCGATGGTATCTCGTCTCGTAGATCAGAAAGGCGTGGATCTATTAGTCCACGTTATGACAGACATACTTGCGTTGGGTGTTCAGATGGTGATCCTCGGAACAGGTGACCATCGCTATGAAGAAATTTTGCGTTATTTTGCCACAAAATATCCTGAAAACCTGGCAATTAAATTAGAATTCTCGGATAGATTAGCCCATGAAATTTATGGAGGGGCAGACATGTTATTGATGCCTTCCCGTTTTGAACCGTGCGGTATTTCTCAGATGATCGCCATGCGTTATGGGACGGTTCCAATCGTTCGGGAAACTGGTGGGTTAAAAGACACCGTTATACCCTATAATAACATGACTGGCGTTGGTAATGGCTTTAATTTTGCCAATTATAATGCTCATGAATTATTGTTTGCGGTGGAACGGGCAGTGGAAATATACCAAGAAGATAAAGTGGTATGGGAAACGATCCGTCAGAATGCTTTGAAAGGCGATTTCAGTTGGGACAGATCGGCTAATGCTTATATCAAAATCTATGAGTCCTTATTATGAGCGTGTTTAAGGCGTATCATAATTCGCACGATTTGTTTTACCGCGAACCCTTTGGTGCGGTGACGTGTGGACAGGAGATAACATTCCGTTTGAGAACATTTTCGGTTGAACCCATTGAAACCTGTGTTCTTCGTCTCTGGGCAACAGACCATGAAATAGCTCTTTCATTACATCAAACTAGCGAAAAAAGTGGTGTAGCATCAGCTGGAGAATCGACCCCTCAGCCCGTTGAAAATGGGATGTTATTTGAGGCGAACTATAAAGTGCCCGACATCCCCGGTCTTATCTGGTACTATTTTGTGATTCGGGCAGGGTCTGTGACTTATTATTATGGCAATAACCTTAAAAGGCTCGGTGGGGAGGGTACGCTTAGTAAGCAAGAACCTCCTTCCTATCAAATTACTGTACATAAACAGGTATTTGTGCCTGAGTGGTATAAACGAGGGGTAATGTATCAAATATTTGTCGATCGTTTTTATAACGACCACGAAAACGGGTTCTCAACCTATCCCAGAAGAAATGCGCTGTTGCACGCCAATTGGTCTGATCTGCCGATCTATATTAAGGACGAGGAGGGCAGAGTGACCGATTGGGATTTTTTTGGTGGAACGCTGGGGGGGGTCATTAAAAAGTTACCTTACCTGAAACAATTAGGCATAAGCATCCTATATTTTAATCCTATTTTTGACGCTCCCAGTAATCACAAATATGATACAGCAGATTATCAACGGATCGATCCTATGTATGGAGACGAGGATATTTTTGAACAATTAATTGATACTGCAAGACAATTTGGTATCTCTATCATCCTAGATGGCGTATTCAGCCATACCGGCAGTGACAGTCTCTATTTTAACAGATATGGCAATTTCCCGGGGGTTGGTGCCTACCAATCGGCTGATTCACCTTATTTTAGCTGGTATAAGTTTAAAGCTAACCACGAAGAGTATGAATCATGGTGGGGGGTTGATACGCTTCCTGAGGTCAATGAAATGAACCCATCGTATAGGCAGTTTATCTTTGGTTTGGAAGATAGTGTGATCAGTAAATGGCTGAACCTTGGAGTTGCTGGGTGGCGGTTGGATGTGGCCGATGAACTTCCAGATGAGTTCATTCAAGAACTGAGACAAGCGATTAAGACCATCCGCCCGAAGGCTGTTCTGATCGGAGAAGTGTGGGAAGATGCTTCGAATAAAGTGAGTTTTAGTAAACAACGCGAATATTTCTTAGGCAATGAATTGGATTCGACGATGAACTATCCGTTCCGCGCTAGTTTCCTCAGTTTTATGCTTGGACAAAGCGATTCCAGCGTCGTTCATGATGAGGTCATGAGTTTATTTGAAAATTATCCTCGTGAAAATTTCTATGCCGCCATGAACTTAATCGGCAGTCATGATACGATACGTATTTTGACCCTTTTAGGAGAGGCGCCAGCAGAAAAGAGTCTAACAAAAACGGCGCAAAGAGTTTTTCGGCTTCCCCTGAATGCTCGGCAATTGGCGGTGCAAAGGCTCAAGCTATTTAGTTTGGTTCAAGTAACCTTTCCAGGGGTTCCTTGTATTTATTATGGAGATGAAGCCGGTGTGGAAGGCTATGCAGACCCTTATAATCGAGGGACCTATCCATGGGGCCAAGAAGATCAAGAAATTATGGTTTGGTATCGTCGAATTTTGCGAATGCATGCTGAGTATGAAGTGCTACAAACGGGAGATTTTAAGTCGTTCTATTTCGCTCCAGATGTTTATGGTTTCACCCGAAAAGGGGATGAGGAAGAAATCACCATTCTGATCAATCGTCATTCAAGGGAAACAAAAACCGTGAATCTCACTGTAAAGCTGCAGCCCTCCTCTTTTGTGATTGACTTAATCAATGGAGAAAGGCTTGGTCCAGATACTTTAAGTGCATTGCCAATCAATGCGCTCAGTGGGAGAGCTCTGTTACGGAAAAAAAACCTCCCTAATAATTTGGCCCTTGATCGTTCGTGTGGGATATTATTACATATCAGTTCTTTACCATCTACTTGGGGTCTCGGTGATTTAGGGAAAGAGGCCTATGAATTTGTGGATTTTTTGGCAGAATCAGGTCAATCTCTGTGGCAGGTATTACCCTTAAATCCTGCGGGAGTGGGGGAGTGTCCGTATCAAAGTGAATCAGTCTTCGCCGGAAACACAGCGCTGATCAGTCTCGACCATATGATTGAGGAGGGTTTATTAAATTCAGACGAGACGCGTTGTAAAGCTGAAACAGTAAGTACCTTCGGTCTAAGAAAAAGTTTATTGTTCCTAGCTTATAAAGAGTTAAAACGTGATCTACTTTATGAAGCTTATCAGAAATTCCTGGAGAAGCTGGAAGTTAAGCCGCTCAGTTCAGATGTTTCTTCACAGTTAACGTATCTTTCGCAGGAGAATTTCTCAAAATTTAAAACTCTAAATATAGAATGGCTTAATGATTATAGTCTATTCAGGGTTTTAAAGGCTCATTTTAAAGAGGTTCCATGGTATGATTGGGAGCAAGCGATTGCTTCCCGTGAGATCGAAAAATTATCCGAGTATCGGGTACTTCTCCAAGACAAGATAGGTTTTATTGAATTCTTACAATATACTTTTTTTTATGAATGGAATCAACTTAAAACTTATGCCAAATCCAAAGGAGTTCAGCTGATTGGAGATTTACCCCATTTTGCCGCTGCTGATAGCTGTGATGTCTGGGTGAACCGCCACCTTTTTGTCTTAGATGAACAGGGTCGACCTGCTAAAAAGGCAGGAGTACCCCCAGACTATTTTAGTAAGACCGGCCAGTTATGGGGGAATCCTGTCTATGACTGGGATGCACTAGAAGGTACTCAGTTTGCTTGGTGGAAAAAGCGAATTCAGTTAGGGCTAAAGATGTTTGACTACATTCGTCTGGATCATTTCCGAGGTTTTGAGGCGTATTGGGAGGTTAGCGCTGGCGAAGAAACGGCAGAAAAGGGTCGTTGGACTAAAGGACCAGGAAAAAAATTCTTTGAAATCATGTTTGAAGCCTTTGGGAAATGCTCTTTTATCCTCGAGGACTTGGGTGAGATAACACCTGAAGTCAACGTATTAATACAGATTTTGGGCTATCCAGGAATGAAGGTACTTCAATTCACACCGTTGGCAGAGATAGAAAATAACCATGAAACAAATTTTGTTTATTATTCTGGAACTCATGATAATAATACTTTATTAGGTTGGTATGAAAGAAATCTAGAAGATGTTGAAACCACGGTAGGTAACGCTGCGAACCAAAATATGTCAAGTAAAGAGGCATGCCGCAGATTAATTGAACAGGTCTATATGAGTCAAGCGGTGTGGGTTATCCTACCTATGCAAGATATCTTAGGTTTGGGCGAGGAAGCCAGAATGAATGTGCCTGGAACGATCTATGGAAATTGGCAATGGAGGTTGGATAAGAAGCTAGTCACTAATGAAATCAGACTTTGGCTCCGTAGCATGACAGATCGTGCCAAGCGATTGAAAATTGGGGGAATAGGAATTTGAAAAAATTTATTGGAATCTTTCTAAAGGGCCTCTTTGTTCTAACACCTATAGCTATTACCTTTTATATTCTATATAAGATGTTTTTAATCACGGATGGGTTATTTAAAGGGTTACTGGAGCATGCTGGCTTATATTTTCCTGGTTTTGGGGTGATTGTTACCCTTGCCGTGATTTTCCTAGTAGGGTTACTAGCCTCAAACTGGTTGACGAACGGATTAATCAATTATCTGGATAAGATCTTCATTAAAGTGCCACTGTTCGGTAGTATCTATGGGATTATAAAAGACACCGTGAATTCTTTTTCAGGGAACAAAAAGGGCTTTTCTCGGTTAGTCTTGGTCGATATGTCCAATGGACTGAAACTATTGGGATTTCTCACCAATGATGAAGAAAGCACCTTTATTCCAAAGGGTTACGTGGCTGTCTACTTAATGCAATCAATGCAATGAGCGGGCAATCTGATTCTTGTACCCGAAGAGACCGTGCAACGGCTCGATGTTTCTTCGGAAGATGCCTTGAAGTTTATTGCCTCTGCTGGGCTGCTGAGCAAAAAATGCGAATCAGCTTGATGACTTTGATGTCATACGATGAGAGGGTGGAAATAGAGAAGAATGAAAAAGATTTTAGGATTAGTGGCCTCACAAAGGAGAATGGCTAATGGAGAGATCCTGATTAAAGAGGCAGCTGCTTCAATTGGAGAAGAGTATAAGCTGGAACTCATCCGACTGCCGGAATTGAATCTTCAGCCCTGCAGAGCTTGTTATACTTGCTTAGCTCCTGATCAGCGTTGCCCACTGAACGATGATTTATATTTCTTGTTGGACAAAATAAAAGAAGCGGATGGAATTATTTTGTCTGCGCCTTGCTATGCTCTCGGTCCAGCGGCCATAATAAAGTTGTTTGGAGATCGGATTATAGCGCTCGCTCAACAGATTGATGTGCTTTGGGGGAAACCCTGTGTGATTATTGGTACTACTGGCATTAAGGGGTGGGAAGGGTATACTTTATCTGCACTGATTGCCAATGCCCGTTTTCTAGGTTTTGATGTTAAAGATGCCCACATATTTTTGGGAGCACTGCCTGGTGAGGCTTTATCAAATGAGAAATCATTCGAACGCATTCGTGCAATGGGTGCGTCCTTATTCCGAGATCCTCGTCAACTGGAAACGGGTGAATGTCCCACCTGTTGGTCTGATATTTGGAAGTTTCCTGAGCCAAATCGTGCGGTTTGTCCTCTTTGTGGTCAAGAAGCGATTATTTGCTCTTCAGAAAAAGGGCTTATATGGAATTTTGGAACAGCTGGTAAACGTTTTGAAAAAGAAGCGTTAACAAGGCATTTTCAGGTCTGGTTGAGGGCACAAGTTGAAGAATTTGGCCACCGTCGTAAAGAACTGTCTGAAATAAGAAACCGCTATAAAGGGAATGATAATTGGATTAAGCAAACTTAAGGCCTACAAACACTTTTTATGCTGGAGAGGAGCCAATAACATGGACAAGCTAGAAACTAGAAGATTGGCACCCTTTAAAGCGAAGGCTAGCCAATATCTCGAGGATAAGAAAAAATCATTAGGACTTCTCAATAAGGCTCTGCTAAAGGCTACAACACACCGAGGTGCATTGGGTGAAACTTGGGATAAGCTACAGCTGTTATTTGGCGTGTTCAGAGATTGGATTAACGGGAACTATAAGGAAATGCCTACGCGATCGCTCCTCATGATCATCTTAGGGATTGTCTATTTTGTTTCTCCTTTGGACGCAATCTTCGATTATATTCCCTTTGCGGGCTTGGTCGATGACGCGGCGGTGGCTGGCTTCATTATTTCCCAAGTCAGTGAGGATCTAGAACAATATAAGCTGTGGAAAAAGCAGGTCACATCTGAAAAAGAATCGGATAATAACGATAAAATTTCCTTGTAATTCAACTTCAATTGCATTATTATAAATATAACTGAATATTGGTTTGTTACAGGTGCCCTTCAAAGGGAGAATAGGGAACTGGGTTAAAATCCCAGACGGACCCACCACTGTAAAGAGGAGACTGTTGCACTGCCACTGGGAAACCGGGAAGGCGCATTCAGTCGATGATACTAAGTCAGGAGACCTGCCGGTAACCTAAGTAAGTCATGAATTAAGGTAAAGTTCATGGTCGGTTTTCATATCAACGGCGAAGTTGATAATGAAAATTAGACTATGAGCTTTTTTATGTACCTTATGAGTAATGGGGGTGAAATGATTGGGATATCTTGGTCGGGATGTTGAGGTCGTTTTAATAAACAACGCTCAGTATTTGGTGGCTTCGTGCGATTCCTGTGGCGCAATTGGTATGAAGGAATTAGATGCGCTCAAGATTTCATGGTTCATTACAGGAAAGTTAACCGCACGAGTTGCTTTGTTGGAAGTCCTTGCCACAGGGGCTGTGCCTCAGATGCTGACCGTTGCGATTTCGAATGAGCCGTACCCCACCGGGGAAGAATTATTAAGGGGGGTGAACGATGAACTAGAATCAGCTGGATTAATAACACTACCTATGGCCATCAGCACGGAAAAAAACATGCTTACGCAACAAACAGGTCTGGGGATCAGTGTGATTGGTGTGGCTGAGAAAAACAAGTTACGGATAGGAACGGCTCAACCGGGAGATGAGATCTATTGTTTAGGGTTTCCTAAAGTAGGCCCTGAGCTTAACAATCCAGAGGATCCAGAAATTGTACCCGTGAAAGCGATTCAGAACCTCTTAGGGATTTCAAGTATTCATGACATAGTTCCAGTCGGTTCAAGAGGAATACGTTGGGAAGCAGACCAACTTGCCTCTACTGTAGACACCCGTTTGCGAGTTGATCCTCGCTGTACTCTTAATTTAGATAAATCAGCTGGCCCGTCTACGTGTCTGATTTTTTCATCGTCATCGTTCTCGGATTTCGATCAGAAGTTTTCTTGTTTTCCAAATTTACCTTTAACAAAGATCGGTAAATTGTACAAAATATGAGGAGGAATATTCTATGAATCATCTAGGAACAGAACAACAGGACATAAAACTCTCTGCTTGGAAGGTCAAGAGACTATCTATTATGGCTATTTTTATTGCCCTAAGTGCAGTCGGAGCCCTCATTAAGATCCCAAGTCCTGTTGGAACCATTGGTATGGATTCAGCACCTGGCTTTTTCTGTGCTCTGGCCTTTGGTGGACTAACTGGAGCCATCGTTATTGCTTTTGGACATTTGCTGACAGCAGCAGTGATTGGATTCCCTATGACCATTCCGATCCATCTGTATATTGCTTTACAAATGGCTATCTGGGCGGTGACCTATCGCTGGGTTAATGAGAAGCTTGGTTTAATTCCTGCAGTCATCGTTGCAATTATCCTTAATGGGGTTGTATCCGCCTTCGCTATGCTTCCAATTATGGGTATGGGAGGCGTTCTGGGTCTAATGCCTTTTCTTGTCGTAGGAGCAGCTCTCAATGTTATTATTTCGGCAGTAGCCTACAAAGCAATTAAGGGCAGTCGGCTCATATAGGTTATGAGGTGAAAACCGTGGAACATAGTGAACTCGTTCAACTAAAGTTGAACATCGAGACTTCGGTGGGGGAGTCTACCCCCACCGAAGCAGAGTACGGGGGCCCACTCCCACTTGAAGAAGTGGGAGTCTTACGATTGGATAAAAATGCGATTGATCTCAATAATGTCTCCTATCGTTATCCGAACTCAGTGGAACCAAGCTTGAGAAATGTAAGCTTAACTGTGAAAAAAGGGAAATTCATGGTCCTAATGGGGTCCACAGGGGCGGGTAAAACGACCTTGAGCTTATGTCTGAACGGCCTTATTCCCCAACTTCTGGAGGGAAAACTAACAGGGCAGGTGTGTGTCGCTGGGAAGAATGTAGGAAGAACCTCAATCCAGTCGATGTCCAAGGTTATCGGACTTGTCCTACAGGATCCCGAGACCCAAATTATTGGTCGCACCGTTGAGGAAGATACCGCATTTGGTCCCCGCAATTTCTTGGTCCCATTCAACGAGATTAAACAACGAGTCAATGAGGCCTTAGAAAAAGTTCGTCTTAAAGGGTACAATCGACGCTTAACGGAGGCACTCTCTGGTGGAGAAAAACAACGCTTAGCGATTGCGGGTGTTCTCGTGATGGAACCGGGTATCTTGGTACTCGACGAACCGACCTCAGAACTTGATCCGCTGGGACGATTAGAGATCTATGAAACGTTAGACGATTTGCGACGGAATAAGGACCTTACGATTGTATTGGTGGAACACTCCAGCCAAGAAGTGATTAGAAAGGCTGATGAAGTCGTCGTACTGAACCAAGGTGAAGTGGTTTGGAGAGGCGTTCCAAGTGAACTCTTTCGTAACATTCTTCTTTTGCGAAAGTTTGGAATAAAGCCCATACCGGTCAGCCTAATCGGTTGGTATTTCTATGAAAAGCGGTGGATTTCCTTGGCTCAAATCCCATTAGATATCCCATCTGCAGTAGAATTGATTCGAACATTGTTACCCAAATACGGACATTGGCAAGGGAATGAGCAGGGCGATGAGCACGTTCTGAAGCAGGTAATGAACTGGTCTGAGAAAGCAATCGCTGTTCAAGTGAATGATCTAATTTATCAGTATAGCCCAGGTCAGTCTGCTTTGAGAGGGATAAATATGACGATTGAAGTTGGCCAATTCGTGGCGTTCATTGGGCAAAACGGTGCTGGAAAAACGACCTTAGCGAAACATTTTAATGGACTTTTAAAACCAACCTGTGGAGAGGTCATCGTTGAGGGCATGAATACCTTACAGTATGATACCTCATATTTATCCAAAACGATTGGATACGTCTTTCAAAATCCTGATCATCAAATTTTCTCCACGACTGTCGAAAAAGAACTCGAATTTGGCCTTAAAAACGCAGGTTTTAAAGGAAAAGAAATCAAAGAACGAGTCGATCAGGTCCTTAACTATACTGGCTTAGAAAGATACCGCAGCGTTCATCCGTTTAGTTTGGGCAAAGGAGAACGGCAAATGATTGCCGTCGCTTCAATACTTGTATTAAAGCCCAAACTGCTTATTATTGACGAGCCAACCACTGGGTCAGACTGGACAGGCGTTCAGACAATGATGGGATTGATTCGCAAACTACACGCTGCAGGAACCACAATTATTATGATCAGTCATGATATGGATTTAGTGGCTCAATATGCTAAGAGGGTGATTGTCTTGAAAGACGGCGAGATTTTGTTAGATGGTGCACCTCAAGATGTTTTTACTAACGAACAAATTCTTCTCGACGCTGCCATATTACCCCCCCAACTATGTGGACTCTCCATACAATTGACGGATATTCTAGAGCATGAAACCTTTATAGAAGCAAGTGAGTTTACTGCGATGTTCGAAAGTGAGGAGAAGCCAGGATGTCTATAGAGTATATACCAGGCGACACCTTGCTCCATCGACTCGACATACGAGTCAAAATGTATGGATTCTTAGGGCTCATTATACTTTCATTTATATTCCAAGACCCTTTATATCAACTTTTTATCGTAACTTTGACCGGATTACTTGCCTTCTGGATGAAAATATCTCTGCAGAAAATCGGGAGAATGGTGGCTCCCTTGATTCCTATCATAATAACGATTATTTTAATCACAGGATTTACGTTTGCACCTGAGCGTTTTGGTCAGGCGTCTAACCAAGCAATTCTTTTTTATGTGCTACCTGGAAACCGCTTAGGGGCAACAGTGGGTGGCTTTCTAATGGGTACTACGTTTACCTTTCGCCTTGTTAGTATGATGATTGCTTCTTCTGTGTTGACTTTGACCACGTCTATAGATGATTTTATCCAATTCTTTCAAATGATGAAGGTTCCTGTTGAGATAACCATGATGCTGACAACGGCAATACGATTCATTCCGACCTTGGATAAAAAACGCCAACTAATCATAGAGGCCCAAAAAGCGCGAGGCGTAAGATTTAATAATAAGGGGATTATTGGCTCTATTCGATCGCATTTACCCCTGATGATTCCTATGTTCATCAATTCTATTCTGATGGCTAATTCATTATCAATGGCTATGCTTAACAGAGGATACGGCTTGACGAGAACTTCGACATCGATGCGTCAAATTAGATTTTCTTTCAAGGATTCCTGCGCAATAGCTTTCTTTATCCTGTTACTAACGTCGGCGTTTTTTGTTCGATTCAAACTGCACCTAGGGGTATTATAATCCCTCATAATATGAGATTGTACAGTTTTAGTTGAACTAAGGCACCACATGATTTATACTTTCTATGAACGATTAATTCTTTCAATAAAAGTGATAACGGGAGAGAAACTATGGCACGAGATAAAGATCGACATACTTGGCGCGAAGGATATACTACGGGTAGTTGTGCCGCTGGTGCTGCTAAAGTTGCCTGTCTACTACTTAAAGGGGACAGTTTAGCCGTGCAAGTAGAGATTACACTACCAAATTCTGCACGCTTAACGATGCCAATCCATGGAGGGAAGGCTGGATATCCAGAGGCTAGGGCAAGTATTCTGAAAGACGGCGGAGATGATGCGGATATTACGCATGGCCTTGAGATTCAGGCGATTGCGCGTTATATTTCCCCACAAGGAGAGGTCCACATCCTGGGGGGGCAAGGGGTTGGGACCGTGACCAAAAAAGGATTGGCGCTCTCGGTTGGAGAAAGTGCCATTAATCCGGTACCAAGGAGTATGATCCTTGAAGCGGTTCGGGAGGTCTTCCCAAAAGCAGAACTCGAAATTATCATCGAAGTTCCCGACGGAGAAACTGCAGCCTTACGCACCCTTAATCCCAGATTGGGGATTAAGGGGGGAATTTCTATCCTTGGTACAAGCGGAATAGTTCGGCCGATGTCCGAGGAAGCGTTTAAAACCTCCATCCTACCAGAGTTGGACCAAGCCGTAGCCTATGGGCATAAAACCATTGTACTCACCCCAGGACACTATGGGTATAGAGTGGCAACGGAGCGCTTTATGGTCCCGGCCGAGGCCGTGATACAGATGAGTAACTTTGTAGGCTATCTCTTGGAGGAAGCCGCCTATCGCGGGATAAAACAGGTTATTTTATTAGGGCATATAGGAAAGCTTATCAAGATTTCCGGGGGTATTTTCCATACCCATAATCGTGTCGCAGATGCCAGAATGGAAATCTTACTGGCTCATGCTGCATTAGCTGGCGTAGACGTAGACACATTAAAGCATCTGGCAGAGTTTCCAACGACTGAAGGGGCCACCAAAGAGCTCTTGCTGATTGGTGAGCAAAAATTGCTTCATTACCTAGCATACCTAGCAAGTGAAAGAGCTCAGTCGTTCACTTATGGGAGTCTTAGCATTGGAACAATCATGACGTTATTGAACGGCCAACCCGTTGGCTGGGATTTGGAAGCTCGTAAGATTGTGGAGGAACAAGGCTGGGTGTGGTCCGTGGAACCGAAATTAGAATTGTAAACACAATGGTGTAATGAGTGCAAATCTATTAATCATGACAAAAACGGCATTCGTTGAGTGCTGTTTTTTGATTGGCAATATGAGCATTTACTTGAGTTAGATGAAAACCAAAATTAAGCGATAAATATATAATATTGCACGGATTCCTAAAAGTCCTTTCTAAAAAGAGAGATTTAAGTTATAATACACAAATAATAGATTATGAGTTTATAGATGATCATAAAATTAATTAAATACAAAGATTCTCAAGGTTCCTCTGCGATAGAGGATATAAAAGGGGAAGTCGGCGAACGTCCGACGCGGTCCCGCCACTGTAAACAAGGAGTTCTCTTATACCCAGAGTCACTGCGGGAAGAGAATGATGATTTGAAGCCAGGAAACCTGCCTTGAGAAATATCACAAACCTACGGGCAATAGGTGATGTGTGTGTTTATTTAGGGTAAACCATACGAACCGCTCTGGTTCGTATTTTTGTTTACCCAACTATTAGAATACAGTTGTTTCTTGAAGCTTACGAAAATTCAGGGAAGAAGGTTATTTATGTTACAGGTGATCGGAATCGGTCCTGGCAGACCGGAATGGTTGCCGCCGGCAATTACTGAACTTGTAAAGAACTGCGAAATATTAATAGGGGGATCTAGAGCTCTCCAACTCTTTCCCGATTTTACAGGACTTCAGTATACTCTATCTGGAGATCTAGCCAGCAGTATTTCAGTGATCAGAAACGCACTTGTGGAGGAGAAGGTTGTCGGGGTTCTTGTCTCTGGGGACCCTGGATTTTTCAGTTTTTTACCCCGACTTAAAAAAGAATTTCCGGAGCAGAGAATGGACGTCTATCCTGGGATCAGTTCTCTTCAATTTGCTTTTGCGAGAGCTGAAATTCCTTGGCAGGAGGCAACTTTTGTTAGTGTACATGGTCGAGAGTTATCCGTACTTCCTGAAAGCATAACTTGTCTCACTGCGGTTTTAACCGGTGGGGAAAATACTCCTCAGAAAATCGCGCAACTCTATTTAAAGCGCGGCAAAAATCCCCAGATATCGATCGGAAATGCCCTTGCTTATCCAGAGGAATTTTGGGAAACAATGGATGCAGAGCATTTGGCTCGGGATAAAACAGTGTTAAAGAATGCCATTGTTATCCTGTATCCGCAAAATACTATTCAGAGTAACACGCAATCCACCAAACAAAGTACTGGGTGCAGAATTGGGATTCCAGACGAAGAGTTTCTGCGGGGAAAGGTTCCCATGACCAAGGCGGAAATTCGTGTGCAAGTACTGGCCAAAGCCCAAATTTCAAAATATGATCGCGTCGTAGATATTGGAGCTGGTACGGGAAGCATTAGTATAGAAGCTGCAGGTCTGGCTTCTGAAGGCTTAGTTTATGCAATTGAACATAATTCAGAGGCTCAGGAACTAATTCTTTCCAATCAACGCAAGTTTTGCGTTAAAAATCTCCAACTGATTCCAGGAACTGCACCTGATGTCTTTGGGAAGCTTCCTTCACTGGATGTGTGTATTATTGGTGGGAGTAATGGGCGTTTATCAGAGATATTGGAAACCGTTCCCCTGGTTAAGGGGGGGAGAATTGTGATCACGGCAGTTACGATCGAAACAGTGGCTCAAGGCTTAAAACTGCTTACAGAGCTAAATTTCGAAGATATCGATACCGTTTCTATTCAAGCGGTTCGATGGAAAGCCGTACAAACACTTCATATGGCACAAGCGTTGAATCCTATCTTTATAATATCGGCACGAAAAGGAGAAGTGTTATGACTATAGCATGGGGGAAGTTCTACGGAGTAGGGGTCGGTCCTGGTGATCCACGTCTCTTGACTCTGCAAGCTGTCGATGTTTTACAAGCGGTGGATATTGTCGCCATTCCTAAATCCAAGCTTGATCGAGAAAGTGTCGCCTGGGACATAGCCAAAATTCATTGTCCCTCCAAGGTCCGCCTAATCGAACTAGAAATGCCCATGACTGCCGATAAGCAGATTTTAGCTAAGGCTTGGCAAACTGGGGCACAAACTCTCTTAGCTGAACTGAAACAGGGAAAATCCGTCGCCTTTATCACGCTGGGAGATCCTTCTCTGTATAGTACCTATAGTTATCTTCTGAACATTCTTCAAGAGGAGCTACCTCAGGAGTGTATCGAAACTGTTCCTGGGATTACGGCTATGTCTGCAGCGGCAGCTAGAATTAACTTGCCTCTTGCCACAGGAGATGAGCCCCTCCTGATTTTGCCAAGTACTGAAGATGTTGGAGAGTTCCTCGACTTCCCCAATTTAGTCTTAATGAAAGTCTCTCGAAGACTACCTGAGATTTTGACGCACCTCGAAGAACGTGGGAGAAAAGCAGTCTTGTTAACCCGCCTGGGACAAGTTGGTGAGAAAATCCGATGGGAACCTAAACCTCAGGATTTCACCTCTGAAAAAATTGATTATCTCAGTTTATTACTCGTCAAAAAAGATTTGTTGGGGAGGGAAAATAGTGAGCCAGAAAAAAGCTAACGGTAAAGTAATCTTCGTAGGAGCTGGTCCAGGTGATCCAGAACTGATAACGGTTAAAGGGTCCCGTGCACTGGAAAATGCGGACCGAGTGATTTACGCCGGATCTTTAGTTAACCCGACACTACTCAAACTTTGTCGTCCGGAAACACCTGTTCATGACAGTGCTCACCTTACGCTCGAAGAGGTTCTCGCTTTGATGGATGAGGGAACAAGACAAGGGGAAACTATTGTTCGTCTCCATACGGGAGATCCTAGTATGTACGGGGCAGTCAAGGAACAATTCGACCATTTGGACAAGGAATCTATTCCGTATACGGTCATTCCAGGGGTCAGCTCGGTTTTTGCAGCTGCAGCAGCCATTAAACGGGAGTTTACATTACCAGATATCAGTCAGACCTTGATTCTTACTCGCATGGCTGGACGCACCCCCGTACCAGAGCGTGAAGCGTTGGCAAACTTAGCCAAGCATCAAGCGAGCATGGCGATTTTCCTAAGTGTTCAGGATATGGGTGCTGTCGTCGAAGCATTGCTGGAAGGCGGCTACCCTGCCGCTACCCCCATTGCCGTGATCGCGAAAGCAAGTTGGCCAGATGAAGAGGTCCTTCTGGGGACCTTAGAAACGATCGTAGAAAAAGTTAAGGTTGCAGGAATTCGTAAACAGGCGCAAATTCTTGTGGGCGATTTCTTAGACCCGGTGAACGGATACGCTCGTTCAAAGCTCTATGACCCTACTTTTACACACGAATATCGGCAAGGCACTGAAAAGTGACCATCAACGGAAAAACAAAGGCAACGATCGCTTTGATAACATTAACCGACCGAGGGCTGGCCACAGCGCGGCGTATTGGAGAGGGGCTTCCGGACACAGTTGCTCAAGCGTTCTATAGTCACGAAAGGACAGTCTGTTCAAACAAGAACCAGGGTGAAGGTCAAGGAGATTTCCAACCTGAATTGCATGTGTTTCAGCGTTTGGCGGATATCGTCCCGAGACTATGGCAGCAACATTCTGTGCTCATTTTCGTCATGGCTACAGGAATTGTGGTACGCCAAATTGCTTCACTTCTCCAAGGCAAAGATCGAGACCCAGCCGTGCTTGTCTTAGATGAGGAAGGTAAGTTCATTATTCCTTTACTTTCCGGGCATTTAGGTGGCGCAAACGCTTGGGCAAATCATCTAGCGTGTCAGATTGGGGCTCAAGCGGTTATTACGACAGCGACTGATGTTCGGGGCTTAGTGGCTCCTGATGAGTACGCTCGCAGGTATGGTTGGAAAGTTGAACCTATAGACCATTTGCCAACGGTCAATCGTTTACTTTTAGAACAAGATTCTCTCGATGTTTGGACCAGTTACCCCTTGAACGCTGAAGTCGCTTGGGTGAACGATGAGCATTATCATTTCTTACCAGACAAAGAGAAAGAAAAAGCCAATGTGATTATAAGCGCATTTCCGGACCGAACTATTAAGGCGGATCTCCTATATTTGGTTCCACCTATTTTGAGTGTTGGGGTTGGCTGCCGTCGAGGAATTTCCACTGAGGCTGTCTTAGCGGGAATCGAGACGGCTGTTGAGCAGATCGGGGCATCCCTTAAGGCAGTGTGCGGGATCTATAGTATTGATCTTAAAGCTGATGAAGTTGGTCTGATTGAAGCGGCTAAGTACCTGCGGGTCCCGTTTCAAACCTTTCCAGCAATAGAACTTCAAGCGGTCATCGAAAAACAACAGTTAAGTCGATCTAACTTTGTGAAAGAAAAGATAGGAGTAGATGGTGTATGCGAAGCAGCGAGCTTGCTGGGAACTCAAAAGGGACAGCTAATTCTGTCCAAGTTCAAGGGGCGGGGGGTCACAGTAGCAATCAGTCTGGAAAACTCTTTGTCGTGGGCATCGGGCCCGGAGACCCTGAACATATGACCGCACGGGTTCAGTCAGTCTTAAATGAAGCCGAATTCATCGTTGGCTATAAAACCTACATAGAACTTATTCGACCGTTATTAACGCATCAACAAATTGTAGCGACTGGCATGCGTCAAGAAATTGACCGTTGCCGAGAAGGAATACGTTTAGCCGCCGAGGGCCACCGTGTCGCCGTTATTAGTAGTGGAGATGCTGGGGTTTACGGTATGGCGGGTATTCTAATTGAGTGCCTTGATCAAGAAGGTCTTCTTGACCTTCCTCTAGAGATCATTCCGGGAGTTACCGCGGCCAGTGCAGCGGCTTCCATGCTTGGGGCCCCTTTAATGCACGACTTTGCCGTGATAAGCCTAAGTGATCTCTTAACCCCTTGGGACGTCATTGAGAAACGTGTGCGCTTAGCTGCTGAAGGAGATTTTATCCTGGCTATTTATAATCCGAAAAGTAAAACCCGTACGCAACACATTGAGACGACACGTGAGATCCTTCTGCGCTTCCGTAGTCCAGAAACCCCAGTTGGCCTTGTTCGTGAGGCACTACGGGGTGAGGATTCCAGCGTACAAATCACGACCCTTGCTGATTTCACCAATCATCCAATAGACATGCTGACCACCGTAATTATCGGGAACTCTCAAACTCGTATGCTCGGACCTTATATGGTGACTCCTCGAGGGTACATGCTGTGAAACTCTTAGTCCTGGCCGGTACAGAGGATGGCCGAGAACTAGCGGCTGCCCTAAAGAGACGTGGTCATGATATTCTAGTTTCAACACTGACCTCTTATGGTGCAGATTTAGCTCAAGAACAAGGTCTCCAAGTACGTTCTGGAGCCATGGATGCTCAGAGTATGGTAGAACTTTTAGTGGATGGAGGGTTTGCAGCCATTGTGGATGCCACCCATCCCTACGCATTACGGGTGAAAGAACTCGCAAAAGCGGCCTGCGAAGAACGATCAATACCTTACCTGCCATGGCACCGTTCTTCGCTAGAACTGGAAAATCATCCCCTGATTCATTGGGCCGCTAACATTGCTAATGCAGCACTTATCGCTGCAGAGCTAGGGCAACGTATCTTGCTCACGACTGGAAGCAATGTCTTGCCTGAGTGGGTATCACTTCTTTCTTCGCAAGAAAAAAATCTCTTTATTCGCGTTCTACCCACCTCTGAGGTGTTAGCACGTTGTGAACACTTAGGTTTTAAACCCAATCAAATCATAGCGGCACAAGGACCTTTTTCCCAAGAGTGGGATGAAGCGATGTGTAAGCAATTGAAGATCGACGTTGTGGTCACCAAAGAGAGTGGCAAAGTGGGAGGAACCCTTGAAAAAGTGCAAGCCTGCCAACATTTAAACATTCCGTTAGTTATTCTAAAACGACCGATGACTGATGGGCAAGATAGTTCACTATCCCAGTTTATTAAGCATTTGGAGGAGATACTATGAAATCAGAGATCATAATTTTAGGACACGGTAGCCGTCGTGCAGAGGCAAACCAAGGACTATTGGACGTCGCTCAAAAGGTGAGTCACATTTTGGGAGAAACCGTAACGCCAGCATATATGGCTCATGGCAAACCCAGTCTTCCTGAAGCGGTAGAAGCAAAAATTTTGGAAGGTGCCTTGCGGATTGTCGTGATGCCGCTTTTTCTTTTTCGAGGAATTCACGTGACCGTGGATATCCATGAAGAATTGCGTGAAATTCGCGAACAACATCCGAACGTTGAAATTATATTCACACAAGAGTTGGGAGCGGATGACGGTATCGCGAAGCTGGCTAGCCTTCGAATCAAGGAGGCCGTGAAAGCATGACCGAATTCATCTTCGATCCGGGACAAATCGAGACACAAAGTATGTGCATTATTCGGGCAGGTTTAACCCGCCTATGGGCAGAGGATGAATTCCCCGTCGTGGAACGATTGATTCATACTAGTGGAGATCCATCTCTAGAACAAGCCATAGCGATTCATTCTCAGGCGATCGCTTGCGGGCTCAAGGCTCTGAAAGAGGGTGCGAACGTCATTACAGATGTTGAGATGGTTCGGGCAGGTATTGCTAAAGAAAAACTTAAATCTTTGGGCGGAACCGTGCAAAGTTTTCTTAATGCCCCTGGAGTTGCTGAACAGGCCAAAGAATGGGGTATAACCCGCTCAATGACAGCCTTTCGAATGCATCCAGAGAGTCTACGGGGATCGATTGTAGCGATTGGTAATGCGCCAACTGCCTTGCTTGAAGTCTTACGTTTAGCGGAGAATCCAGAAACACGTCCTGCCTTGATTATAGGTATACCGGTCGGTTTTGTCGGGGCTAAAGAGTCGAAGGATTTACTGTGGGAACGTCAATCCCTGCCGTCAATTACGGTACTAGGAACGCGTGGGGGAAGCCCACTCGCAGCGACGGTAGTTAATGCGTTAATTTATACCGCTTTAAAGCAACTTGCTCTCTAGCATTTTAGGAAGTGGAGGTATGATTGTGTCTTCTAATAAAAAGGTCGCTGCAAAACTCATGATCCAAGGGACCTCTTCCAGTGTTGGAAAAAGCGTTCTGGCTGCTGCGTTTTGCAGGATATTTTACCAAGAAGGTTATCTAGTCAGTCCCTTTAAAGCGCAGAATATGGCCCTTAACTCTTATGTGACAGCAACAGGTGGAGAGATGGGGAGAGCACAGGTGGTTCAGGCTCAAGCAGCAGGAGTTGAGCCTGAAGTGCGTATGAACCCCATTTTACTAAAACCAAGTGGTCCTACAGGTTCCCAAGTCGTCATTATGGGTCAGTCTCAGGGAAATGTGACGGCCTTGCGTTATCACGGTGAATATCAACGAATGACCTGGCCGTTTGTAAAGGATGCCCTGCATGGGCTGCTCGATGACTTCGAGGTCGTCGTGATTGAAGGGGCTGGGAGTCCCGCAGAAGTTAATCTTAAATCGAACGACATTGTCAATATGCGAGTGGCTTTGGAGGCCAATTCACCCGTGCTGTTGGTAGCAGACATCGACCGCGGTGGGGCTTTAGCTGCTGTTGTGGGGACCTTGGAATTAGTAGAACCCGAGGAACGAGCTTTGATTAAAGGAATTATTTTTAATAAGTTTCGTGGTGAACTGGCGCTTCTTCAACCGGCTTTAGACTTTATGGAAGAAAGAACAGGCATTCCAGTGCTTGGAGTCGTCCCCTATTTTAAAATACGCATTCCTGATGAAGATTCTGTAGCCATCAGTGAAGCCGATGAGAAACCCTCCGTTTCCTCCTCAGAACAATTGGACATTGCGGTCATTCGATTCCCGTATCTTTCTAACTTTACAGACTTTGATGCGCTTCAGGATGAAACGGATGTCTCTGTGCGCTATGTTAGTGAGGTTGCGAATCTAGGGAAACCAGATCTTGTGATCCTGCCAGGCAGTAAAAATACCCTTGCCGATTTACGTTTTCTTCATGAGAGCGGTTTAGGGGCGCAGGTTCAGGCACTTTGTGAGCAAGAGGTTCCACTGATTGGGATTTGCGGAGGGTACCAGATGATGGGACGCTTAGTGATGGATCCATTGCATACAGAGTCAGAGCTTGAAGAGATGATTGGGCTCGGTATTTTGCCGATGGTCACAGAATTTGAGCCACAGAAACATACCGTTCAGAGTAAGGGGACGATTCTTGCAGAGCAAGGCTTTTTTACCGCTTGTACCGGAGAATCAGTTGTAGGTTATGAGATTCATATGGGGCGCTCCACAATGGACAAAGGACAGTCGCCGTTGTTCAACTTGACCTCGAATGGAGTCTCCTACACAGATGGTTTGCAAGCGGGTAACTCGTATGGAACGTACTTACATGGGATCTTTGATAATGACGGTTTACGGACGGCACTCTTGATATGGCTTTGGCAGCGCAGAGGCCAGCTCAGACCAGTAGAAGCGTCACTTTCACAGGCAGCGCTTCGTGAATCGGCGTTTAATGAGTTAGCGGATTTGGTCCGCCAAAGTGTGGATATTGAACGTGTTCGTACTATAATGGGGTTAGGCTCCGACCGGGTAAATTAACATGATGTATTCTGTACTGATCGGATTTCTTCTCGACCAACTCCTGGGGGATCCCCGACGCTGGCCCCATCCTGTCGTGGGCATTGGAAACGTCATTGCCTATCTAGAGCGTCACCTTAATCTGGGAACTGCAGTGGCACGTCGCCGCAGTGGAGTGCTTCTAACCTGCCTGGTAGTCGGAGGAACTTATCTACTCACGTGGGCTACAGTTTTTGGAGCAAGTGCGATTCATCCTGTCTTGGGTCTAGGTGTGAGTGCTTATTTTATCTTTACTTCCTTGGCCGGTAAATCGCTTTTAGATGCGGGACAAAGTGTTATAATCCCTCTAAAAAACGACGATTTAAGTGAGGCTCGGCATCGTCTTTCTTGGTTGGTTAGTAGAGATACTGACAATCTTACTGAAGGTGAGATTGTCAGAGGAACGATCGAAACTCTCGCCGAAAACTTCGTCGATGGGATCTTATCGCCACTTTTATATGCTGCACTTGGGGGCGCTCCTCTAGCGATGGCGTTCAAAGCAATTAGTACGCTGGATTCGATGATCGGTTACCGAAACGATCGCTATGAGGAGTTTGGTTGGTTCTCTGCCCGAACGGATGATTGGGCGAATTACGTGCCAGCACGATTATCGGTCCTTCTTTTACTGATAGCAGGCTGGCTGAGGCAGATGCCGGTTCTCCAGTCTTATCGAATATGGAAACGGGATGCTTCAGGTCATCCCAGTCCAAACGGCGGTCATCCGGAAAGTGTTGTCGCTGGGTTACTAGGCGTTCGTCTAGGCGGCATCAATGTTTATGAGGGTCAGCCTCATCACCGGGCAGAAATGGGAGATTTGCTGCATCCTGTGAACGCCTCGGACATTGCTCATTGTCGTTCTCTGGTGCGTACTGCAACCTGGTTATCGCTTTTGCCAGCTCTTATAATAGCTTTCGTGGTCTGAACTTTTAAAGGAGGGAGAACAGCATGAAGATTCCTCGTCTTGTCATAGCGGGAACGCATAGTGGCGTTGGAAAAACAACGCTAGCTACTGGCCTAATGGCGGCTTTGAAAAAACGGAAGCGGTCAATCCAAGGGTACAAGGTGGGTCCAGATTACATCGACCCTAGTTACCATGCTGCAGCGACGGGGTTGGCGTCCCGCAATCTTGATCGCTGGCTTCTCGGTGAGCAGCTCCCTTCGGTCTTTGCTCAAAATATTGGGGAGCGTTGGGCCGTGATTGAGGGTGTCATGGGCATGTTTGATGGTATGAGCGGAACCGCTGGCTTTGGAAGTACCGCTGATGTGGCTAAACTCCTTCAGGCTCCCATTATTCTCATTGTTGATGCGTCCTCGATGTCACGCAGCGTAGCCGCCTTAGTTCACGGATTTAATACTTATGATCCTGCAGTAAATCTTCAAGGCGTTATCCTTAACCGCGTAAAATCTTCTGCCCAGGAAAAGATACTCAGAGAGGCCCTCAATGAAATTCAGATTCCTGTCCTCGGAGTTCTCCCAAAAGAAGCGGCGCTACACCTTCCAGAGCGACATTTGGGATTGGTTCCGGTGGGAGAAGGTGGACTCTTAGAGGGCTTTATTGATACGCTCTCACAGCTTGTTTCTAAACACATCGATTTGGAGCAAGTTGAACGAATTATGCTCGGTGCCCCCGATCTCGACGAATCTTTCTTGGTCCCAAGATCGTCTCAACCGAAGGTTCAAGAGAATAAATTCAGGTTAGGCTTGGCACTGGATGAGGCCTTTCTTTTTTACTATCAAGATGCATTAGACTTGGCCAAACGCATGAATTTCATAGTTGTACCATTTAGCCCTTTGCACGACATGACACTCCCACCTGACCTTGACGGTATTTTCATCGGAGGGGGATTTCCAGAGCTGCATCTTAACCGTTTGAGTAAAAACCTTACCTTCCTGGACTCCCTTCGCTCTTATGCGGCAAGTGGTAAACCGGTCTATGCAGAATGTGGAGGGTATATGTACCTAGGTAGGTCTATCACGGATTTTGAAGGAAGAGAATTCCCCTTAGCTGGTCTCATTCCCATGAAAGCAGAAATGACAACACGCTTACAGGGCATAGGATATCGACGAGGAGTTTTGCATGAAGATACTTTTTTAGGCCCACGAGGCACAACGGTTCAAGGGCATGAATTTCATTATTCACGCGTCATCTTTGATCAAGAATTTCCGCCCGCCTATGAGTTGTTTAAAGGGGATCAATCGGCTCGGATGGAGGGATATGCCCAGGATAATATCGTTGCCTCCTATCTTCATCTGCATTTTTCAGGACAATCTGAGTTACTTGAGAATTGGTTTTCATCACGTTCTAGGAGAATTGACGTATGATGGACCGCACGATAGGGTTGGTCAGATGTCCTGGGACGTGTGGAGAATGGGTACAAGGGGCTAGAAACGGAATCCCCTTTCTGGTGGATTGTCCGATTGATCGTTTTTCTGAAGTTAGGGTGTCTCTGAACATGAACGCCACAGGTTGGGATCTTCCTCTCCACAAAACAAAAGCTTTACAGGTGCTGGAATTGCTCCAGGAAGATTTAGGCCTTCCAGACTTAAGCGGTAAGGTGGAATTTCTAGAGCAGCTTCCAGAGGGGAAAGGAATGGCCAGCTCAACCGCTGACATTACTGCCGTAGCTGCAGCCGCCTTGATTGCCTTAGGAGAAGATCCCGTTCCTGAGCGCTTGGCAGATTTAGCTTTACGGATTGAGCCGAGCGACAGTGTCATGTTCCCAGGAATTACGGAGATAGAACATGTGGTAAGGCATAAGCATCGTATGCTCGGCCCTTCGGTCCCCGCGCTCTTTCTCGCTTTAGATTGGGGTGGAGCGATCGATACAAGAATCTTTAATGCTAGACCCGGATTAACGGAACATTATCGCCGTTATGAAGGCGAAATTGCTAGGGCCTATCTCTTAGCGCTTGAAGGTATAGCTCAAATCGATTTAGAAAAATTAGCGGTAGCTGGGACAATCAGTGCACGATGCAATTTGGAGATCAATCGGAAAATGCAGTTTGAGTCCTTCGTGACCTGGGTCCTTAAGAAGGGAGGACTCGGGGTCGTTTCTGCCCATAGTGGTACACTGCTAGCGGGAGTCTTCCCCTTAGATAGCTTCTCCAGGCAGGAGGCATGCAAAAACCTGCGACATGAAGCACGTCAAAGATTTATACCTGCGTACCTTGATCTCTTCCACAGCCATTCTGGCGGAATCATGATAACAAAGACGGCAGTAACTGAAAATACGGGGTGAAAGCATGCACGGCGGTAATCTACGAAGAGCGCAAGAATTATATAGTTTGGCCACATTTATCGACCTTTCGGCAAATATTAATCCGTTTGGACCACCACCAGAGGTTTGGGCTTCTATTCAACAGGGATTGGTAGATATTGTTAACTATCCAGATCCTGAGAGCTACGCCTTAAGACAATCACTTTCCAACCATCTTCAAATACCGACCGATTCGATCATGGTAGGAAATGGGGCCGGTGACTTAATCTTCACGATCGTACAAGCGTTAAAACCGAAAAAAGTGGCCATCCCACTCCCGACCTTTAGTGAGTACGAACGGGCAGCGCGTTCTGTAGGGGCTGAAGTAAGCTATATACCTCTAGGCCCTGAAGGTTGGACCAAGTACATGCAATGGGATGAAGCACTGTGGAGAGAATTCCTTCAGGGGTGTGACTTGCTTTTTCTCTGTTCCCCCCATAATCCGACGGGTAGTTACCTTGCTAAAGATCTGTTTGCACGAATCCTTCGACTGACTAAAGAACTAGGCTGTCGAATTCTCTTCGATGAGTCTTTTCTTGATTTTCTCCCCGACGAGCTACGCCAGTCGGCTCGCACTGATCTAGAAACGAACGAACACCTCATTGTTTTATACTCCTTGACGAAGTTTTACAGTTTGCCAGGTTTGCGTTTGGGCACAGTGTTTGCACATAAGTCTTTACTTGATACTTTCGAGCAATACAGAGATCCTTGGTCGGTAAATGTTCTTGCACAGCACGCAGGGATTGCGGCCCTTAATAATTTGAAGTTTGCAACGGACGTTCGGATAAAACTTAGTGAGAGTAAATCGTTCTTTTATCAGGAATTTAGGCTTTATGCTTTCAAACACTTACGGCTATGGCCTACTACTGTAAATTTCGCTCTGATCGAAATTTTAAATCATACGTCAAAAGAACTCATCCAACATCTTGGACGGCTTGGGATTCTTGTGCGTGACTGTGCAAATTTTACAGGACTTCAGGGTCAATTCATTCGGGTTGCCATTAAAGACATCTTCGTCATGCAGCGGCTTATTGACGGCTTAAAAACCTATTATAACAAAGAGGAGCAATAAATTGCTCCTCTTTGTTATAGAGTTTAAATCAGCCGAAGACGTGCATACTAGTTAAACGTTGTATTGAGTCAATTAACTAGTATTAACTATGCGCGGAAGATAAGGCGGTGATGGGTTATGATATGGAATATTCTGTTGTTATTAAGCTTCCTTCAGGTGATGTTAATTGGGAAAGTGATCCTCTTAGAAAACAGAGCTCCAGCGAAAACTGTTGGGTGGCTTTGTATATTAGGGTTTCTACCCGCCTTGGGGTCTGTTCTATTTGTAATCTT
>DHWG01000069.1:1107-1954 GCA_002413075.1 Desulfosporosinus sp. UBA5188 | reverse complement strand
CCTTAGAAGGTGCACGTGATCATATACACCTTAGTTATTTCATCCTTAAAGACGATGAAATAGGGGGAGACATATTGAAGATCTTAACCCGTAAAGTAACAGAAGGCGTGGAAGTTCGCGTGTTACTTGATGGTATGGGTAGTCATGCAATCTCAGGAGGTTATATACGTAGCATGCGTCAAGCCGGGATTCAAGCCGAATGGTTTTTCCCCATACGATTTCCTTTTATCACTTCTAGACTCAACTTACGCTACCATCGTAAAATCGTCGTGGTTGATGGACGAACTGGTTTTATGGGGGGGCTAAATATTGCCGATGAATACCTATCACGTGACCCTAAACTTGGATTTTGGAGAGATACGCATTTTAAACTCGAAGGAGAAGCCGTCAACACACTCCAATCCATTTTCTTGAACGATTGGTATTTTGTGACCCGACAAGGAATTGAAGGTACCCGTTATTACCCTAGAAACTTGATTACACAGGTGTTGCCCATTCAAATTGTTGGGAGCGGTCCTGGTTCAAACTCTCCAACAATATTACAGGGATTTTTCAACGCAATTACTATGGCTAAACACAGTGTCTCAATTGAAACCCCTTATTTTATCCCTGATGAAAGCTTGATTATGGCGCTGAAAACAGCCGCAATGAGCGGTTTAGACGTACGTCTTATAGTGCAAGGATATCCGGAACATAAAGTAACGTATTTAGCAATGCATTCCTACTTCGAAGAATTGCTTCAAGCGGGAGTAAAGATCTATAAATATATGAAAGGAACGCTTCATGCTAAGATCCTCTTTATAGACCATCATCTTGCTACTGTAGGGTCTTCAAATATGGATCTTAG
>DHWG01000069.1:0-828 GCA_002413075.1 Desulfosporosinus sp. UBA5188 | reverse complement strand
GCTACAATTAGATTTTGAGCAGGACATAACCGATAGCATTAATCTCGATCTTATAACTTTTCAAGCCCGCCCGGTCTACGAACGTCTGAAGGAATCATGTGCCCGCTTATTCTCACCGCTCTTGTGAGACTTTTTCATTCTATGAACATAATATTTTCAGAGTTAGCCTCATCAGAAAAGGCGTCCGGTATACGTCTATAGAATAGTAAGGTAAAAGAGTAGCGTATAGAGATGCGAGATGGAGGGAGGCTGACGACGAGGTGGAAGCCAATTCGTCCTTTGATGAGGTCTATGAAGTGATTTTTCCTTTAATTTATCGTTTTGTATCTATTCGTATACCTAAGCCAGATGTGGAAGATGTAGCGGCTGAAATTATTGGGAAAGTATGGCGGGGTCTGCCTGATATAGAGAAGAAAAACGCCCTTAAAGCGTGGGCATTAAAGATTGCTTCCCATCATATTGCCGATTATTACCGTACTCATAACCGTATTTCTGTCATGACTTTGGAGGAGATATTGAAGCCCCTACCGCAGGAAGCAGATCAAAGTGAAACATGGGCAACATTTTTAAGTGTTGGAGAAGCGTTGGCAAAGCTTTCCACGCAACAGGTTAATGTCATTCAACTCCGCTTAATCGAGGGTTTTAGTGCTGGAGAAGTGGCTGAGATCTTAGGAACAACCCAACAGGCAGTCGACAGTCTTTTATATCGAGCGAAGAAAGGGTTTCGTAAAATTTATCAGGAGAACCCGGACAAAGGAGGAAGAGGCTGATGAAGAGGTTTATAAAGAGACCTGATCTCACATCCCTCTGGGAAGAAGATGGTGATTT
>DHWG01000036.1:1701-12962 GCA_002413075.1 Desulfosporosinus sp. UBA5188 | reverse complement strand
GCGAGCAGCCCGCCAAACTTCACGAAAGCGACCCGGAAAACAGGGCTGAGCACAGGACGTGCGAAGCCGGCGACTCGTCAAGGGTGACGAATTCGCCGGGGACCCTGTTTGGAGGGAAGCTTGAGTGACTAGTTTGCCTGCCGAGCGCCCGTCACGAACGTGTCTCAACCGGCACCGACCAGCGTCGTTAAGACCTTGGTCGACCAACGAGCATCCCTTTTCCAATCGCATAAATATCATCAATCACCATCTGAAACGACGGATCCCTACCCTCATCTCGGCCACGCTGCGCTATGCGTTCTCTGTGAAATTCCTTAATCCTCTCATCAAACGGAATATTCCCAAAATCCAGGAGGCGCACCGCACCCGTGCTATCGCGGGCGGGTAAAATTTTACCGGAATTATAACGGCTGGGAGCAAAGGGCACGTCAATAACGCCCGCTTGAAAAGCTCGGACAGCGCCGACTGCGGCATCCCCTTCTCCCAGTTCGAGGACTCGATCGAGGATCGCCCTAGTTTCTGCCATAATCATACCTTCTTCCACAGCGAGCTCAGGGGTCATGGGCAGGCTTTGGTCTTTCAGCATGTTCAAGATCTGTTTTGTCGTGCGAATTCCTGCCGCATTAGCCTCTTTGGTCGGTATTCCCAGGGCTTCATGCGGGGTCTTAACAATAACCTTTGAGGCCTTGCCTAAGGCTGCGGTCACAGCACCCCAGGAAATAACCCCATAGGCCATCGCTTCGTCTTGAGGAAAACCACCCATCCATTGGTGAAAAACCGTGGTGATCATCACTTTGGGTAAGCCGAGTTTCGCTAAGTACTCTTCCGCAAGAACGGGCAGCGTATGCAAGGCGGCGACGTCTTGAATAAGATTACCACATTGTCCATAGCCAAGCGTCAGACTGCGAACACCTTGAGTCACCGCAAGAATACTTTCAATCACCGCCACCGCATGGGAAATGGCGGGCGGAACCAGCGTTCCCGTCAAGGGACCGAATGGCTCGCGATTTATTTTGACCCCTTGCTCTTCATACAAGCCGACCAAGCGGTCTACATACTGCCAGTATTTAATCGTACTTTCTATAGAAACGTCCTTGGAATACGGAATGTTATACGAAATTCCGCCCCCTTCATAAGCGGTAAATCCACCGGCAATCGTGATTTCTGCCAGTAAACGAGCATCTGGGGTTCCGTGCCGAACCTGAACAGGTACTTGAACACTTTCGACGACTCGTCGGCAAGCTGCAACCCCATGGTTGACGGCCGGAAATCCATTCAGCATAGAGCGTCCGATGGCTTGGCTTTCTTCAATGCCTGCTTGTGCTTCCGTATACCGGTTCTGACGGGTATAGGAATCAATCGTCGTCGGTAAGAAATCTGCCCCACCGTCATCTTGAAGGAATCGCAACAACTCGATATGTTCATTGAGAAGAGCCACACCTGCGCGCGGTTGCGCATAGGTGATCCCTTTTGCTTTTCCTTCAGCCAGTTTTTCAGCAAATATTTTGCTCTTAGGTAAAGTCTTATGATAGGCGACGGCTTCTTCAAAGTTGACATCCTTAGCGGTCTCCCATTGGCTTAAGACTTCCTGCCTCTGACGTTGAAATTCTTCAGCATCTATTTGTTGAACGGTTAATTCCATGGCTAAGCCCTCCTATTGTTTGACGACATATTTTTTCATGATTCGAAGCGCAACTAGGGGTGCCACTTCTCTAAGCAGTCCCATCGCTGCTAAAATATATTCTTTATCCATATAGAAATGGGGCTTTTGTGGTTTGAGAATTGTGGGTTCGTTCGGATTGAAGATCGCCCCCTGTAGAATTTCCGAGGCACCAGGGTTATAGAGAAGGACGCCTCCCGTCCCGATGATGACGGGTAATTGTGTCAAATCCTTGCCATGCTGTACATAAGTCGCTCCGAAGGGGGTATAAACCACTTCCAGCGTTCCCACATGGCGATCCACGGCCAAACTCACGGCCATCCGGCCCATAGCAACATCGAACTTGGCTTCCTCCTCTGTTTTGGGGATCCGCCAAGGATCTTCTTTGCATAAGCCAAGTTGGCACGCCACTTGATCCTCTGTCCAGCCAAGATAGTCAAGCAGTCTCTTTCCTGTTGTTTCCACGAGCGCTTCTGAACTAAAACGCATTCCTAGATCGCCCTCTACCGTGCGTTTGGCAAAAGGCTCTGGTAAACCTTTAAGCATCACGCTGGGTTTGCTCGGGTCACCCTTGGCAATCGAATGCACATCCGTCGTGGCTCCCCCGACATCTACAATCATCAGTTCACCCATTCCCCGTTCTGAACCGTATCCCTGAGCCAGTAATTCTGCCGCCGAAAGCACCGCAGCCGGCGTTGGCATCATAATTTTCTCAATAAACGCTTCCGCTTTATCTAAGCCTTTAGCCTTGATGATGTGCGTGAGGAACACATCCCTAATCGCTAAGCGAGCAGATTCTACCGACAAGACGCCGAGCTCTGGCATCACATTGTCGGCCACAACCACGGGCTCGTGTCGTTTTCTTAAGAGGTCCGCAGCCTGTGCTGAGACGACTTTATTGCCCGCAATCACGACAGGAAGACGGGTGGGGAGCCGAGAGAGCATTTCTGCATTTTTCAGGAGGACTTCTTTATTTCCACCGTCCGTTCCTCCAGCTAACAAGAGGATATCCGGTTGAGAGGCGCTAATTTTATCGAGGTCCTGTGTGGTCAGTTCATAACTAAAGACTTCCAGCACTCGAGCGCCTGCTCCCAGGGCCGCCCGTCTTGCTGCTTCCGCGGTGAGCTCTTTCACGAGACCGCTGGCGATCATCTTTAAGCCACCAGCTGCGCTACTACAAGCGAGTTTACGAATAAAATTCCACCCTTCCACAGGTTCAGGGATTTGAGCTAACGCTGCTTTCAACCCATCCATGATATTCGTTTCAATGGTTGTACCGGCTCTGGCTGTCCCGATGATCTCCTCGCTGATGAGGTCAACAATCGTCACCTTGGTGTACGTACTTCCAAAATCAATGAGAAGGACTGCTTGCAAGGTCCATTCCCCCTTTAATTATGTGTGATACCTAAATCCTTAAGCAAATCGGCAATCGGAATCTCTGGCATAGTCCCAGGTGGATAAACTCGATCAAAACCCATGGCCAAGAACCGTTCTTTGACTAATTCAAAGTCCTGTTTCCCGATGACCAAGTTACCACCGACATACATCAAGATATTGCCAATTCCAGTTTCCTGACATTTCTCACGCAACCCCCGACAATCCATCTCTCCGTGCCCATACAAAGACGAGACCAACATCACCTCAGCGTTGGTTTCAATGGCCGCATGAATGAATTCCTCTTGAGTTGAGAGCACCCCAATATTGATAACTTTAAAGCCCGCTTGGCTAAACGCATAGTCCAAAATTCGGTTCCCCACGGCATGAACATCTGAGCCAATAACCCCTAAGACGACGGTCTTTTGTTCCACAATCAATTCCTCCCGGTCATTTCGTGAGACTCTCACTTCGACAAGTGGGAGTGGTACCTCCTGTACTCTGCTTTGGTGGGGGTAGACTCCCCACCAAAGCCTCGATGTTTAATTTTAGTTGAACCAGTTCACTAATCTCCCAGGGTCACTTGCTCCACAAGGTCGATCGGTTCTTGCAAAAGGGTATTACCAACTTGCCGGAAAAGGCCGGGATCCCCACTCACAAAATAACGGGTTCGCCAATGACTTTTTCCCAAGACCAAAGCAGAAGGTGTCGGTGCTAGGCCAATATATTTTGCCGTCCCTGCCTTATTACCCTCTCCCGTAGCCCGCTCTTTTTCCTGCTCATCCATATGCTTAAGTAGTAATTCGAGTTCTTCTACCACTGCCAAAGCGGGGTCTATTAACAACACATCTTCCCCTAATATCTCGTGAATCACTGGTTCAAGGAAGGGGAAATGCGTGCACCCCAAAATAAGAGCATCCACGCCGGCCGCCTGTAGTGGCGCCAGATACGTTCGGGCAATTCCTTGAGCTTCTGAGGAGTTTGCCAGCCCTGCCTCAATGAGAGGAACAAAGAGTGGACAGCTCTGAGCTTTGACTAACGCAATCGCTTGTTCTCCCTGCTGCCAAGCCGCCCTAAGTACCGAGTCTTCGGGTACACTCCCTTTAGCCAACGCTCGACTCACGCCGGACGAATAGGCCTTGCTGCGCACCGTGGTTTCCGTAGCAATCAGACCAATCCTACCCGCGATTGTTTTTTCAACGGCCAAACGGGCCCCCGGTTCTACCATGCCGATCATCGGGATGTCAAAGCGTTCTCGCAACACTGGAAGGGCGGTTGCCGAACTGGTATTACAAGCCACGACAATCACTTCTGCCCCTTGCCCAATTAAAAAGGTGACAATCTCTTCTCCGAAACGGATGAGTTCTTCCCTCGAACGATTACCATAAGGAACCCTAGCGGTATCCCCAAAATAGACAATTCTAACATCGAGTAGTTGCTCGAGAATTTCTTTCATCACCGTTAATCCACCCACACCGGAGTCAAACAGACCAATCACGCGTTGTTTCTTCAACGTTTCTCCCCCTTTAATTCAAGTAAAGAACCCCTAAGTAAATTGAGGCTACCTGCATCCGGTTCAAACCGAAACTCTATACATTCCATGTTTTCCGGAAGCACTTTTCCAACCCGAGGTCGAAGCTTTGGTGCTAAAATCACGGCGCCACATTGCCGTAACGCCTCACGCAAAATGTTCTCACTAGGCTGAATCAGCGTTATAATTTCTGGCTGCAAACCAGCTTGTTTTAAGGCTCCTTTTACTTTTTCTGCAAATTGGTTACTTTCACAGACCAGTGCCAAATCACGACCCATGGTCAATTTCGCGATACGCACGATGGTCCCCAGTTTAGGCTGTAAGGATATTCCGAGAATGGGAATGTGAAGGTTATTAAAGAGGGTTTTTACTTCAGCGAGTTCAGTCACTCCCGTGACCACCAGATCCATCCCGCCCAAGCGCTCTTGCGCCCTGGGGGATTCCTGAAGTTCTGAGAGTAAAAACGGTAGGAGACTTACACCAAGGCCCAGATTCCAATGGCCGTCTGAGAGTTGCTCAGGGTTACTCACGATATAAGCCACTTTCATTCGAGACAGAAGATGCTTCTTTTCCATCCCGCGTACATGAGCAAAGGAGACAAAATCGTCGATGGAAAACCCGAGTCCAACCGCTTCTTCCATGGCCACGTCAATAATGCGCAACACCTTCTCTTTACGACCTTCCTGCTGCTTAATCAGTAGAGTATCTGCTACATAAGTTCCTCTGCCCCGAGCTGAGCTCAAGATCCCTTCACTTTCAAGTTCTTTATAGGCTTGACTCACCGTATTACGGCTGACCGCTAAACTTTCCGCCAACTCCCGTTCTGTCGGAAGTTTCGTCCCTGAAGTCCAAACCTCCTGGGTAATACGCCGCCGTATCTGCTCTTTAAGCTGGATATAATAGGGTATACCACTTTTCCTGTCCAGATCCATAGAAATCCTTCTTCCAAGACTCTCTTCTATTCTATGCATGTATTGGTATGGTTAACCAGTCCAATCTAACATAAACTATCACTTCGTCATTCTATTGATCGTTTCCTTCTTTATCTTAGTATTTAATAAACTTTCTCATATTATCAACACCAACAGGAAAAGCCCTTATTGAGGACTAAAAAACCTGCCACATTCAGTGACAGGTTCAAGATCGTTCGGTAACTACTGCATTTTTTGCTTTACATAGACATCAATTTCTTGAGGATTATCCATCTCCAAGACAGCTTCAGCAATCAATTGTGCTTTTCTCCACGGCAGTTGACGCACCAAGGCACGTGCCGGTAAAATTGAACTGGCACTCATGCTGAATTCATCGAGACCAAGTCCGAGTAAAATAGGGAATGCGGTTAAATCCCCAGCCATCTCTCCACACATAGCCACGCGTATTCCTGCCTTATGAGCTGCTTCAATTACGCCCCGGATCAACCTCAACAAAGCAAGATTAAAGGGCTGATACAGATAAGAAACGGTTTCATTCGTGCGGTCGGCCGCCATGGTATACTGGATCAAGTCATTCGTTCCAATACTGAAGAAATCAACTTCCTTCGCGAAACGGTCAGCCATAACAGCCACAGCGGGTATTTCAACCATCATCCCGACTTCCAGTCCCTTATTAAAAGGAATCGTTTCTGCGAGCAATTCTTGCTTGACCGTTTCCAGTACTTTATTCGCCCCTTTGAGTTCTTCAAGAGTGGCAATCATAGGATACATCAGCCTAATATTCCCATAAGCACTGGCGCGTAAAATCGCTCTGAGCTGTGTCCGAAAGATATCTGTCCGGTCAAGGCAGAGCCGGATGGCCCGGTAGCCCAGAAAGGGATTCATTTCCTTAGGCATATCAAGATAAGGTAGCGCTTTGTCTCCCCCGATATCCAGTGAGCGAATGACCACCGGATGCTCTTTACCGAACATCACGGCCACCGCTTTATACGCTTCAAATTGCTCTTCTTCTGAGGGAAGCTCTTGTCTGCCCATATACAAAAACTCGGTTCGGTACAACCCAATCCCCTCGGCGCCATTCGTAACCGCAACCAAGGCATCCTGGGGATTTCCAATGTTGGCTACCAGTTCAACCTGATGCCCATCCGGCGTCATGGACGGTTGTGAAACCAGCTTTTTGAGTTCTTGCCGCTGGGCTTCATAACGAGTCTGTTTTCCCTTATAGCTTTTGATTAAATCCTCAGTAGGATTAACAAAGACTTTTCCTTCACTTCCGTCAACGATGACGAAGTCTCCGGCCTTAATCTTTTCAACAAGATCCTGCATTCCCACAACTGCCGGGATCTCCATGGAACGCGCCATAATGGCCGAGTGGGACGTACGCCCTCCGATATTGGTCACAATGCCGACCACCTTGTCCTTGTCTAACTGGGCTGTATCAGAAGGGGTTAAATCATGAGCAAATAAAACCACCTTTTCTGTGATTTCAGACAACGACTGGGACCTTATCCCCAGCAAATGGCGAAGTAATCGGTTGGAGACATCCCTTAAATCCGCCGCTCGTTCCCGAATATATTCATTATCCATGCTTGCAAAAAGCCCCAGAAACCGATTCGTTACTTCCTGTATGGCCCATTCCGTATTCCATGCTTCCGCACGAATCAGTTCCTTAATCGCTCCACTATATTCAGGATCTTCCAAGACCATGATATGTGCCGAAAAAATCTCTGCTTCTTCAGCACCGATTGTTTGTCGAGTTTTTTCCTTGATGGCCTCAAGTTCATGCGCGGCCTTCCCCAGTGCTTCTTCAAACCGCAGTATTTCCGAGTTCAGGTTTTCTTTAGGAACCTCGGATTTTACCACTTGAATTTTTGAATCCTGAAGCAGAAAGGCTGGTCCCAGGGCATAGCCTGAAGCTGCGCTAATTCCGGTGTATTCCATTTCTACCACCCCTTTATAACTTAGGCTTCTAAAAGTTCGCCAATGGCTTGCAGGGCTTCAGCTTCCTTCTCGCCTTCGGTTATGACCACGATTTCTTCATTGGCTTCAATTCCCAACGCGAGTAGGCTCATGATACTTTTAGCGTTGACCTTTTTTTCCCCTTTAACCAAGAAAACATCACAGGGAAATGAACCTGCCTTTTGCACCAGCAGAGCTGCTGGCCTAGCGTGTAACCCTGAAGGGCTTTTAATTGTGAAGGTTTTTTCCATGTTAACAACCTCCTCTCCAAATAAAATCAGGACTTACTAAAATCAATCAAGACTTACAAATATCATAGTTTACTCGGGTGAACAACACAAACCAAAGTTTCCCCTGCCTTAGCCAAGCCTTTTTTTAATTCCAGAGTTTGCCCTTGTAAATTGGTAAACACAATTGGTGTGATGGAGGACTTTGCCTTCGCTTCAATATAGGGTAAATCCACCTTTAAGAGCGGAGTTCCTACCGCAACCAAGTCGCCTTCCGCCACCAACAGTTCAAATCCTTGGCCTTTTAGATTGACGGTATCTAACCCGATATGAATGAGTACTTCCAGGCCGTCCTCACTCACTAAACCTAACGCATGTTTCGTCGGGAACGTATTAAACACCTTTCCTTTGACGGGAGATAACACCAGACCGTCGGAAGGCTTAATTGCAAATCCGTCTCCCATCATCTTCTCTGCAAAAACCGGATCAGGGACGTCTGTCAGATCTATAATTTCCCCAGAAAGGGGTGCCACGATGGATAATGCTTTCCCTTTAGAAATTTCGGAAGAGACAGTGTCTGCTTTTGGTGTCCCAGGAAGGCTTTCCGCTATGTGGCCTGTAACCTCCGCAGCCTCTGGAGCCTCTGTGGCTCCTGTTTGTATTAGTTCTTTTATTTCTTCCTTTAACGAGTCGGACTGGGTTCCGAAAATGGCCTGGAAATTTTGTCCCACTTCTAAGACCCCGGAAGCACCGAGCTCTTTAAGGGCCCCTTTATTGACCAGTTTTGGATCCTTCACCGTGATTCGCAGACGGGTAATACAGGCATCAAGGACGGTTAAATTGTCCTTTCCTCCAAACGCCTTGAGGATACCTGAGGCCTTACTGCCTGTAGAAATAGTCTGAGTGTGCTTTTGGAGTTCCTCCAGTTCTTCATCTGACTCACGCCCGGGCGTTTTGAGATCCCATTTGCGAATCGCGAATCGGAAGATGAAGTAGTAGAGTACGCCCAATAACAAGCCAAAGGGAATCACTATCCAGCCATTGGTTGACAGTCCGTAATTTAAAAAATAGTCAATTCCCCCACCAGAGAAAGTATAGCCATTTCTAACATGTAGTAGATCCATTGCGGTGAAGGAAAAACCCGCTAATACGGCATGCACTAGAAATAAGGGTGGCGCAACAAACAAGAACGCGAACTCGATCGGTTCGGTAATTCCTGTTAACATGGAGGTCAGTGCCGCAGAAATCAGCAATCCAGAGATTGCCTTACGACGGTCAATACGGGCTTCATGAATCATCGCTAACGCTGCTGCTGGCAAGCCAAACATCATGTACGGGAACAAACCCACCATGAAGCGTCCTGCCGTTTTGTCTCCGGCAAAATAGCGGGCCATTTCACCATGAACCACATTCCCCGTTACGGGATCTGTAAAGCTTCCCATCGTAAAGTAAAACGGGGTTTGGAAGATGTGATGGAGTCCAAAGGGTATTAACAGCCGCTGAATAAATCCAAAAAAGAACGGACCGGACGCTGAGAGCATAACCCAGTTACTTGCTGCATCAATGCCCTGTTGAACTGGCGGCCAAATGTAGGCAAATACCACTCCGAGGATTAGGGAAGCGACGGCAGTAATAATGGGCACAAAGCGTTTTCCCGCAAAGAATCCAAGGACAGGGTGTAGCTTAATATTGTGAAATTTTTTGTACAAAAGGGCGGCAACCAAACCAATAATAATACCGCCAAAAACGCCCATATCAATAAAATGAGTCGCGCCTTGATATGGAAGCACCAAATGAAACGATTCTCCCATGTTGTCTAGGGTCTTAGTTAAGATCAGATAACCTATGACCGCAGCTAACCCAGCAACGCCTTCCCCTCCGGCCAAACCGATGGCTACCCCTATAGCAAAGACCAGTGGAAGATTGTCAAAGATAACGCCGCCCGCCGACTTAATCACCGGCATATTCAGTAAATCCTGATTTCCTAGGCGGAGTAGCAAACCTGCGGCAGGTAGAACGGCAACGGGTGTCATTAAGGCTCGTCCTATTTGCTGAAGTACTTGGAAGGCTTTTTTAAACATGACATCAAACTCCTTTTATGTTTCTCCTCATAAATTCAGGATGGGCACCTTCTTTTCGTGTCTCAATCTGTTCTGCATGACGGCGACTTCAATGATGGTAGCGATCGTGCGCCCTGGACGTACCGGCACAATAATTTTAGGAAGATCAATTCCTAGAATTTCAGTGGTTGGGGGAGGATCTATGCCTAAACGATCATATTCCTTTCCTTCTTGCCATTCTTCCAGGTGCACAATCAAGTGAATATCTTTCTCATCCCGTACTGCACTCTCTCCAAACAAGGTTGTGACATCAAGTATTCCCAACCCGCGAACCTCAAGTAAATGTTTGATTCTCTTAGGAGCTCTTCCCCTGACGTGTTCTTCATCGACGCGACGAACTTCTACCGCATCATCTGCTACCAATAGATGACCGTTTTTGATTAATTCTAGAGCAACCTCACTTTTACCGATGCCACTTTCACCGGTAATTAAAACACCCACGCCATAGACATCCACCAATCCGCCGTGAAGAAGGGTGCTCGGTGCTAAATGATTGGTAAGATACCGAATGAGTAGGTAAAATAAGCGGGTTGTCGAGCGTTCAGTCGTTAAGAGGGGGATTTGCCTCTCATTGGCCAAATCAATCAATTCCTCAGGTACTGGTAATCCACGAGTCACAATAATACAGGGAACCTCTTTAACCATGACATTCGCAATATTGACACGCCGCGTGGTCTCTTCCATTTGTTGAATAAGACCTAACTCCGTTCGACCATAAATCTGGATTCGCTTTGGGGTTAAATACGTCAAATAGCCTACCAGTTCTGCACTCGGACGTTTAATGCTGTAATCCTCAATTTGCTTTGCTAGCCCCTCTTTTCCAGCTAGAATTTCAAAGTTAAATTCTTCAACCAATTCACGGACGGTAAGCATACTTCGCTGATACCTCATTTCCTCTGAATTGTTCAGACATAGTTTTCACGTTTATGCCATAAGAAATGTATTGGTTCAGTATATACCCTTTCGTTAATATCCGACAGAAATATTGGAATATCATAATAGGTCATCGCCCAAACTTGGCCCTGAAGTCTTTTTTATATGAAAAAGCAGGGAATTTAGCCTAATCGCTAAATTCCCTGCTTCATTTCATGTCAACCGTGGTTTCTCATGGTTTAATTTAACTTACTCATACCTTAAGGCATCAATCGGATCCATAGCAGCGGCTTTTCGCGCGGGAAAGACTCCGAAGATGATGCCAATTGCCGCTGAGAAGCAGAAGGCCACCAACACAGAGGTTGGGGAAATACTGGTGCTCATCTTTAAGGCTTGCCCTGCAAGGCTAGATCCGCCATAACCAATGGCAATGCCAATACCTCCCCCCAAAACGCTAAGCACGACGGCTTCGATCAGGAACTGCATTAAAATATCTCTGCTTTTAGCCCCAATTGCTTTCCGGATTCCGATTTCCCGTGTCCGTTCAGTCACCGAAACGAGCATAATATTCATGATTCCGATGCC
>DHWG01000036.1:0-1544 GCA_002413075.1 Desulfosporosinus sp. UBA5188 | reverse complement strand
TCTGCTTGATTCTGAACCGTGAAGTCGTCAGTTTTGCCAGCTGCGATCTTATGGGCTTTATGCAAAGTGGTTGTAATCTCATTTTGTGCCGTTTGCATAAGGTCCGCTGAAGAAGCTGATACCAAGATATTACGCACTGTCTTTTTCCCGATTAAGCGGGCCTGGACAGTCGTGATCGGAGCGGTAATCATATCATCACTACTCTGAAACCCGGTAGACCCCGTGGCCGTCGTTACCCCAATGACCTGAAAAGGGACATTGTTAACTTTAATAACTTGCCCTATGACTGAAGCGTTCGCGTCACCAAAAAGGTTGGTAACCACGGTGGGTCCTAGCACGGCAACTCTTGCGCTACTATCCACGTCCTCTGTCGTAATATAACGTCCGCTCGTTAACGTAACACTTTTAATGGTTGCATAATCCTGTGTGGTTCCAGTGATGGTTGTGGAAGTATTTCCTTTACCTATGACTAGTTGCGCATTGGTACTCGCAACGGGAGCGACGGCTTTCACAGCCGAATCAATCTTGATTTTAGAAACATCGGTCATGCTCAGGCTGCTTGAGCTGCCTGCTCCCCCTTTAACACCGCCAGTATTCGACTGTCCCGAGCTAATCGTAAGAAGGTTTGAACCCAAGCCCTGAATCTGAGAGGTGATCGAAGCGGTTGCCCCATTCCCGATTCCGACCATGGCAATGACGGCTGCCACTCCAATAATCATCCCAAGCATCGTCAAAGCTGACCGCAGTTTGTTGGCTCGCAAAGCTCTGAGAGAGACCCGGATACTTTCCAGAAAGTTCACTTTGCAACGCCCTCCTCTATAACATGCGCTTGGGCTCTCCGAGGATTTTGTACTAATTCATCCACTTCAAGGTGCCCGTCATGGAAACGCACAATTCGTTCCGTGAATTGGGCAATTTCCTGTTCGTGGGTCACAATGATGATTGTATTTCCTGACTCATGTAGGCGCTGAAAGATTGCCATAACTTCTTCACTAGACCGACTATCTAAGTTCCCAGTGGGCTCATCCGCCAAAATAATTGCTGGGTTTGTGACGAGTGCCCTTGCGATGGCGACCCGCTGTTGCTGCCCACCAGACAGTTCTGTGGGACGATGATGGATCCGATCGCCAAGACCCACGGATTCTAAAGCTGCAATGGCGCGAGTCCGTCTTTCTTTGCCTCCCATCCCAGCATAGAGCATGGGAAGTTCCACATTCTCGATGGCTGTCGTTCGGGCAAGAAGATTAAATCCCTGAAAGACAAAACCGATCTTTCGGTTGCGAATGACCGATAAATCATCGCCACTGGCTTTCGCCACATCGGTTCCATCGAGATAATATTCTCCTTCTGTTGGGGTATCCAAACATCCTAAAATATTCATGAGCGTCGACTTTCCTGAACCAGAGGGCCCCATGATTGCTACAAACTCCCCTGTCCCCACGTGAAGGTCTATACCCCCTAAAGCCACAACTTGAATATCACCCGTCGCATAAATCTTTTTGATCCCTTTGAGATTGATCAAAGAGCACCCCTCCTGACGTATT
>DHWG01000139.1:2397-14926 GCA_002413075.1 Desulfosporosinus sp. UBA5188 | reverse complement strand
CACGTTGAGCGCCCAGCCACCACGAATGCCAACTGCATGAAATAACTATCCCAACTTGGTCGTTTTCCCTGTGTCATCATTTTGTTCCAAACAATCGGTCCCCTGCATCACCGAGCCCCGGTATAATATATCCGTGTTCGTTTAAACACTCATCCACAGCTGCGACAAAAATGTCCACATCGGTGTGTGCCTTTTGCACGGCTGCTATACCTTCTGGGGCAGCGATCAGGCACATTAATTTAATGTTTTTAGCACCACGGGCTTTTAAGAATTCAATGGCTGCTGACGCAGAGCCGCCTGTTGCCAACATAGGATCTATAACAATAAGGTCACGTTCCGCAATGTCGCTAGGTAACTTGCAGTAGTATTCCACAGGAAGAAGGGTCTCTGGATCCCGATAAAGACCAACATGCCCGACTTTTGCTGCAGGAATCAGGCGAAGCATTCCATCGACCATACCTAAGCCTGCTCTCAGAATGGGAACTAGGCCGACTTTCCGGCCAGCAAGCATTTTGGATTTGGCTATGGCTACGGGTGTTTTAACGTCAACATCCTGGAGCGGGAAATCACGGGTTACCTCATAGGCCATTAGCATCGCGACTTCCTCTACCAGTTCCCTAAATTCCTTTGAGCCTGTTTTCTCATCACGAATAAGGGATAACTTGTGTTGAATTAGAGGATGATCAAGAACTTGAAGCTTTGCCATCGTTCCGGTCTCAACTCCTAATCTAAATTTGCATATATAGGAAACTCAGTACATAGTGAACTGACAATTTCCCGTGCTTTCGCTAGTTTATCAGGTTCATGGTGAGAGGTCAAGGCGTAGTCCATGGCCTCGGCGATTCTCTTCATTGCCTCTGCATTCATGCCTCGTGATGTCACGGCAGGTGTGCCAATGCGAATGCCGCTCGTGATAAATGGACTAGCCGGATCAAATGGAATGGTGTTTTTGTTGACGGTAATGCCAACTTCATGCAGAATGTTTTCAGCTTCTTTACCCGTTAACTCTTTGGTCCGCACATCCACAAGCATCAGATGGTTGTCCGTTCCTCCTGAAACAAGTCGGAATCCGCGGTCCGTCAATGCTTGGGCCAAAACTTTGGCATTTTCTACAAGATTAGTTTGGTACACTTTAAAGTCCGGCTGTAGAGCTTCTCCAAAAGCAACGGCTTTCGCTGCAATGACATGCATCAGCGGGCCTCCCTGAGTTCCTGGGAAAATGGCCTTATCAATGGCTTGAGCGTGCTCATTCTTACACAGAATTAAGCCACCACGCGGACCTCTTAACGTCTTATGAGTCGTGGAGGTCACGAAGTGGGCGTAAGGGATCGGCGATGGGTGCAATCCTGCGGCCACTAGTCCGGCAAAGTGGGCCATATCCACCATTAAAAAGGCACCCACTTGATCGGCAATTTCACGCATGATCGCAAAGTCAATGACCCGTGGATAGGCACTGGCCCCGGCAACAATCATCTTCGGATGATGTTTAAGCGCTAACTGTCGAACTTGATCATAATCAATGCGTTCCGTCAAAGGATCAACGCCGTATGGAACAAAGTTAAAATAAGTCCCCGAGATATTCACAGGACTCCCGTGGGTCAAGTGTCCCCCGTGGGAAAGATTCATGCCAAGAACCGTGTCTCCCGGTTTTAGGAAGGCAAAATAGACCGCCATATTCGCTTGCGACCCAGAATGAGGCTGGACGTTTGCATGCTCTGCGCCAAATATTTTCTGAACGCGTTCACGCGCCAGGTTTTCGACCACATCGACAAATTCGCAGCCGCCATAATAGCGTTTTCCTGGATAACCTTCCGCATATTTGTTCGTTAAAACAGACCCTTGTGCTGCCAACACTGCCCGGCTGACAAAGTTCTCTGAAGCAATTAACTCAATCGTGTTTCTCTGACGGTTCTCCTCTTGTTCAATGACTTGTGCGACTTCAGGGTCTTGGGCTTTCACCCATTGATTAATGTAATCCAATATATTGTCCTCCTAAATAGGGGGGCACGAAGCATCGTGCCCCTACCTGTCGTATTGTTACCGCCGTATTGTAACCGTCCTATTGTTACCGTTATACCGTAGGGGCACGATGCTTCGTGCCCTTATCCGTCGCACCTCTTACCGAGTGTACTCAGCCCGTGGTCCGCCTATGAGGCGGGGGCGGGTGTAAGCTAGGGTTATGTGTGCATCTCCCAGTTCCTTCACATGGATGCGAATGGGTATCGCCACTGGACGAAGGTGCATGCCTATAAATGTATCGCCGATGTCGATGCCGGCATGCCCTTGTATATTCTCTACGATCAAAGGAGAAGAGAAGGTTCGCCATGCCTGGACTGACATCGCACCTCCGGCATGCAATGCGGGAAGGACCGTAACCACTTCTAATCCGTAGTGATCCACGCAAGCTTCCTCTACAACGAGTGCCCGATTAATGTGCTCACATCCCTGCACCGCCAAAAATAAACCTAGTTGGTGAACGCGTTTTAACAGAGGAGGAAGCAACACCTCGGCAACCTCTAAACTGCTTCCCTGGCCGATCCTTTGGCCGATAACTTCACTCGTGCTACACCCTAAAACGAGGATTTGCCCCCGTCTAAGATTGACCTTTAAAAAAAATGCATCCAGTACATCATTCCAAACATTGGCCATCACTTGTAATTTATCTGCAACGTTATTATCCATGAGAAAGGTATTCCTCCTCTCAGTAAAATGGACTCGAACAGGACGTTCGAGATTAGAGCATCGCCATGGATGGCTAGATGCCGTCTCAAACTGTCTCACCGCGTTCAATGTCAGAAATCAAGTTCAAGCGAACAGCGTGTCTACCCCCTAAGAACTCCGTGTTTAAAAAGATATCCACAATATCGAGCGCGAGGCCGGCACCGATCACCCGAGCCCCTAGTGATAAAACGTTCGCATTGTTATGGGCTCTGGCCATTCGGGCCGAAAAAGTCTCTGAACAAACCGCCGCGCGGATGCCTGGAATCTTATTCGCGGCCATGGACATCCCCTGCCCAGTTCCACAGATCACAATTCCCAAATCCGCTTCTCCCTTTATAATCGCGTTTCCCACAGAAAAACCATACTTGGGATAATCCACGGAGTCGGAGGTATAGGTACCAAAATCTTCAACCTTTAATCCCTGGGCTTCTAAATGCTTAAGAATAACTTTCTTAAGTTCGTAACCACCGTGATCCGATCCCAACGCAACTCTCATGTTTATTAATTCCCCCATCTTTTCTATATCTTTAAAATTCTACATATGCTTCAAAATTCCTGCCAAAACTGCAAAAAAAGAAAGCCGTCTCTAGTTTAGACAACTTTACCACATCTTATCCGCTGGTCAAGGATGACCGAGATGACCTTTTAAAACGCTTAACAAGTCTCCGATCTCACGGGCTGTCTGACGATAAATCTCGAGAGAACCCCCCCAAGGATCGAGAACATCCTTTTGCTCGTCTCCCCAATCACCTAAACACCTAGTTTTTTCTATATATTCCGGAAAGAAACGCTTCAAGGCTACTTTTTGAGCTTGGGTCATCGGAATAATCCAATCCGCCTCCGACATCAGCTCAGGGCTAATTCTTCGACTACGGTGGCCTGAAATGTCAACATTTTGCTCTTTAAGAACTTCCAGGGCATGGGTGCTGGCACTTTCCCCAACACCGGCTTCCATCCCGGCAGAACCGACTAGAACTGAATTTCCAAACATTTTCCTGGCAAGTCCTTCAGCCATCGGACTTCGACAGGTATTACCTGTACAAATAAACAGAAGTTTTGTGCCCATCATCGTACCTCAATTCCTTATAAGAGCAATTTGACACCGATCAGCAGCAGCGCCAAGCCTCCAAGGAGTTCAGCCTTATCGCCTAACCTCGGCCCTATCACACGCCCCAAAACTAAACCTATTCCCGTCATAATCCCAGCAATCACGCCTATGGTCATGACCGTGATGAAGAGATCCGTCCTAATCGTTCCAAGTGAAAACCCAACACTTAAGGCATCTAAACTCACACTGAACGCTAACGCATAGAGACCTAACCCGCTGAGGGATCTCTTAGTCGCTGAGTTCTTCTGAAAAAGGCCTTTTCTAGCTTCCCCAAAGTGAAAATGTTCAAGGGCTGGTCTATAAACCTTGTAAAGCATTCTCGCCCCCAACACGATCAAAACCAAGGCACCGATCGCACTGGCATAACGACCCAGCATCGATCCTAAGGCTTGACCCAACATCATCCCGACAAGCGGCATGATCACATGGAATACGGCCACCACCAACGATAAACGCACCATCATGCTTTTCCTGACACCTGACAAGCCAATCGCTAAAGACAAAGAGAATGCATCGGCTCCCAGGGCAATTGCAACGGCCACAACCCATCCTAAATTCAATACGCTTCCTCCCGTTCCCACTGAGGCACATTCAACTAAATAACAAGTTTGACTTGTTATTCTCTTACATATCCCTATGTATATGCACCGGGAAGGGTTTATTAGACGAATTATTTCAGTAGGGGCACAATGCTTTGTGCCTTTCCAGATGCTTTGTGCCCTTCCAGATGCGCTGTGACTTTACGGGATGTAGAGAATCCTCTGACCGGCTGCTTTTTGTAAGCGGTTCATAATAGCGGTCCCTAGACCTCCTTCTTCGACCCCTTCCGCCAAGATCAAATCCATGCTTCGTTCATCACATAGGCGTAACCCCTCAAACAAGTTACTGGCTACTTCTTCCGGTCGATTTTTAGACCCGAGAACAAACAAGAGATCTGGAAGCAAATTATGTAAAAATGGCGCGCTCTCCAACGAACAAAGAACCCCGACCTTTTTCAGCCTGCCATGTCCTTTCTGAATTTCAAGTCCCATCCGCTGTATGATGCGCTCGGACGAGCCAATCATCAGAATCATCTCGCCTTGTGGCGCGTAGTGTCTATATTTCATGCCAGGGGCTTTGGGAGCCAAGGTCTCTGACGGGTTGTCCACTCGAACCTCGCCAAGCACCGCCTCCAACTGTTCCTTCGAAATTCCGCCGGGACGAAGAATCATTGGCACCCCCCCAGACACATCAAGTACGGTTGATTCCAACCCAAGCGGACAAGCTCCTGCATCTAAGATGAGTGGGATTTTGCCTTTCATGTCACGCCATACATGACTGCCACTTGTCGGACTGGGCTTTCCCGATAGGTTAGCACTTGGCGCGGCAAGCGGTAGCCCTGTTTCCTCGATGAGACGGAGGGCCACAGGGTGACTCGGCATACGAATCGCCACGTTGGCCAAACCAGCAGAGACAATATCGGGAACTTTGTCCGTTTTCTGCATAACTAAGGTCAATGGACCGGGCCAAAAATGTTGAACACATAGTTCTGCTTCTGGCGTCCAGTTGGCCACTAAACTATTTGCCATTGCACGGTTGCAAACATGCACAATAAGGGGGTTATCCTGAGGCCGTCCCTTTGCTTCAAAAATCTTAAGACAAGCTGAAGCATCTAGGGCATTCGCCCCTAAGCCATAGACCGTTTCCGTTGGAAAAGCAACCAATTCCCCTGCTTGCAGCCAGGCTGCACCCTCTTTGATCAATTCAGCTTCCGGATGCACGCCATCAATATAACATCGTTTTGTCTCCATCTTGCTCACCTCGCTATGATCACCCGGTCGTGCCCCGCTAAGTCCGGGAAGACCTGTGTTTCAAAGCCCTTTATCTGAAAAATTTTACCCACTGCTTCAGCCTGATTACAGCCAATTTCCATAAGGAGTTTCCCCTGAGGGTTTAATAACGATCTTGTCTCTTCTGCCAGTCTGCGGTAAAAGTCCAGTCCGTCTTGTCCTCCTAAAAATGCCATCGAAGGTTCTCGGAAGATCTCAGGAGCGCACTGAGAATATTCCTCCGCTGAAACATAGGGAGGATTCGTAACAATATAGTCCCAGCGTTCACCTTGGATAGGCTTCACAAAGTCCCCTTGACGCCACTGCACTGAGACACCCAAACGCTCAGCATTCTCTCGTGCAACCTCTAAGGCCTCTTGTGAAAGATCCGTTCCCACCACTTCCACTTGAGGATAATAATGGGCCATGGAAATAGCGAGAGCGCCACTTCCCGTACAAAGATCTACGACCCTTATCATGGGGTCCTTCACTCGTCTTTCTACCGCTCTGACAAGTTCCAGCCACTTCTCGACTAAGAGTTCGCTGTCCGCTCGCGGGATCAGCACCCGTTCATCAATGCCGAATGAAAGTCCCATAAACTCTTGACTCTTTAAGATGTATTGCAGCGGTTCGTGCTCTGCGCGACGAAGAATAACGCCCCGATAGTCCGCCTCTTCTTGCTCAGACAAATTCAGATCCCAATTAAGATAGAGGCGGTCACGAGACACACTCAAAACTTCGGCTAATAATAAATCGGCATCAAAGCGGGCATTATCAATCTCTTGTTCCAAGAGCCTTGCTTCACCCCAATGCATTCCCTCTCGAACCATCACTTTATTCGATCTCCGCCTTCAGACGTTCAGCCTGATCTGACGAATTCAGCGCTTCAATCATTTCTTCCAAGTCTCCATTAAGGACCGACTCCAGCCGATGCAACGTTAAGCCGATACGATGGTCCGTAACCCTTCCCTGTGGGAAGTTAAACGTTCTAATCCGCTCACTTCGGTCTCCTGTACCCACTTGACTTCGGCGCTGAGATGCCTGCTCTCCGCTCGCCTCATCTTGGGCTTTCTCTAGGATACGAGCGCGCAAGACACGCAAGGCTTTCTCTTTGTTTTTAAGCTGAGATTTTTCATCCTGGCAAGTCGCAATAATTCCCGTGGGTAAATGCGTGACTCGAACCGCCGACTGAGTGGTATTCACGCACTGTCCACCGGGTCCACTAGAACAATAGACATCGATACGCAAATCATTCGGATTTATCGAGACTTCCACTTCTTCTGCTTCGGGAAGCACTGCCACCGTGGCCGTAGAAGTATGGATTCTTCCCGCGGATTCTGTTGCTGGAATCCGTTGTACCCGGTGTACACCACTTTCAAATTTCAATTTGCTATAGGCCCCATGGCCTTCCACTAAAAAGATAATTTCCTTATAACCCCCCTGATCTGAGTAACTCACGCTAAGGAGTTCTGGTTTCCAGCCTCGCCCTTCGGCATAGCGAGTATACATCTTATAAAGGTCTCCGGCAAACAAGGCCGCCTCATCACCGCCTGCTCCAGCCCGAATTTCCATAATCACGTTTTTCTCGTCTAACGGATCCTTGGGCAAGAGGAGGACATGTATTTTTTCTTCTAATTCTTGTGAAACGTTCTTTAATTTATCTCGTTCCTGCTCCGCCATTTCCTGCATATCGGAGTCAAGTTTCTCGAGAAGTAGGGCTTCTGTTTCCTCAAGTTCATGCAGTACCTCCTGGTATTCTCTAAAGGCCGCAACAAGATTTGTCATCCCAGCCTGAGCTCTAGCATATTTTTGCCACTCATTCTGATTGGAAATTATTTCAGGGTCACTGAGAAGCTCAGTGTATTCATCATATTTCCGTTCAATCTCGTAAAGTTTCTCTAACATCTTTCACACCCCAAAATTTACGTTAGTTCTTGACCTGAATCTAAAACGCCTTTCAAGGCAGCCAAGGCGACCTCTAGTTGGGCATCGTCAGGTTCCCGCGTTGTTAATTTCTGTAATAACAGACCTGGTACAATGAGCCAACGAAGCCACGGCGATTCTAAATTTCGCGAAGAGAATTTAAGGATTTCATAAGCAATCCCGGCCACGAAAGGCATGAGAAGCATTCGGGAAAGCAACCGCCACCACAAGGGATGTAGACCCACAAAAGCAAAGACAAAGATACTAACAACGACCACAATCAGGAGGAAACTCGTGCCGCAGCGCGGGTGTAACCGGGGGAACTGTCGGGCGTTTTCTACCGTGAGTTCTTTCCCTGATTCATAGTTAAAAATGGCTTTATGTTCCGCACCATGATATTGAAAAACCCGTTGAATGTCTTTAAGCCGGGATATAATCACAATGTAAAGGAAAAACACAACGAGTCTTATGGCCCCTTCTAATAAGTTCTGCCATACGACCCCCGTTACCTGCCCTCGAAGCAAATGTGCCGTTCCCGTCGGCAATCCTACAAAAAGCAGAAGGCCTAGACCAAAAGCCAACCCTATAGTCAGCGCCATTTCCCAAAACCCGAGTTCTTCTCCGCCCTCTTCTTCTCCCATTGAACGATTGGCCGAAAAAGTCAAGGCACGAGTTCCCACAATCAAGGAATCAACGAGCGCTACGAACCCCCGTATTAGAGGTAACTTAAAAATAGGTTTTTTCGCCCATGTATTCAGTAGAACGCGTGAGATCTCAATCTCACCATTTGGTAACCTCACGGCAATCGCGCTCTCACGTGGTCCGCGCATCATAACTCCTTCTATGACCGCTTGCCCGCCGTATTGGACTGGTTTACCCATCCTACACTCTCCCTATCTCTGACTTCTATTATATTATTGATGCCTCAGGGGCAATGTGCAGAGTTCGAAGCTCAGCAATTGCACCCAGCCCTTCGATCTTTGCACATTTACGCAAAAAGCAGAGCTTGCGCTCTGCTTTTCCACCAGCAACGACCGCAGGCCGTTGTTTACATACCATATCTCTTTTTGAACCGATCAACCCGTCCGCCGACATCGACAAACCGTTGTACCCCGGTATAGAAGGGATGGCATTTCGAACAAATTTCCACTTTGATATCTTTTCTTGTGCTGCCTGTTGGAATGATTTCCCCGCAAGCACATGTCACCGTGGTTTGTTCGTATTTTGGGTGAATTTTTTCTTTCATGTCTTCACCTTCTTTCCCATTTGAATCAAGGTGCGGTTGCACCTGCTAATGACATAATTCCAGTCAACTATACTATTTTAGCATAAATAACATGAACTGGTCAAGATCCTATTTTATAAATATTTCGTTCTTTATCCGTCTAATTGCTAGCAACCCTAATTTTCGGCAAATAGGATTGCGGATCCACGGTTTTTCCATTGACCCGAATTTCGAAATGAAGATGAGGGCCTGTGGAATTTCCGGTAGACCCTGAAAGAGAAATCCCTTCCCCGGCCGTGACGTAGTCACCGTCCTTGACTAAGATTTTGCTGTTATGGGCATAAAGCGTTTGGACGCCATCCCCATGATCAATCATAACCGTCAAGCCATATACCCCGTACCAATCTGTCTTAATAACTTTCCCTGCCCGCGCGGCGTGGATGAGTTGTCCACTGGTCGTTGCGATATCCAGCCCATGATGTACCTCGCCATTATGCGAACCGTAAGCCTGTGATATCTCTCCCATCATTGGCCAACTCCAGGACGTTACGCTGCCACGTGAAACTGTTTGATGGTCTCTTAAAGTGTTCTCCTGAAAGGTGAACGTGGCTCCTGTTCTCAGAGGCGTCGCAGAATTCTTTTTCTGGATGTCTGCAACGGTTGTGTTATAACGAGCTGCAAGGTCTTTCAAATCTACTCCAGCCTCTAAGGTCACCACGGAATAACAGATGACTTCAGCACTTGGTGCAACTTGTGAATAAACCGGAAAAACTGATATCAAAGATATCCCAAAAACCATGAGGAGAGTAACGCATCCTGTGACGATTCTGATGCGCAACTTCCCGTCATTTCTAATCCATTTCATTGAAACAATCCACCTCAAAGTTCAGAATAATTTGCATAATATGGTATGCCTAACTATTTTCTCCAAACTTTGGATAAATTATACGATTATTGCCTATTAGCAACCCTTCATAGCATAATCCGGCTTTTTATCAAAGCAGTGACGTGCTTCAATAAAGCGAACTGTTCCTGTTTTCCCTCGCATGACAACGGTGTGTGTCAAGGCCCCCTTGGAAGTATAGGTTACGGCCTTCAGTAAAGGCCCCTCTGTGATCCCAGTCGCGGCAAAAAAAACATCGTCCGTACTGACCAAGTCATCTAAGGTTAATAACTTTTTGATATCCGTAATGCCGAGGGCTTTAGCCCGGGCGACGTCTTCTTCATTTTCCGGCCAAAGTCGACCTTGCATGTCGCCGCCCATACAACGTAGGGCCGCTGCAGCTAAGACACCTTCAGGTGCTCCGCCAACGCCCATCATCATATCGACGCCCGAATCATCAATCGCACACGCAACAGCCGGGGAAACATCTCCATCAGTAATCAGCCGAACTCGCGCTCCGCAGGCACGTACATCTAGAATTAATTGTGCATGACGTTCACGATCCATAATGACCACCGTTATGTCTTTCACATCTTTCTTTAAGGCTTTCGCCACATTTGTGACGTTTTCAAGTACAGTTGCATCCAAATTGATCATGCCGGCCGCCGCTGGTCCTACGGCAATCTTATCCATGTACATATCTGGAGCGTGCAGTAAACAGCCCCTCTTGGCAATCGCCACTACGGCAATCGCCCCTGCCACGCCTTTTGCACAACTATTGGTTCCCTCAAGTGGATCGACGGCAACATCTAATTCCGGGCTTTCTCCATTTCCTACACGTTCCCCGATGTAGAGCATTGGGGCCTCATCCATTTCCCCTTCACCGATTACGACGGTACCGTCCATGTGAATGGTGTTAAAAACTGCGCGCATGGCTTCAACTGCCGCGTTATCAGCCGCCATTTTATCCCCTAGTCCTACCCAACGCGCAGAGGCTAACGCCGCAGCCTCTGTCACTCTAGCAAATTCCATCGTAAGTTCTCTTTCCATGTTTAATACCTCCTATAATATTATTAATATTTATTTCGACATATTTATTATAATATCAGCAAATTTATCACAACAGTCTTATTGTGACATACCTGTATCCCTTTATCAACTTAATTATGAGTCACAAAGAAAAAGATTGGCATCCATTTATCTGTTGTTCAGATAGCTGGATGCCAATCTTTTAATTATATATCAACGTTTATTGCCAAGCAGGCAGAAGGCAGACTAACTATGAATTGCTATGTTTTTTCCAATCAGCTAAAAACTTTTCTAGCCCGGCATCTGTCAAGGGATGACGAAATAGCTGTCTCAAAACGCCAAAGGGAACGGTTGCGTAATCTGCTCCAATTTTAGCGGATTCCGTAACATGCACCGGGTTCCGAATGCTTGCCGCAATAATTTTCGTTTCAATGCCATGGACTTGGAAAATCTCGCACATATCTTCAAGCAAGTTTAGCCCATTTTCACCGATGTCATCGAGTCGCCCTAAGAATGGGCTGACATAGGTGGCCCCTGCACGTGCTGCGAGTAGCGCTTGGTTTGCTGTAAACACAAGGGTTACATTGGTGTTGATTCCATCGGCGTTTAAGGCTTTTACTGTTTTCAGACCCGCTTCTGTCATCGGAATCTTAACCACAATATTCTTATGAATTGCGGCTAATACATGGGCTTCCTTCAGCATTCCCTCATGATCAAGGGCAATAACTTCTGCGCTAATGGGTCCATCCACAATGGCTGTGACCGTCTTAAGGAGTTCGTGAAAGTCCTTGCCTTCCTTAGCCACTAAGCTGGGATTCGTTGTAAGACCAGCGATCACTCCCATATCCCAAGCTTGTTTTATTTCATCGACATTTGCCGAATCTAAAAAGAACTCCATAACGTTGCCTTCTTTCTAATTCACTAAGCCTTTCCGTTACTTCCGAACACTCTTATCTTCTTGCGAATGATGGCTGTCGCAGCTTCGCGGGCTGGACCTAGCATTTTACGAGGGTCAATTTCTTTAGCGTTCCCTTCCAACACTAGGCGAGCAGCCCATACAAACGCCTCCCGGATATTGGTATCAATGTTAATTTTGCAAACACCTCGTGAGATCGCTTCGATCAACGCCTCATCTGGTACTCCGGAAGAACCGTGTAAAACAATCGGAGTGGAAATCAGTTCTCTAATTTTCGTCAATCGTTCAAAGTCTAACTTAGGTATTCCAATATATTGACCATGAGCTGTCCCTATGGCAATGGCTAAGGCATCGACCTTTGTCGCTTGAACAAAGTGTTCTGCTTCAGCAGGATCCGTAAACAACGCCTCTCGGTCGCTCACAGTAATGTCATCTTCTGTTCCGCCTATTTTACCTAATTCGCCTTCTACTGACATACCGAGTGGGCGAACTGCTTCGATCACTTTGTTCGTCAAGGCAATATTATCTTCCAACGAGTGTTTAGATCCGTCAATCATCACGGATGAAAATCCGTTGCGAGCGCACTGCATCACTTGGGCAAAGCTTGTTCCATGGTCCAGATGTAGAGCAATCGGCACGCTGGCACTTTCGGCCGCTAATTTCGTCAAGGCCGCTATGTACTCAACTCCCGCATATTTGATGGCACCTTGGCTGGCTTGAATAATAACTGGAGCATGCTCGGCTTCTGCAGCGGCCACGATTGCCTGGACAATCTCCATATTATTGCAGTTAAAAGCCCCTACTGCATAATGACCCTTTTGGGCATTGTCTAATAACTCAACCATCGAAACTAACGCCATTTCTTTTCCTCCTCATTTGTTTTTGAAAGATGCTGACCCCGCAGTGGATTATTAAG
>DHWG01000139.1:0-2213 GCA_002413075.1 Desulfosporosinus sp. UBA5188 | reverse complement strand
GGCAACAACTCGTAGGATAACTGATGGTTTCCACAAGCACACCCTAAATCTCCTTGTTTTGTCAGATGATGAAGATGCTCTAAAATCCTGAGCATCACTTCAGGATTTTCGAAATCTTCCTCATAACCCAGCTCTATTGCCAAGTCCCCAATGGATTTTTCTCGCTTATCACAGGCCTGGGTGACTTTCTGCTTAGGCCCAATATATCCGACAGACGCTTCCACGGCAGGACAAGTCAGCGACAAGGCGTCATGACCCCATATTGCCTGCCGGTTTAATCTTAAATAATGGGTCTCCCCACAGTAAGCGCAAGCATAAGAGACGTTGAACTGCTGATGGTTACTACTGGTAACTGACATAAGTTGCAGACCGCAACCACAAAGCACGTTCGTACAACCTCGCCGAGAAAAGGCAAAGAGTGAGAGGGCTTGGAATTCTAGCTCCCCGCATTGGGAACATTGAAGAGCCACAGTCGTATTGGTTGTTAGAATCATAATTCCCACCTCTTCCTACAGCATATACTTCTTACAATTCGTCGTTCAGGTAGATTTTCCTGCCATTAGACGAACAAAAAAGTCACCATAGTTGGGAGGTCAGAATTTACGCTTAATACTCGGACACTGTTAATATCTTTCTCACCCGTTCTCTCAGCTCAAACAAATCAAAGGGCTTACCCATATAAAAGAGAATTCCAAGTTCCTTCGCCTGCTCCATATTATGATTTTCACCATAGGCCGTCATCATTATAGCATCTGCTTGGCAACCCAATTCTCGAATTTTTTCTAGGGTTTCTATACCGTTCATTCCTGGCATTTTCATGTCCATTAGAATGAGATCTGGCTGAAAATCCCTATGTAACTGAAGTGCTTCCGCCCCATTCGATGCCATTTCGACTTCATGATGATCTTCTTTAAAGGTCTCACAGAGCAGACGCCGCACACCAAATTGGTCATCCACGACAAGAATTTTACCCACTTTCTACCCCTCTCTCCCTCTCTTCATGTTTATCTTTTACCTCACTATGTTTGACTTCTTTCTCAATGTAGTGATCTTATAGAGAATTCTGTTTAAAATGGCAAACTCCTTCTACCATAACCCGTTCCGCGAATATTTGTCCATCTTGTCTATATTTTCGAGGGATTCGAGGGTTTGCTACAGTCCTACGCAGCGGAATCCCAACCTCATCCCCCAGCACACAAACCTGCATTCCTACATCGATCACAGTGAGCTGCATACCTATTTTTCCGGCAACGCGAACTGTTTCCCCTTTAATTTCAACCCGTTCTACCCCGAGGAAGAGACCAAATAAAGCGACAAAATTTTTAAAAAATATCTTAAGGAAATCTATCCAACCCAGAGGCGTAAAATGAGGCGCTAAACCAAACCCATCTGCATACCCCACGGGAATTACCGCAAGCTGAGTCTCCGCCTTCGTGCGATAGATACTTTGATACCCTACATAAGTCCCTTTAGGGACTTTGCGCAGATGAATAATCCGGCTTTTAGCTATCCAAGGGTCCCTCAGCTTTAATTTTCCACTAAATCCTTGACCCGGATAATGACCAATCAGCAAGGTCCCGATACGCACAAAATTATGGTGCCAATCTGGGTAATCGAGAAAAGCTGCGCTGTTGCATACATGTTTCCAAGTTGGATGGATCCCTAGTTGTCCCAGACGGACCGTGAAAGACGTAAAGCGGTCATATTGCAACAAGGTATAGGCCTTGTCCCTATGAGCCGCCCGAGCAAAATGAGTATACACGCCTACCACCTGAAGATGAGGGGCTTTTTCCAGACCATGAATCAACGCTTCCAGTTCAGTATACTGAAACCCGGTTCTCCCCATGCCAGTCTCCACCTTGAGATGAACCTGGACTTGGGTAGCGGGCTCATCTTCCAGCTCGGAACAAACCTCATTCAAGGCCTCAATGGAGGATAATTCAGAGAGGGTTAACTGTAGCTGCGCTGCAATAGCCTGTGGCCATTCTTCCGGCGTAGTGGGCCCCAGCACAAGAATTAAGCCTTCTATCCCGTGCTCGCGCAAGATAAGTCCTTCGTCAACTCTTGTCACTGCAAAGGCTTCACAGCCGGCTCGTTCCAAAGCATGCGCAACTTCCACGGCACCTAAGCCATACGCATCAGCTTTCACCACGGCCATACATCTTGATCCAGAAGTAAGGCGCTTAACAATTTCCTGATAATTTTCCACAACG
>DHWG01000017.1:18212-18388 GCA_002413075.1 Desulfosporosinus sp. UBA5188 | reverse complement strand
GAGATGTGTATAAGAGACAGTATTAATATATTTAATATTTTATCTAATATTATTAAAGTTGAATAGACTTCTTCCTTTTGGCATTATTATTCGCAATATTAAGCGTATTTTTGATGAAAATGGAGTTACCTAGGTTGTCGTTAAAGAAGTGCCCCAACATGACGCTAGCACTGCAT
>DHWG01000017.1:17635-17939 GCA_002413075.1 Desulfosporosinus sp. UBA5188 | reverse complement strand
GCCTAGCACTGCATAGCGCGATGTTGGGGCACTTCCAATTTATGATTCATAATCTCTAGAGTATTTCAACATACTAATTAATAATCCTTCTACTGCTAAATATATATACTAAACTTCTCCCAATCTGTTATAGTTAGGAGAATCTTGGGCCAGTCCAATGTTAAGAGGAGGTATTCTACGTGCAAGGTAGTCCAGTTCTTGAGATTGACCTAGACAAAATTAGATATAATACCTCTCAGGTGGTTGAACGATGCCACCGAAAAGGGATAGAAGTTATCGGTGTTACCAAAGGATTTAGTGCAAT
>DHWG01000017.1:0-17414 GCA_002413075.1 Desulfosporosinus sp. UBA5188 | reverse complement strand
ATTGACGGCCTGGCAGATTCCAGGATGGAAAACATCATTGAACTTAGAGAAAAAGGATTTACGCAACCTATGACTCTGCTGAGAATTCCACGCCTCAGCAATGTTCTGCAGGTTGTTCAGCATACCGACACGAGTATCAATTCAGAAATAACGGTGATCAAGGCCTTAGCTGAAGCAGCCAGACAGTTACAGAAAATTCATCAGGTTATATTAATGGTGGATGTTGGCGACCTACGTGAAGGGGTATTGCAGGAAAATGTTCTTGGCATTGCGAAGCAAATTATGGGTTTGAAGGGAATTAAGCTCGTTGGCCTTGGAACCAATATGGGGTGTTTTGGGGGAATACTGCCTAGTTCTAATAATCTTGGGATCTTGGTCCAATTAGGCCATGCTATTGAAAACCAATTAGGCCATGAAATTGAGATTATTTCAGGTGGTGGCACCTCATCGTTATTGCTAATAGGTAATGATGAAGTCCCTCACGGAGTGAATCAGTTGAGGATTGGCGAGGGAATCTTATTGGGGACGGATACCACCAACAATCGAAAGATTCGTTGGCTTCACCAAGATGCCTTCCTCCTACGTGCTGAAGTGATCGAGGTTAAGTCCAAGCCATCAATGCCGACGGGGACGATTGGTCGAGATGCTTTTGGCAATATCCCAGAATTTACAGATATTGGAGTCCGCAAGAGAGCCATTGTATCGATGGGAAAACAGGATGTCAACATTGAAGGCATTAGTCCAATTGACGAACGATTAACGATCCTAGGGGCTAGTAGCGACCATATGATCCTCGATATTGAAGACTCCGAACACGAAATAAACGTTGGGGACGAAATTGCGTTCTCTCTCGCCTACTCTGGATTGCTCTCAGTCAGTGATTCAAAGTATGTGGGGAAAATTTTCAAAGGAGGATCTCATGATTGAATTAGTGCGAACGATGGACCCTAAAATTATTGCACGTTTAGTTCAGATAGAAACAGAAGCCTTTGGAACGGGGGGCTTAACGGTCTGGAATCTTGAGCCACTCATACGGCACGGTCGTGTTTATGTCTATAAATTGGACAACGAAATTGTTGGTTTGGTGCACTACATGTTAGATTGGGATCGTCCCAAAAAAGCCTATATGGTCGGGGTCTCTATCTCCAAAGAGTCCCGGGGTCAAGGAATAGGGGCTAAATTACTTAAGGAGAGTTTTGACGCTTTATCCCAGGAAACTATTGAAGAAGTGGAACTCACCGTGGACCCGGATAATGTTGCCGCTGTTACACTTTATGAGCGTAAGTTGGGATTCCTGGTGACGGATTTCAGACATGATGAGTACGGTGAGGGCGAAGGCAGACTCGTGATGCAGCTCATCTTACCACGCCCCAAATAACCTAACACAGAAAAATGGTCTACCGTGCTTATGACGCTTCGGTAGGCCATTCTTCTGTGCTCTTATCCCTTCAACTGGTTTTAAAGACTGCCACGCTTGGTTAAATCCTCAACAATGGCTCTGAACGCCACCGGCAAAGCAACTTCATTTAATTGTTGCAATGTGACCCAGCACCTCTGATCAACAGACTCTGTTGCTTTTTGGGCTGCAGCTATAGGCTCAAGTGGTGTCGGCAAATCCACAAAAGCCCAGATAATCTTCCAGCGTCGGTGGGTGAAATTATACCAGACCGGTCCGTTCATTCTTAAACCCTGCTGGAATTGTTTTCTCACCAGTCCATCAAAGGCGCGCTCATGAACAGCTTCTTGGAAAAACCCAAAAAACTCCCCCTTCTCAATCACTGGAACACATTCGTCCAAACCATTTTCCTGACTTATTTCTACTCCAGGAAACTCCCAAAGATCTGCCAGCATACCCTGTGACGGACGTTTCTGTAAAAATACCTGGTCCCCTCGTCGAAGAACAAAGGTTAAGCGGGTCAGCACTTGACGCTTTGGTTTTAATTTTTTCACAGGGTAGAGGTGCACGTCGCCATGCAAGTAGCCCACACAGACCTGGGCCATTGGACAACTTTCACAGTCTGGTTTAGTGGGGGTACAAACCATCGCCCCTAATTCCATCAACGCTTGATTAAAGTCTCCCGGTTGAAGAGCCGGTTGCCACGCCATCAGATGGTCGCTAAAGTGCCGATAGGTTCGTGACGTCTCCACCGGCTCTGACCATGCTAAAAGTCGTGATACCACCCGCAATACATTGCCATCAATTGCTGCAACTCTTTGCCCGAAAGCAATACTGGCGATGGCACCTGCCGTGTACTTCCCAATTCCTGGCACCAGTAGAAGGGCTTCATAATCTCCTGGCATCTTCCCACCCTGTTGCTCAAGAAGATAATGAGCGGCTTCCCACATACGGCGGGCTCTAGAATAGTATCCTAGCCCACGCCACACCGTCAAGACCTCTTCAAGACTTGCCGTTCCCAGTTGTTCTACCCCGGGAAAGCGCTGTAGAAATCGTTCATAGTAAGGAATGACGGTCCTCACTTGGGTCTGTTGCAGCATGACTTCAGACACCCAGATCACATAGGGGTCTCCCGTCTTCCGCCAAGGTAAATCTCTTTTTTCCGCTATATACCAGGCCAAAAGAAAGGCAGAATGATTCATATAACTCCGACTAAAGGAAACTTCATAAAAAACGTTGAACCCTGTGGACTCGTAACGGCAATAATTTCAGCCTTGTGCCGTGCTGCGATTCCAAAACAAACAGCCAGTCCTAAACCTGTGCCTTTTTCTTTGGTGGTTATAAAGGGAGTGCCTAACCGCTTCATTATTTCTGGTTTAATGCCCTTCCCTTCATCTTGGATCGCCAAAATCACTTCTTTATCCACTAAGGATGTTTTTATGATAAGGCAACCGCCTTTAGCCATGGCCTCAAGACCATTTTTCGCTAAGTTAAGGATGACTTGCCGGATCTCTTTATGATTCAGCAGAAGATCTGGAATCGTCTCCAGTTCTAACTTGATCGTTTTCTCTTCATTAATCGCGTCTACCTGAACAAGCGGTAAAATACGCTCTATAATATCATTCAGATTCTGTTGAGCCAATTCTACTTTTTTTGTCTGGCTAATCGATAGAAATTCTGTAATAATGGAATTCGCCCGATCAAGTTCGCTGATCATAAGGGGAATATACTCACTGTATTTAGCAGGATCCTTATGTTCCTTAAATAGTTGCAAAAAGCCTCTGACCGTCGTCATCGGATTTCTCACTTCATGCCCGATGCTTGCCGCCATTTCACCGACCAGAGTCATTTGATCCATACGCACCATTTCTTTTTCTAACTTCTTCTGTGCGGTCACATCGTTGACAATTTTAGAGGCACCAATAACTTTTCCAGCATGATCCTTGATCGGAGACACTGTCAAATAAACATTAATTGTTTCCCCATTTTTCCGTTGGCGTATCGTTTCATAATGTGTCATAGGCATTCCTTGCGAAATATTGCCGATCATCTCCTGAAACTCATCATATTTGCCCTCAGGAATTAGTTTTATAACAGACTCACCAAGTATCTCCGCCTCAGTATAGCCGTAAATACATTCTGCCCCTCTATTCCAGTCTATAATAATTCCGTCAAGGGCCAGCCCCATAATTCCATCTTCCGTGGACTCTACAATGGAGGCCAGTCGGAGCGCTTTTTCTTCGATCTGTCTACGCTCCTCGATTTCTAACTTGAGGCGTTGGTTTGACTTCTTTAAAGACTCTAACAGGCTTGAATTTTCCAGAATAAGAGCATTTTCGTTGAAGGCTTCCTTAATGGTGTTTTTAAGGTCCCCTAAATTCCAAGGTTTTGTTATATAACTGAAAATTCTGCCTTGATTAACAGATATAATAAGGTCACTTATTTGTGAATACCCCGTAATTAATATTCTTATTGCATTAGGGTACATTTCCCTAACTTTTACGAAAAATTCAGTACCATTCATTTCCGGCATACGATGATCGCATAAGACGACGCCTATATTGAATTTTTCCATTATTTTAAAAGCCTCTTTAGGATTTTGAGTGATGTGTAGCTCATAATCTTTCTCAAATACACGTTTTAAAGTGTTTAGTACCTCAATTTCATCGTCAATAATAAGTAAATCTCCTTTTGTGCCCATCATCTTTCTCCTTTCGATAGGGAAATAGTAAATATGGTTCCTTCAGCGCTCGAGTCAAAACAGATTTCGCCATGATGGAGTTTCTTAATTATTTTATACGATAGATTCAGTCCCAGTCCCACACCTTTTCCCTGTGGTTTTGTGGTAAAAAAAGGCTTAAATATTTTCCCTTTATGTTCATCTGTAATTCCTGGGCCATTATCTCCAATTTCAACGATGATAAAGTTCTCTTTTTCGTATAAGTTGATGTAAACATTACCCTTCTCGCCGGCCGCCTGTACCGCATTGATGATGATATTTAGGAACACTTGTTTTAATTGTGCTGGATAGCACTCAATAGCGGAAGTTTCAGAAAAATTCAAACGCAAATTTATAGCATTTGTTTTTATTTCTGGTTTCACAATCGTTAAAGAGCTCATAATGCATTCCGCTATACTATTAAGACTTTTTTCCGAGTCATCAATTCTAGCGTAATTTATTAATTCCGAGACAATCTTTTTGATTCTTTCTCCACCTTCCAAGGTTGATTTTTGGAGAGCTGAAAAATCTTCAAGAATATAATCGATATCATACTTTGTTTTAATACTCTGTAGATTTACAATCTTTTCTTGTTCACAATCCTCAAAAAATCCCTTCATTGAAGCAAAGTATTGCACCATAATTTCAACATTAGCCATAACATAAGCGACCGGATTATTTATTTCATGGGCAATCCCTGCAATGAGCTGACCCAAGGAATTCATTTTTTCAGACTGAATAAGCATAGCCTGTATTTCTTTTAACTGAGAAATCGTGTCGGATTCGACTTCAAAACCGTCATAGTTGATCGGAACTTTCTCAAGTGAACCCTGCTTCATATTAAGACACATCCCTAAATATAATTCTTAACTTCATCTCAAAGATCATAATTCGGCAAGATATTCTATATACCTTTTTATACTTGCATTATTTTATGAAAGAAGTTCGTATCAATGAAATTCTGTTGACTAAAGATGCAGGATGGGCATAGTACACAATATCTTAACGAATTCTTTTGAAAATCTGGATAACTCAAGCTTTCTATTTGGGAATATTTTCTTTATAATGTATCTGTATTATTTCAGAGTATACATGGGCTAAAAGAGGAGAATTTATGCAGCAAACTCCAGTACTGGAACTAACCAACTTAAAAAAACAATTAAGGGCAAGGAAATTGTCAAAGGGGTGACCCTAACTCTTTATCCCTCCCAGATCTTTGGCTTTCTTCGACCGAATGGCGCGGGAAAAACGACCACGATCCGGATGATTGTCGGATTAATTAAACCCACGGAAGGGTCTGTCACCATCTGCGGCTATTCTGTAGCCCACGATTTCGTCAAAGCTCTCTCGAATATTGGGTGCATTATTGAGAGCCCAGATATGTACAAATACTTAACTGGCATGGAAAACTTATTACAATTTGCGGCGATGGATAAAACGATCACTCAGCAACGGATTAAAGACGTTGTAGAAATGATGGGCCTCCAGCACCGGATCAATGACAGAGCCAGTACCTATTCTTTGGGCATGCGGCAACGCTTAGGAATTGCCCAGGCGATCATGTCAAGGCCCAAGCTCTTAATTCTTGACGAACCCACCAATGGACTCGATCCTGCCGGAATGACCGAATTCAGAAATTTGATTAGAAAACTCGCCTATGAAGAAGGTATGACGGTTTTCGTATCGAGCCATTTACTGATGGAGATACAGCAGATGTGTGACGTCGTCTCCATCATCAAGCAAGGAAGCGTCATTAAAACGGCCAATGTCCAGGACATTTTACATGATGATCAGATAGAATGGCAGTTAAATAATCCTGAGAAGGCGATAGCCCTCCTCAGAGAACATTGGGCAATCGAGGCTGTTCATCTGAAAAAAAATACCATTAGTGCGAACATCACCCAACACCCCCTTGCTAAAATTAATGAATGTTTTATTAGAGAGGGCCTAGCTCTCACGTATTGCTCGGCAAAACAAAGCACTTTAGAAGATTTATTCCTAGACCTGACAGAAGGTGACGAAATTGTTTAAACTGATTGAAAATGAAGTCATAAAAATGATTTCCAAAAAACGACTGATGTTTGTTTTTGCCATCCTCATTGTACTGATTACGATCTTTGCTTATGGTCAAAACCAATCCTTAGCAAGAACCAAGGCTCAACTCTCTCAACGCATGGGAGTGACGGCGACTGATGACTGGCGTAAGCTGGCTGACCAGCAGATCATCGATATAAAGAACAGGCTGGACAGTCCTTATATGGACGAGAAAAGTAAATCTTCCAGCCGCGTAAGGATGGAACAACTTCAATATAACCTTGATAATAACATTAACCCCCTAGAACAATCTGCCGCAAAATTTACGACCATATTTATGCAACAAGCTATTTTCCTATTCTTGCCTCTTTTAATTATTATGTTGTCTTCAGATATGGTATCCGGGGAGTCTTCTAGCGGAACCATCAAACTTCTCCTCGTTCGGAACGTACCTAGGTGGAGGATTCTACTCAGCAAATATTTAGCGCTTTTGATCTTGGAGGTTCTTGTTGTCTTCGTCTCTTTTGTCCTAGCGGCGATTGTTTCAGGGTTCTTCTTTGGCTTCGGAGGCTGGTTTGCCCCGGTAGCGACAGGTTTCAAAGTGCTGGCGGGACAATTAGATTCTACCGGCGTTCGTAACGTCCCTCAGTGGCAATATTCTCTCATGGTTTATTCCTTAGCTTTTTTTGTGGCCTTCGTCGTCGGCAGTATTTCTTTCATGATCTCAGTCCTTGTAAAAAGCACGGCTTCCTCGATTGGCATTATTATGTCTACCCTAGTCGCCGGTAATTTTATTAGTTTCTTCCTCGCTGATTGGAAGATCACTCGCTACCTGTTCATGGTCAACCTACGACTCACTGATTATTTATCAGGGTCCTTCCAGCCGATTGAAGGGATGAATATGCTATTTTCAGTGACTGTCCTGTTAGGATGGGCTATTGCCTCAATGATCATTAGCTTTGTCTATTTCACAAAACAAGATATCCTGGTTTAAGGAGAATGAATGTGTTAAAAAAGAGCATGTGGTACACTATTCTTACGATTGCCTCAGTAGGCTTCATCGTCTTAGCCATTGGTTTCTATCAGGCGATTATTGTCACAACGGCAGTCAATCCTCAGCCAACGTCCAAAGCTGCAGTCCCTCAAACAACGCCAAATTCAACCAAACTACCTTCCAAGAATGCCAACTCGTTTAAAGTACTCCTGCTTGGGGACTCTATTGCTAAAGGAACCGGTGATGAAAACAGCAAGGGATTTGCCGGCTATCTTCCAGACTATTTTAAAAACAGTACCGCTAAAGATATCCTCGTAGAGAACGCAGGCATAGACGGGCTGGAAAGCATCGGTCTTCTAGAACAACTCCAAAGCCAAAAGTTAGACAAAACCTTGGCCGATTCGGATTTCATCTTAATTTCTATTGGTGGCAATGATGTAAGACGTATCCTTTCCCTGAACGATCTTGCGAAAGAAGATCAATTTAAAGTGAGACTGGACAGCTACCTTGCCAATATAAAACAAACGATGAAATCATTAAGAAAAGCTAACCCGAATTCTATCGTTATTTTTCTAGGACTATATAATCCATATGAAAAGGCCAACAGCGTCGAAGATATCCGGCTTTTGAACACCTGGAATTATGATACCCAGCAGCTCGTCGAACAAGATGGGAAGGGAATCTTCATTCCAACCTCCGACCTACTAAAATTTAATCTAGGTCGCTATATCTCCAAAGATGGTCTACACCCAAATTCTGCTGGATATCAAGCCATCTCCAATAGAATCAGTAAATCGGTGGAAACGATCATCGCTGGATCATAGATTGGATAAGCTAACGAATATTGATTATATGAAGAGGAGGTTTTACTTGTGTCTTATTTACTAAAGCCCTTACAAACTGGCACGTTGTCACTGTCGAACCGCTTGATTATGCCGCCCATGGCAACCGCGAAAGCTGAACCCGATGGGAAGGTGACCCAGGCGATTCTTGACTACTATGCCGAGAAATCTGCTGGCGGATACCTATCGCTGATCATTATTGAACATAGCTTTATAACAGCGAAAGGCAGAGCCAGTACACAACAGCTTTCCGCTGCGGATGACAGCATGATTGAAGGTTTACGAAAGCTAGTCGCTGTCATTCACGGTAATGGTTCTAAGACCGTGATGCAACTGAACCATGCCGGAAGTGCAGCCACTGAAGAAATTATTGGATCAACTCCGGTGGCTCCTTCAGCTGTCAAAAATCCACGTCAAGGGACTATGCCACTTGAACTGACCCATGAAGAAATTTCTGCTATTATCGAAGCCTTTAAGGACGCGGCACGACGCACTAAAGAAGCCGGTTTTGATGGCGTGGAAATCCATTCCGCCCACGGCTACCTTCTCAATCAATTTTTCTCTCCGCTGACCAACAAACGTACCGATGAATATGGCGGGGATGTTCACAACCGCATCCGGCTTCACCTCCAAATCATTGAAGCAGTACGCGCCGTCGTAGGCGAAGATTTCCCCATTCTTTTACGTTTAGGGGCTTCAGATTACACAGAGGGCGGGACGGCCCTGGAAGACAGTCAAATTGCGGCCCAAGCCTTTGAAAAGGCCGGAGTTTGTCTTCTCGATATATCCGGCGGTTTCTCAGGGTTTAATGTACCGGGCCACACCGGACAAGGTTTCTTTGCACCGCTCAGTGAAGCGATCAAACAAGTCGTCTCCATTCCCGTCATTCTAACGGGTGGAATTACTGAAGTCCAGGCCGCTGAACAGCTACTTAAAGAAGGAAAAGCCGACCTTATTGGCGTAGGAAGAGCGCTACTTAAGGATTCCCAATGGGCACAGAAGGCGATTGAAAGCCTACGTTAATTTAGGTTCGTGGGGTTTGAAAGAGCAACAATCATTTGACGAAATATTTAAAGGGGGACGTCCAAATGCACTTGGGCGTCCCCTTGATTGTCCGAAGTCATGGTGAACTGGGCGTTCACATAATGGTCTTGTTATCGGACAAAATAAACACGTGAAGGATTAAGTTCGATGAACTGAGAATAGACCTATAAATACTTTAGGAGGTGGAACATGCCTTTTTCCACGGTAATTATTCTAGTCATCGTTATATTGGTTGCGCTAATCTTTACGTTAACCAATGGCCTTCATGATGCTAGTTCTGTTGTTGCGACGTTTATTTCATGTGGCGCAGCAAACCCGATCCAGGCAATCTCTTTGGCGGCCTTCTGTGGCTTCGCGGGAGCGTTGACGAGTGGCAACGCAGTCGCCAATACCATTTCTGGAATTGTTACAATACCTACAGAAGCTTCATTGCTTCAGGTACTCTTAGCAGCAATGACTGGGGCTGTGGTATGGAATCTAATCACTTGGAAATTGGGATTCCCCTCAAGTTCCACACATGCTTTGGTGGGGGGATTAGTGGGAGCCGTTTGGGTGGCACGTGGCACAAATTATATTTTGTGGGGTTGGAGTGAGCTGATCGGTCCAGGTCATCAATTACTGGGCGTCATGAAAATCGTGGTCGCTTTAATAGTGTCTCCCCTTCTAGGTTTTATAGCGGCGTTTATACTTCAATCAATATCAAATCTAGTTTTGCGAAATGCAAAATTCTCAATAAATGGGTCCATTAAAAAAATACAATGGATCATGGCGGGGTTATTAGCTTATAGTCATGGTGCCAATGATACTCAGAAAACCGTTGGAATTATATGGCTAGCTTTAGCTTCTGCAAGTTATTCAAACAGCCAAGTTGATTTAATCTGGGTTAAAGGCTTAGCTGGGGTAGTCATGTTCGCTGGTACGTTGCTGGGTGGTTGGCCGATTATGAAAACCATTGGAAGAGATATCTACACGATCCGCCCCATCCATAGCCTGAATTCTCAGCTGTCCTCAGGTGGGTGCCTAGTTTTAGCGACAGCACTTGGAGCGCCTGTATCCACGACTCATGTGGTGGTTGGTAGCGTTATAGGCGTCGGTGGAGCGGATGAATTCAGGATGGTTAACTGGAAGATTGGACAAGAAATTGTCATTGCTTGGTGTATCACAATACCAGCTTCTGCAATAGTCGCAGGCTTAGTCTTTTACGTGCTGCATTTAGTGAAGTGAGCGTGCGTATCCAAGAATGAATTATCAAGACTGGGGAGGGAAAACAATGGCCAAACATAGTTTCTGGGAGAGGCTGTTTCCTATTAAACATGATTTTCATAGGATGATCGGTAATCAGGCAGAAGCCTCTACCAACGTGGTGGGATATTTAAGTAGTTGGCTTGCTAGCCGATCCGTTGAAGACTACCAGCACTTATTACGCGAGGCTGATGTCGCAAATCGGTGCCGTTTTATGATGGAAGAAAATCTATTAGAGGCCTTCGTCACGCCGTTTGATCGTCAGGATATATATTCCCTCTCGGTTGAAATGGATAGGGTGGTACAATATTCGAAATCTACACTCATGGAAATGGAAGCATTTATAGTGGTTGGGGATACCATTATTAAGAACATGGTGCAGCAATTAAAGGTGGGGACAGATCTCCTTGCTGAGGCAATCCAGCTATTGAAAGAAGATCCACGCAAATCACAACTTCAAATAGGCAAAATCCGTAAAGTCCAATTCAACATTGAGGATGAGTATCGAACCGGCATAGTGGCGTTATTTAATAGTCAAGACCCGATGCACGCCATAAAATACCGAGAAGTTTACCACCATATTAAAGATGCTGAGATTTTCTTAGGTTATACGACCGACGTATTACATAAAATTATTGTCCGTATCATATAAGGAACTTTCAACGGGCCCAGAAACTCTTGATCGTTTTACAGACATTATCGGTATTTCCCGCACTTCGAATCATTGTCCATTCTTCGGGAAACAACTTTTTATACGACGTTTGAGAGAAACGTTCGTCAATAAGCAGCACAATTCCCCGGTCTTCTTCCGTTCGAATGATGCGTCCGACTGCTTGTAAGACCTTGTTGAAGCCTGGGTACATATAAGCAAATTCGTAGCCCTGTCCACTGGTGGTTTCATAGTAGTCGCGAATAATATCCCGTTCCATGCCCATTTGGGGCAAACCAACACCGACAACGATCGCGCCAGAAAGTCGATCCCCTATAAGGTCAATACCTTCGCCGAAAATCCCTCCCATCAAGGCAAATCCAACCAGGGTTTGATCGGGATTGGTGGCAAACGTTGCTAAGAATGCTTCCCGTTCCTCTTCCACCATACCTGAAGTTTGACAGATCACCCTAACTTGTTGGTATTGTGCCCTAAACCTAAGATAGACCTCCTGCAGGTAAGCATACGACGGGAAATAAACAAGATAGTTTCCCGCTTTGTGTTCAACTGCCAAGGCGATCGCTTCGGTTACAAGCTCATAACTTGCAGCACGCTGCTTATACTTGGTAGAGATGCGATCGTTGATCAGCAGGCAAAGATTCTCTGTGGGAAACGGAGACGGCAATTTCAGTTTATACGATGTTTCCTCGCCACCCAAAACATTCATGAAGTAGTCCATGGGGCTTAAGGTCGCCGAAAAAAGCACTGCGGCCCGCCCTCTTCCCAAGGCTTCCTTTAAGCGCACGGAGGGATCAAGGCAGAACAACTTCACTCGGAAATCCTCCTGAACCTGCTGCATATAAGTGACGTAGTGTTCATCATAACTGTCCGCGGTTCTAATAAAACTGAGCGCTTGGAAATACTGTTCCACAAGTTGTTCACGCCAAATAAGCCGTTGCTCGTTCATCTTGAGAAATTGTTCAGCCTCTTTGACAAAGTGGCGCAACGCTTGGATCAGCTTGGTGGGAGATTCCTTTTCCACACATTCTCCACTTCCACTGCCTTGCGTGCAGCGTTTTTTCACTTTAACCAAGGCCGTGTTCACTCTGGTTAAGCTTTTTGTCAGTCTGGGATCGTCATCTTTCGTGAGTCGCTTAAGCTTCAGCCAAGACTCTTTGGAGAGCTCCGCTGAGAACATATCCCGAGCCCGCTCAACCAAGTTATGCGCTTCATCCACCAAGAAAGTGTATTCTCCCCCGTCGAGAAAAAATCGCCTTAAATACACTCGTGGATCAAAGACATAATTATAATCGCAAATAACCACATCGGCCCAGTTCGCCATTTCCAAAGAAAATTCGAAGGGGCAAATAGAATGCTTAAAGGCATATTCTTCGATCACCTGACGCGTCCACGCGGCCTCATCAAACACGTCTTCAACGGCCGCTCGTACCCGGTCGTAATACCCTTTTGCATAAAGGCATTCCTCGGGTAAACACGCCACCTCAGGGAGAAAACACAATTTACGTTTAGCGGTTAAGGTCAACCGTTTAATCTCTAAGCCATCCTTTTGCAACGTGTTGATCGCTTTCTCCGCAACCGTTCGAGTGATGGTTTTCGCCGTGAGATAAAAGATATGCACAGTAAGGCCTTCAGCCATCGCCTTAAAGGCGGGAAACAAAGTGCCCATGGTCTTCCCAATCCCTGTAGGCGCTTGGGCAAATAGTTTTTGGCTTTCTTTGATCGTCTTGTAAACTGCTATAGCAAGTTCTCTCTGTCCCGGTCTGTACGTTCCGAAGGGGAATTGCAGCGTGCGAATGCTGATATCTCGCCTGTCCGTCCATTCCTGTAATTGCCGCGCCCAGTTTAGATAACGCTCTACTAAATCAAGGAAGAACACCGATAGCTCTGCTAAGGAAAAGCTCTTAGAAAATTTCTTGGTCTGAGCAGTATCAAGCTGGAAATAGGTTAGTTGCGTTTCCATCCTTTCTAAGCCTTCTTGCACAGCGTACATAAAGGCATAACACTGAGCTTGAGCCCAGTGCAAATCATTAAACGTTTCATCAATAAGGCTTAAATCCAGCGACGTGGTTTTAATTTCATCAATGCATTGGCCGGATTCCCTCTGAATGACACCATCAGCACGCCCTTTAACTTCCAGTCCAACATCCTCTTGAAGGTAGATATAACTGAGCGTTACTTCCGGCACGTACTCCGGGCCGCTTGTTTTCTGGATAAACTGATGCGCTCTGATCGCCTCTTGGGCACGTGATGCACCGATCGAACCCGGTAGCAAATCTCCATGCCTGAGAACAAACTCAACCAGATTACGGACCGATACCTTAATAGTTTTCACGGTCAGATCCTTCCCATAACAAAGTTGCTTTCATGATCACCGTGTTGCCTTTAAACACTTCGTGCCATGTCCTCAATCAAAGCTAACACAGCCGCCTCCTTCGTTGCCCAGGAGGTGACGAGGCGAATAGCAGAGTGATCGGCGTCAGCCTTCGACCAGACATGAAATAAATATTTCTTCTCAAGCTCCGTAATTAATCGATTAGGTAGAATAGGAAATAGTTGGTTTGTTGGAGAGTCTACCAGAAACTTGAACCCCCCTTTGGTGATTTTCTCCCTCAGCAAAGCGGCCATCCGATTGGCATGTTCTGCCAAATCGAAGTACAGATTGTCTCTGAAAAGTTCAACAAACTGTAAGCCTAACAGTCTTCCTTTCGCGAGCAGGGCTCCTTTTTGCTTCATATGAAATCGGAAATCTGCCTTAAGCTCATTACGGCAAATCACGAGTGCTTCACCTAGAAGTGCTCCATTTTTGGTGCCTCCAAGATAGAAAGCATCAACCAGTGTCACCAGATCAGACAATTCCAGCTCATTGCCTTCTGAACACAAAGCTGAACCCAACCTAGCGCCATCCATAAACAAAAACAGATTATTTTCCTTACAGAACCTGCTGATCTCCTCCAGTTCGTCTTTAAGATAGATCGTCCCTATTTCTGTTGAATTTGAAATGTACACCAACTTTGGCTTTACCATATGCTCATCAGTATGTAAGTCAAGTACTGACTTGATCTGCGCAGCGTGTAGTTTTCCATCCTCGACTTCTATGGCTATGATTTTATGCCCTGTGGCCTCTATGGCTCCTGTCTCATGCACCAGTATATGACCGGTGTTGGCGGCAATTGCCGCTTCATAGGGCCTTAAGAAAGCCGAGATAGCAATAAGATTTGTTTGCGTACCGCCTGAGAGCAGGTGAATATCGACGTCGTCTCTGCCAATTCTTCGCTTGATCAGTTCGACCGCCTTTATGGTATAGCCATCCTCGCCATAGCCTTCAGTTTGCTCAAAGTTTGATTCCATCAAGGCCTTCAATATTCTAGGATGGGCTCCTTCACTATAGTCATTCTTAAAACTTATCATCTTTAGCACCCCCTCTTTGCTTATTGACAGTTTGTTCGTTCAGTCTGCCTTCTTATAAACACCATCACAACACCCGTATTTTTATTACGACCCTTACCATCATCCTATATTAAAAGATATCCATACTCAAATAGGTTGTACTGCTTATTTTTAGCTATACCATATACTACTCTGTTTTTGCTTTTCTAACATGACGACGCGTGTTTTTTTTGGCTCATCAGGAACCTTATGAGCCATTATTTTTATTATTTTTTCTCATTATTCTATAAATTATAACAAATTATCTGTAAATATTTAACTTTGGAAATTAGTAATTGTTGTGCTAATATGTACTATCTACTGGTCTGATGGTCTGACAAGTCTGAAAATAATTAATCTTTCGTAATTTGAAGATTATTTTTGATAGATACATTACTTTGTAGCAAGGCATTCATTGAAATTGTGTGCGGAGAACAAGCCATTATTCTTTTTGAAATTGATAAGAAGGAGGGACCCTATGAATTCTTATGTTCTGTTTTTCACCGCCCTGATCCCTATTGTATGGCTTATGGTTTCCCTAGGAGTCTTGAAATTGCCAAGCCATCTGACCTGCGCAATCACCTTATTCATCACCATCTTGCTGGCCGTTCTAGTTTGGAAGATGCCGTTCACTCAAGCTATGGGAGCAACTTTTGAAGGCTTTGCTCTAGCTATTTGGCCGATTATTATTGTCATAATTGCGGCGGTGTTTACGTACAATCTCTCAATTTATACTGGTAGTATGGAAGTTATCGTGAAAATCATGACCGGTATCACAACCGATAAAAGAATCCTCGTCTTAATCCTTGCATGGGGTTTTGGCGGATTCCTTGAGGCCACCGCTGGATTTGGTACGGCCGTTGCTATACCTGCAAGTATTATGGCCTCGTTAGGCTTTAATCCAGTCGTTGCTGCAATTATTTGTCTGATTGCTAATACGACACCAACGGCTTTTGGCGCCATTGGATTACCTGTAACGACCTTAGCACAGGTGACCGGACTTAATCCCATTACCTTAGGCTACGCAGTCAGTGTTCAATTAGCAGGGTTAATTATCATAGCACCCTTGGTCTTAGTGATGCTAACTGGTCGAAGTATCAAAGCCGCGAAGGGCGTTGTTTTAATTTCACTTGCTTCTGGTTTATCGTTTGCAATCCCACAAGTTCTAATCGCTCGTTATATGGGTCCCGCGCTTCCCGCGCTCCTTGGATCGATTATCTGCATCATCGTAACGATCGTGATGGCTAAATTATTTTATAAAGAGACTGCTTCAGAAAGTGAGCACGTCTCACTTAAAGAAGGGCTTATCGCTTGGATGCCTTTCATTCTGATTCTCTTGTTTGTACTCCTGACAAGTTCTTTATTCCCAGGTATAGAAAAATCCATCTCCTCTATTAAGACCGTACTAACAATCTACACCGGCCCTGGCGCTAAACCATATTCATTTTTATGGATTGCAAATCCTGGAACTATGATCATCCTCGCAACCTTTTTAGGTGGTTTAATTCAGGGTGCTAAGTTTAAGCAAATATTGAAGGTTCTCCTCAACACTTGCAAGCAAATGACCGTCTCCATCATCACTATTTTAGCGATTGTAGCGCTTGCCAAGGTTATGAGCTATAGTGGAATGATTGCTTCTATTGCTGTCGTAATTGTAGCCGTCACAGGAAGCTTCTACCCCATTATTGCTCCTGTCATGGGTGCTTTAGCAACCTTTGTCACAGGCAGTGATACCTCCGCAAATATCTTGTTTGGCCCCTTACAGGTTCAGGTAGCAAACAATTTACACATGAGTCCTTACTGGTTAGCCGCTGCCAATACTGGCGGAGCCACTGCTGGTAAGATGATCTCCCCACAAAGTATAGCCGTTGCTGCTGCAGCAACAGGAATCGTTGGTTCTGAAGGTAAAATTCTTAAAGCCACTCTAAAATTCTGTCTCGCCTATGTCCTGATCTTAGGACTAATCGTCTACTTCGGCGCACAACTCTTTGGAACTTAATTAAAGCGCGGTAATACTATTATTCAACAAGGGCAGCGAGACCATTAATTGGTCTCGGCTGTCCATTTTTTAAGGGTTAGGCCAAATTGGACGTGATCTGCAGCCAAATATATAAACAGTTTCTATTTTTATTCTTTGTTTTATATGATATAATAAAGTTTTTAGTTATTGCATAAATCGCAATAGTCTGTGGTATATGAAACTCAAAATCCCGAAAAAACTTTTCCCAAAGGAATTATATTCGCTTCAGTCATTATCGCGGTAGGATACTCGCTCGGCATATTCTTAGTGGGAATGTTTACGAACTGGAGTCAGGTTCTTTCGGCTAAGACCGTCCATATGGGCAATGTCGGCTATGTGGTCATGAATAACCTAGGTTATCAATTAGGGACTGCTTTTGGTGTCGATCAAGCCGCTGCTTTATCAATGGGTGCATGGATGGCTAGATTTGTGGGTCTTTCGATGGTTTTGGCCTTATCTGAAGCTTTCTTCACCTTAGCCTATGCGCCTTTGAAACAAATAATCGAGGGAACTCCAAAGCAATTATGGCCTGGGAAAATGTCCGAGGTTGAAGATGGAATGCCTCGAAACGCCATGTGGATTCAATGTATCGTCGTTATTGCTATGATCTTACTCGTATCTTTCGGGGGGCGATGCGGCTGCAAAATTCTTTAATAAGCTTGTGTTAATGACCAACGTAGCCATGACACTCCCTTACATGTTTATATCTGGTGCCTTTTACGCCTTCAAAAAGAATCGAGATATTGAGAAATCTTTTGAAATTTTCAAAGTAATGGCAGTGCTTTAATCTGGACTGTGGTGGTAACGTTTACAGTAGGGTTCGCAAACTTCTTTACAATTATCCAACCCGCCATGGAAGGGGATTTATCCTCGACCATTTGGAGTATTGCTGGACCGCTGTTCTTCGCAATCGTTGCCTTACTCATGTATAGTAACTATGAAAGAAAAATGAAGTCTAAATAAGCTCCATAAAGCTATCACAACGTATAAATGGTCTGTGCCTTAAAATTTGGCACAGACCATTTAT
>DHWG01000161.1:12051-13991 GCA_002413075.1 Desulfosporosinus sp. UBA5188 | reverse complement strand
TTTTTTTTTTTTTGGGGGGGGCCCCCCTGTTGTGGGGGCGGGGTTGGTTTACCAATCTATTTGCGGGTGTAACTCAGCGGTAGAGTGTCACCTTTCCAAGGTGAAAGCGCGAGTTCGACTCTTGCCACCCGCTCCAGCATTATTTTCCCCGGCGGCGTAGCCAAGTGGTAAGGCAGAGGTCTGCAAAACCTCTATTCCTCAGTTCAAATCTGAGTGCCGCCTCCAAATAATTCATGCCGATGTGGCGGAACTGGCAGACGCACGGGACTTAAAATCCCGCGGGCTTAACAGCCCGTACCGGTTCAATTCCGGTCATCGGCACCATAAGTAAAACAATCATTAAACCTTGAAGTCAGGGGATTTCGGATGACATAATGATTAGATGTATAGGGATAAAAGAGTAAGGCTTCAGCGAAATGCGGGGAACTTACTCTTTGTATATTTCGACAATACGACGACACCCCCACAACTAAAACAGTCAGTGAGATTCAGACCAACCATCCGAATTGATCTTACTGTTTTTTTATTCACTACTGCGCGGCAGATTATTCAGCTGATCGGTGCCTGTTTGTATTTCTTCTAATAGAATGCAGAGGATTAACGCTCATGAACGTAGAATTAGTGACAATATAGTAAGTATAAAACTCTGGGGTTACCTTCAATGAATGAACGGGTTAACTGATTGGCGAAGAAGCTTGAGAACGATGGATGTATCAACGTCAGCCAGGCTATTATATTTAAAGGAGCGTTATTATGTTATACAGAAAGTTCGGCAAGACAAATGAAAGGGTCTCTAGTTTAGGATTTGGGTGTATGAGGCTCCCCCTTCTTCCAGGAGGAGACCCTAGCAAAATCGATGAAAAGCTCGCCATTAAATTGGTTCGATATGCCATTGATGAAGGGGTAAACTATATAGATACTGCCTATCCTTATCATGGTACAGGCATGGACAAAGGTGGACAGAGCGAACCTTTTGTGGCGAAGGCCTTGAAAGATGGCTATAGAGAAAAAGTAAAGATAGCCACAAAGCTGCCCAGTTGGCTGATAAAAACAAGAGAAGACATGGATCGATATTTGAAGGAGCAGTTAGAGCGGCTTGAGACAGATCACATCGACTTTTATCTAGTACACACTATTAACAGTACTTTATGGCCTACGTTAAAAGAAGCGGGTATAGCGGATTTTTTGGATCAGGCCATAAAAGACGGAAGAATAAAACATGCAGGCTTTTCCTTCCATGATAAGCATGACTTGTTTAACGAAATAGTCGATTGTTATGATTGGTCCTTCTGTCAGATACAGTATAATTATTTGGATGAGAATTTTCAGGCGGGAACAGCTGGCTTGGAATATGCGGCTCAAAAAGGGTTGGGCATTACAATTATGGAGCCCCTTAGAGGCGGCAAGCTTGCCGGGAATCTTCCGGAGGCTGCGCAAAATGTTTTTGAACAGACGGATGTAAAAAGAACACCGGCAGATTGGGCTCTAAGATGGGTTTGGAATCACCCGGAGGTTTCTGTAATTTTAAGCGGTATGAATACTATGGATCAAGTGACAGAAAATCTGAAATCAGCCAGTGAAGCCGAAGCAAACTCTTTAACGATCCAAGAAGTAAGCGCTATTAATCAAGTGAAAGCTATCTTTAAGGAAAGAATAAAAGTCAATTGCACCGCCTGCGGTTATTGTATGCCGTGCCCTGAGGGAGTGAACATCCCTGGCTGTTTCGCTATGTATAACAATTATCATATGTTTGGCATGGAAGAAAACTATAATAGATTCCTTTCTGCTAAGCAAAAAGCATCCTCTTGTGTGGAGTGCGGCCTATGTGAAACCCATTGTCCACAAGGTATTTCAATCCGCCAGGAATTAAAAGAAGTCACAGCAGTATTTGAATAGGAAAAGACAAAACAAGACAAAACAAGACAAGACAAGACAAGACA
>DHWG01000161.1:8916-11888 GCA_002413075.1 Desulfosporosinus sp. UBA5188 | reverse complement strand
AAGACAAGACAAGACAAGACAAGGTGTTACGCGTGGTTACAGCGGAGCACCTTGTCTTGTTATATATCATGTTGTTTCATGATTAATTGACTTAAATTCCCGGAGTTTGGCAAATAGATCCGATTGACAATCAGGGGGAAATAACATACAAGTTGATCATGGTTCAGAACAGTGTTCAAATCAATGTTCAAAGTAGACATTGAGGTAGAAAGTGAGTTTTTAGATGTACACGCAAGGTATAGAACCCCGGGAACGGATTATCAATGCTACGATTGCCCTGCTACAGGAAGAGAAAGATGCTGAGAAAATTACGACGAGGCGTGTTGCAACAATGGCGAGTGAGGGTGTAGGCTTGATCAATTATCACTTTCAAACTAAAGATAAGTTAATTGCTTTAGCGGTTAAGAATTTGATTGACAAAACTATTGAAGAAAGCCAAAAGAAGCACAGTAGCTTAACCGTAGACCCGATGACAAAGTTAAGGCAATCAGTGAAATTTACGGCTAACTTTTTGGCAGCAAATCCCACTGTTTCCAGGATTTCAATAATGAATGATTTAAGCAACCCAGGTCATGAGGATAATAGTTTTCACGTGGCCGAGGGTTACCTAAGAATGTTACGAGAAGTGGCTAGTGATAAAAATGAAAATGATTTAAAGTTGGAAGTCATTCGAATCATTAGTGCCATCCAGGTTATTTTCTTGAGAGCCTCAGTGCTCAAGGATTTTATGGGTTTAGATTTCTATGATGATTCACAGAGAGACGAAATGATCGACAAGCTTCTCGATCCATTGGTTTAGAGACAATGAGGATGGGTGGTGCCTGCAATGAAAATACTTGCTATTATTGGAAGTCCGAGAAAAGCGAATACATATCACACCGTGCAAAAAATCGAACAATATTTTTGCAAATTTTTTAGTAGCCTTTTTAATTTTATTGTCCTGTAGTTTCTGCTTATTAGCATTCATACCTGGCGAATTGAAAACAATTTTTACAAAAATAAAGATTATTTCATAGAAAGCGAACTAAACATCTTTCAAAAAACGTCGATCAAGGTCTTTACGCAATTCTTCCGTTTTATGATTAACAAAGGATTTGTTTAATGCTTAAACAAAAACTACTTAATTGCAGCCCCAACTAATGATATTTCAAAGAGTCCCGATTGCTGTCAAAGAGCGATATAATTTTTTAATCATATAGTTGTAAAGTGCAACAAATAAAAGGAGTGTTTTAGATGTTATTTTTAGCGTTGACATTCGGTTTCGTCGTTATTGTCAGTTATGTGGATGTAGTTACAAAACGGAGCAATGGAATGGAAGAATATTGTAGGCTGGAATGTAAAGGGTACAAATATTGATTAAGGAGTCTTTAAAGATCGTGGATTGAGTCGTATCAAGTTTGGGTGTGGGCTCAAAGAACCTGTTGATTAACTGCTTGTCTCCCTTTATAATTAGTGGTAGTTTTTGTAGTATGGGTTATTTATTCTTTAAGGTTATATCTTTGGTAGGATGGAAGAACGGGAGGAAATAGATAATGAATATCACGGAGATACTAGCGCGCAATGCCAAGATGTATGGACCGGAAACATGCTTGACGGAGATTAATTTGGATCTCCAGGAAAGTCATAATGTCACTTGGCGTGAGTATGAACTGATTGAAAATAACCCAGCAGGTGAATACCGACGGGAAATGAGCTGGCGTGTTTTTGAAGAGAAAGCCAATCGAATGGCTAATCTGCTGCTGAAGAGGGGAATAAAAAAAGGGGATAAGGTCGCTATTCTGTTAATGAATTGCCTGGAGTGGTTGCCGATATATTTTGGAATATTAAAAACGGGCGCCATCGCGGTACCCTTAAACTTTCGCTACACGGCTGAGGAAATAAAATATTGTTTAGATTTATCTGAAACTGTTGCCTTGATTTTCGGACCTGAGTTTATCGGGCGGGTGGAAATGGTTTATGATCAGTTACCTAAAGTGACAACGTTTTTCTTTGCAGGAGAAGACCGTCCTTCGTTTGCTGAAAACTATGACCGACTTACGGCCAATTGTTCCTCTGAAGCGCCACAGATTAAGCTTACGGATGAAGATGATGCGGCCGTCTATTTCTCCTCCGGGACAACGGGATTTCCCAAAGCAATTCTACATACGCACCATAGTCTGATATCAGCCTGTTATACGGAAAACGAACACCATAGTCAAAAGCGGGAGGATAATTTTCTTTGTATTCCGCCGCTGTACCATACAGGTGCCAAGATGCATTGGTTCGGCAGTTTACTGTCTGGGAGTAAAGCCGTATTGCTTCGCGGCGTTAAGCCTGAATGGATCCTTAAAACAGTTTCTGAAGAAAAGATTACGATTGTTTGGCTTTTGGTTCCCTGGGCACAGGACATTTTGGATGCCATAGAAAGAGGCTCTGTGAAGCTGGAAGATTATGATCTTGCCCAGTGGAGGCTGATGCATATTGGTGCGCAGCCGGTTCCACCCAGCTTAATTCGACGCTGGAAAAAGTATTTCCCTGACCATCTTTACGATACGAATTATGGTCTCAGCGAATCGGCTGGTCCTGGTTGCGTCCATTTAGGGACTGAGAATATTCATAAAGTCGGAGCGATCGGAATACCCGGTCACAATTGGGAAGCCAAGATTACCAATGAGAGTGGAAGCTCTGTAATCCAGGGACAGGTTGGGGAATTGGTTGTCAAGGGGCCAGGCATGATGAAATGCTATTATAACGACCCTGAAGCAACTGCGGCCGCCATCAAAGGTGGCTGGTTGTTTACCGGAGATATGGCCCGAATTGATGAAGACGGCTTCATTTATTTGGTTGACCGGAAAAAAGATGTAATTATCACCGGCGGAGAGAATTTATATCCGGTAGAAATTGAAGATTTTCTCCGTGCGCATAAGGCTATTAAGGATGTCGCGGTCATTGGATTGCCGGATGAGCGTCTGGGTGAAATCGCGGCTGCTATC
>DHWG01000161.1:0-8811 GCA_002413075.1 Desulfosporosinus sp. UBA5188 | reverse complement strand
TGGGTGAAATCGCGGCTGCTATCGTTGAACTAAAACCAGACTGCAAGTGTAATGAAGAAGAAATAAAGTCGTTTTGTGCTCGAATGCCGCGTTATAAACGTCCTCGTAAAATAATATTTGATCAAGTTCCGCGTAATCCCACCGGAAAGATTGAAAAACCACGTTTGAGGGAAAAATATGGTGCAGCAAGTTTAGTGGCTAATCAAACGGAACGATAAGCTATTTCTTTCTTTAATAGCAAAGAGCCTTCCGGCTCTTAATCTATTGAATGTATTAATAAACATTCTTGATCGCTAGGGAGGGGCATCTTACCTGAAGATGTCCCTCCCTATTATCCCTATTTGGTTTATTAATTTGTATATTAGTGCTTCAATGCGCAAATGATACTAATTGAGTTATATAACTTAATACATAACGAAATTATAGGATGTGAGGCGGTATGCGACCCTTCCGTTTCGGTAAAATGAAGAAAGCTTCAGAACCTGAGTTAATTCAGCCCCGTGTGGCTGAGGTCGAGACTGAACTGGAAAACCCTAAGTTAAGCAGTTCTCTCGCTGATAACCAGACCACAATGCAAACGATCTTTACCAATTGCCCTGATTTCATGTATCGGGAATTGAAGATAGGGCAGGAACGAGTGCCGGTTCTGCTCTTGTATATGAATGGGCTGACGGATGAACAGACGGTCAACGGAGACATCTTAAAATCTTTAGTAAACATTAAGTCATCAAATATTATCGTTTCAGGTTCTAACACGATTGAAATTATTAAAAATATATTTCTGGAAATCGGCAACATTACAGAAATCACGACAATCGGAGAAGTTGAAGAGGCCGTCCTTACGGGAAGTGTCGTCTTACTGCTAGAGGGAACATCCAAAGCCTTGAAAATTGGAACCAAAGGTTTTGATGGGCGGATCGTTTCAGAACCGGCTACGGAAGGCGTTGTTAGAGGCCCTCGGGAGGGGTTTACCGAAAGTCTACAGAAAAACACGGCAATGTTGCGGCGAAAAATAAAAACACCTAATTTAAAACTGGAGAAGTTCGTCCTTGGGCGGGTCACCAAAACTGAGGTGAATATAGCTTACCTGGACGGAACCGTAAATTCCAAAGTGGTGGACGAGGTGAAAAAAAGGTTATCTTTGATTGACGTGGACTCGGTGCTGGAAAGCGCCTACATTGAAGAGATGATTGAAGATGAACCTTTCTCGGTTTTTCCTCAAATTGATCACAGCGAAAAGCCTGACAAGATAGCCGCTGCAATTGTGCAGGGTCAGGTCGCTATTTTTACGGATGGAACTCCGTTTGTTTTGATCGTACCAACGATGATGACGCAGTTTCTGCAGTCCAGTGAGGATTATTATGATCGATCTATTTATGCCACATCGATACGGCTTGTTCGTTTCGTATTCCTCACTTTGGCTTTGCTTCTACCGGCGCTATACATTGCCATTACGACCTTTCACCGAGGTTTGCTGCCTACTTCGTTGTTGATCAGCATTACAGCCGCTCGTGAAGGGGCACCTTTCCCCACTGTGATTGAGGTCCTTACCATGGAAGTGACTTTTGAGGCATTACGGGAGGCGGGTTTACGGCTGCCAAAGCCGGTGGGACAAGCGGTTAGTATTGTGGGTGGGCTAGTTATCGGGGAAGCTGCAGTGCAGGCCAGCATGGTTTCACCGGTCACGGTGATCATTGTTGCCCTTACCGGTATTGCCTCTTTTGGCATTCCTTCTTACAGTTTTGCACTGGCAATCCGCATTTTGCGATTCGGTATGATTGCGTTAGCGTCTACTTTGGGTCTTTATGGGGTTCTACTGGGCGTATTAGTTATGAGCGCACATCTTGTATCCCTGCGTTCTTTTGGGGTACCTTATATGGCTCCGTTTGCTCCTTTTAACCTGAAAGATATGAAAGATTCCTTGATAAGGTTACCTTGGTGGGCTATGGGTGATAGGCCTCGCCTGATTGCAAAGAATAACAACAACAGACAGAGACAGAAATTCTTTCTTAAACCAGTCCCGCCCGATGATAATGAAAAATAAAGGGTGTTAACGATGCGTAAATTGGTTTTGATCATGGTATGTCTATCAATAGCCTTACTCCTGACGGGTTGCTGGGATTATAAAGAGGTCGATCGTCTGGCCACGGTCATGGCGATCGGAGTTGACCGTGTACCCGGAAGTGAAATAATCCTCTTGACCGTGCAAATTGCGAGCACTCAAGGGAACGGAAGTAATAAGCAAACTGGCGGACAGAGGGGCGACGGTGGACCGGCTTACACGGTCATGAATAGCGAGGGTAAGTCGCTGTCTGAAGCCATCCGTAATTTAGGTGCGCAGTCGACAAGACGAATCTTAATTTCCCACTGTAAACTGATTGTCATAGGAGAAGGGTTGGCGAAAACGGGAATAGGCGAAATCGTGGACGACTTAAAACGCGACCGACAGTTCCGACGCACGGACAGGATACTTACCACCGACAAGACAGCTAAGGAGATTCTAGAGAAAGATATTGCGCTGGAGCAAGTGCCAGCGAGAGGCTTGGATCTTATTATGCAGAACTTTGAAACAGCAGGTCCTGTCCTACCCGTGAACTGTAATGATTTTTTTGTCCGACTCAATGAAGATCCGCATGTAAGCTCGACTCCATTTGCTCAGTTGCAGGACATTGACAAAGAGGTTACCCGTCAGTTGGAAAAGGCTGTTGGTAGGCCTTTGGACTCGGAGGGAAAGCCTAAAACTCTGACGATAGCAAAGACTGCCATTTTCAAAGATCAAAGAATGGTGGGTGTGCTGAATGAAGAGGATACAAGAGCCCATAGGTGGCTTATGGATTCGCCAAAGGGGAGTAGTATAACTTTGACTTATACGCCTAAAGCACAGCCTAATGAGGAAAAGGGAGAAATCCAGCTTGACATTATAGATGGAAAAACGACTATTATGCCGCAAATTTCGGAAAATGGCATAACTATGAATATTGACATGAGAGCCAAGGTTTCACTTCATGAAACCGGATCAGCCGATGTAAACGTGAGAGATGCCCAGAAAATAGAACAAATTCAGCAACAGGCGGAGGAAGCTATGAAACGACAACTTGAACATACCATTGACACAGCGCAGAAAGAGCTTAAATCTGACTATGTCGGCTTTTCTGAAAACCTACATAATTCTTTCCCGGTCGATTGGAAGCAGGTCAAGGATCAATGGGATAATATTTTCCCCACGGTAAATTATCATGTTTCCTGTGAGGTCGAGATTTTGAATACTAGTATTATAAGCAACCCTACGCTGCGAAGCGAGCCGGAGGAATAAACGAATGACCGTGCTAATGATGTTTACGGCCCTGGCCATTGGTTTGGCGGAAGGGTTACCACTCAAAAAAAAAGGTCAGAGAAGAGAGCTGGTCGTTATGACCACGCTCCTCGCTATGACTATTCTACTGGCGGTGGGCCACTACCTTGCCTTACCATCGCCGCTGGTGCTCCTAGAGCGATGGCTCGAACCAGTAGGTAAAGCTATCTTTAAGTAAGTATAGAGAAAACTTGGCTGGTAAGAAAGGTGATTGGATGCCGGAAAAAGGAATTATCAATACAAAGCAGTTCGTTTGGTTGTTGTTTATCATGATATCGGCCTTTGCAACGATGCAGCTCCCCGGTATGCTGATCATGCAGGCCGGGAGAGATGCTTGGTTATCCATACTCGGCGCCTGGCTGCTCGACGTCATGCTGGCCCTAGTCTACGCCTATATGGGTATCCGCTTTCCTGGAGAAAACCTCGTGCAGTACAGTATCACTATCCTAGGAAAATATCTGGGCAGGTTGGTCGGGATTTTATTCCCACTGTTCTTCTTACTGGTGTGCACCATAGTACTGAGGGGATCAGCCCAGTTAGTTAACATCGTCTTTTTGCCACGAACTCCCTTGAATGTTATCTTGGTAACGAGTTACCTGGTCAGCGCTCTCATAGCACGTAAAGGGCTTGAAGCAATTGCTAGAATGACTGAACTTTTAGGGCCTCTGTATTTACTCAGTATTATTACCCTTAGCTTCCTTGTTCTACCCGCTTTTCACATGTCTAGATTGCTACCTCAGTTTGATAATGGTGTGACTCCTTTCCTGACTGGTGCGCCATTAATCCTTACTAATTTCGGCGTTTGCATTATAATGGCTATGTATATCCCGCTCTGCAACCGACCAGAAAACGGCTTTCTGGCAAAGTTTAGCGCTGTCAGTATGGGTGCGCTGGTCGTTTGCCTTGTTACGGCTTTATCAGTGGGCATATTTGGGATCGAGGATGCGCAATACATGAGCTCACCCGGGATCCAGCTCGCCAAGATGATCAATTTCAGTAACTATATTGAAAGAGTTGAGATGATCTGGCTACTGTTTCTCGTTGGTTCGACCATCGTGGCCTCATCCAGTTTGATTTGGGCCTTTGGCCAGGGCATCGCACAAATAACTGGGCTGAAGACTTATAAGCCGTTGATTTATCCGGGGGCATTAATCTCGTTAGCGCTCGGCATACTCTCCTTCCCAAGCAGCCTCCAACATACCAACTTCTATCACTATACTTTTCCTATTGTGGCGGCTTTTGTCGAGGTTGGCCTTGAACTTCTCCTATTTGCCGTAGCTTTAATTTTGCACAAGCGGGGAACGGCTTAGTCGCAGTGAGATTTGTATAGAGGATTGGGGATGATTGGGATGGTCATAAGTTGTTATACCTTTTTATTAGGGATAACTGGGGGCTCCGAGCGGGCTTTGTCCACCTCATTTCTTACTTTATCACGGTATTTATTAAATAGATTTTTTTGAAATAGATAAGAGATCAGGCAGCCAATCGTCACTATGGATATTCCAGTGAGAACGGCCAAAATGTTGCTTACACCGTAGATTTCCACAAACATCACATCCTATGATTATAAATTTATAATTATAGGATGCCAACTTTTAGGGAGGGTTAGTCAACAGTGTAGGTTGACTAACCAAGGGTCTGAGCAAGCTGTTATTCGGTAAACTACCTAGGGCATGACGGAAGATGATTTCGCCATGCTTTTTGTATTCCGATGAAAGGATCAGAAACTTCTTTCGAAGATATTGTAAATACAAACAGAAATTGGCAGGGATTTATGGAAAAATGAAGAATTTAAGAATTACTAATCAGCTTTAGCAGGAGAGTTATTATGGATAAGTATTATAAAATATTAGATGCTGCTCTGAACATCATTGCACCTGGAAACTATGGAAGTGCATGGGCTGAGCAAAATGGGTTGTTACACATTGCAAAAGTTCAGCGGGTTCTACTTCAATTGATGAGGAAAAAAAGAGTGTCCAAAACACTGCGAGTTCTTGATTTTGGCAGTGGGGTGGGGACTAATACGCTTGCCTTGCTTGATTTAATAACCTTGCTAGATAATCTTTGTGAACTCTTTGGCGAAGAAAGTTTTTTCGATAAGGTAGAGATCTCCTCGATTGAGGGTTCTGAAAACACTATAAAGGTCTATTTAGAAAATGTTCGTCATTATATGAGCACACTCACGAATAGCTCAAGCCAAGAAAAAATATCAATTATTTCACCGATACAAGCCGATATCACTGATCACACAATATTGGGTAAGTATGATCTAATTGTACGATTAATTATCATAAATGAGCTTGACGATAAAAGCAGAAAACAGTTCGTCATTCATCAATCGAAAAATCTCACAACGAATGGGGACATCGTTCTTATTGAACCCGCTACCGAAACGGTTGATTTAACCGCCTCAAATTCACTCGTTCATCAGTCTTATTCAAAGACACAGAGAAGTAAGTTCATATTTAGTCATGTCAACAAGGAGAACATAACCTATCTATTAAAGAGGTTATGGGGATTTGATGGCTTACGAGAAGGCCAGTTTAACTTGATAGAAGGTGCCCTGATGGGTAAAGACATGTTAGGAATTCTTCCAACGGGTGCCGGAAAATCTATTTGCTATCTGTTGCCAGCCCTTCTAGGAAGCGGAGTATCGCTCATTGTATCACCACGTAAATCGTTAATACATGACCAAATTACCAATCTCATGAAGCGTGGATTTGAGAATGTTGATTATATTGATCGTTCAAAATCTGCGGATGAAAGGCGAAAGATATTCAGTCGAGTTCAAGCCGGTCGTTTAAAGCTCGTATATGTCTCGCCAGAGAGTCTCCAAATGAGAGATCTCCAACTGGAATTAAAAGAGACACTAAAGAACTTTAGTCTGGATTATTTAATAATAGATGAAGCACATTGTGTCTCCGAGTGGGGACATGATTTTAGGCCGTCATATATAAAGCTTATAGAGGTTGTTACAACCGTTGGCCCTACAACGATTATTGCCGTCACGGCAACTGCCTCTCCAAGCGTCAAAGACGATATCCTGGACATCTTTAAGATTAAAGAAGAAAATGTAATCTGTTCAAAATTCTTGGATCGTCGTGAAATTAGCTTGCAAGTTATTAATCTACCGATTGAAAGTGGCAAAGAGATGACTCTGAGAAAAGCATTAATGGAAGACCTGCCCAAGATATTGCATAAGAAGACGATTCATGAACTTCATAAGGATGGTTCAGGGGTGATCTTCACAATATTTGCCAAGGCAAAGGGTTCAACGACTCGGTCCTATGGAACAAAATATATTCTTAATGAGGTCAGAGAAAGTGGCATTGAGTCGAATCTGTATCATTCTAAGTTAAGTGAAATTGAACGTTCCGAGATACAAGATGATTTCAAAACAGATAAGTTTCCGTTGCTGGTTACAACCATGGGTTACGGAATGGGCATCGATAAATCCAACATTCGGTATATTATTCATATGTGCTATTCAAATTCTTTGGAGGCTTATTATCAAGAAGTTGGAAGATCAGGCCGTGATGGGCAGCATGCTCACGCTATGATCATTTCAAGAGCAAGAACGCTGGAGTGTATTCAACATCAAGAGAGTATGAATGATTATGAACCCCAGTGCATCTATGGATGGCGCTGCAAATATACCAATGGGACAAAATGTGATTATGGCATGCAGGCGAAATTAATTAGTGACCATTATCCGAAGGCCCAAGAAATGACGTGTGGTCTGAACGAAGGCTATCAGTTTCTGGTACAGAATTCGAAGGGCAACCCAAAGTTTACGTTTGCTATTGATGCCGCGAATTCTAGCAAATATCAAACCTACTTGTTTTATTTTCAGAGGCAGGGACTCATTATGAATTATTCTACTTTATGCTATTTGGAGGATGGTCGTATGGAATTTGAAGTAGAAGTGAATCATAGCGTTTTTATTGTTTCGAACTTGGCAAGTGTTATAGAACCTATCGTAACCAGGCTTCAAAGCTATAAAAGACAAAGGTATAATATGTTGGAAAGTATTTGGGAGTATGTCAACAATGATGTGAAATGTCGACGTCAATTCCTGATGGATTACTTTCAAGATCCCGTGAATTACGGTAGAGAAGGTTGTAAATTCTGTGATGTTGAGGGGATCAGTGAAGGGAAATCTATTTCGGTAACTAGGACGTTGAAAATCGAGCAGTTATTTGCCGATTATCATCGTTTAATGGCAACAAATAGTTTTGATTACAACAAGGCAAATAAATTACTTAAACATATGTACGAAGAAAACAAACAAGAAAGTGCCAAGATTAGAGCTATGAAGCAGCTAGAAGACAAGGCCGATAATCTGCTGGCTCTTTATTTCAGAAGTTTGATCACCCTCAAAAGAGATAAAACTGATGCTTATGCAAGGAATCAGGCGTATGAACTTGTATCTTCAATTTTTAGGAATAAAGGCACTAAGGCAGCGATTGGCGTTTTAAACGATATTATTGATATTGACAGAAAACTGGCGGAAGAAATATTGATCATGAATGAGCCATTGATTATCAATGCGGAGGTTGCCACGGATTTGATGGAAGAATTAAAGAGCGATACAACGAAAGAAATTGTTTACAAGCTATTTATTAATCATAGAATTAACACGATAAACCATCAATTAGGAAGGAGAAATTAAATTGGATTTGCTAGAATTAGATGTAAGATTAGAAAAAGATATCAAGCATTTAGAGAACAGTCTTGTTGACTATGAAAAATCAATGAGTGAAGCCTCTGCTATGAAATATACGTTTGAGAGTCAAATAAAGGAATTAATGCAAGCTTATGAGAAAGGAATAGAACAGCTCAATGCAAAATTAATGAGAGATGAAGAATTATGCTCAAGGTCTGCCAATAACTTCAATGAAATGGCTGAAGCTTATGAGAAAAAGTGGAAGGATATCCAAGTTCAAAACGATCACTACCTAACTGATCTCGATGGAAAGGTTCATGAAAAAATTAGTAAACTTGAAACAGAAAATAAAAGAGCGTGGATTAACATTGTCAACGCTCAGACAATTAATGAAAAGGCAACACACCATTCTACAAAGGAAGCAGCAGAAGGTATCAGTGATGAAATCAATGAGTTACTAGGAAAAAATAGGGTTATCGAGGTAAGTATCGAGGCCATCAAGACGGATATATGTAAGCTGAAAAGTGATTCAGAAAGGAGTCTAATTAATCTTTCTGCTGAGTTATTTAAAGAGACAACGCGAGCCGAAGACAAGGATCGAAAATTAGCCAAGACCTTTAAAATATTTATGGCCATTAGCAGTGTCTTATTTATTGTCCTCTTGATTTGGAGATAGCTTAGGAAGCGCATCACAATTTGCTGGCGCTTCCACACTGAAATAATCATGTTATAATAAAAGCAAAGTTCAAGAAAGATTTAGGGGGATTATAGATGGATAATAATGATATATTAA
>DHWG01000097.1:11878-20937 GCA_002413075.1 Desulfosporosinus sp. UBA5188 | reverse complement strand
ATTCCCAGTTCGCTGTGATAAAAAGGCAGTAAAAAGATAGCCTCCTCACCATCGAGAATGACGGCCTTTTCCTCGATCATCCGATCCAGCGTTGAGTCGACCTGTGAGGTCTCAATCTCGAGAATTTTTTCCGCCTCTTCCAGAAGCTGTTCCCTTGTCCCATAGCAGTGTCCGTCATTGGAAAGTTCGTTCAGGACATACACAATTCCCGAGCGGCAGCGTTCAAGGGAGTTTTTCTCAAAACCCATCTGCAAGGCAATTTTATCCGCCGTTTTAAAGCCGATGCCCCAGATGTCATCCGCCAGTCGATAGGGATTGGTCTTCACAATTTCGATGCTATCATTTCCGTAGGTCTTATATATTTTCACGGCAAAGGCCGTGGACACTCCATGGCTTTGCAAGAAAAGCATGACATTCTTAATCTCTTTTTGCTCTTGCCATGATTTTTTGATCATGTCCACTCGCTTTTGTCCGATGCCCACAACTTTAACTAAATAGTCGGCTTCCTCCTCCAACACCCTCAAGGTGTCTTCCTGAAAATGTTGAACGATCCTCTGAGCAAACACTGGCCCGATGCCCTTGATGAGTCCGCTTCCCAAGTATTTTTGAATACCAACAACCGTTGCCGGCAAGGTTTCACGGTAATCCTGGGCCGCAAACTGCTTCCCGAACTTGCTGTCCATCTTCCATTCGCCTTTAAGTCGGATAATAGTTCCAACATTCACAGCGGCCAGGCTTCCCACGACCGTTACAAGGTCAGTAAAACCCTTGGATTTTATCTTGATGACGCTGAAGCCATTCTCAGTATTTTCAAAGGTAACTCTCTCGACAACTCCGCTTATGTATTCCATATTGTGACCTGCCTATCATCAAGCGTTGGTAGTGTTACTCAAATAAGTTGATCTGCTTAGCTTCAGAAACCCTGAAGATCGCCTTTTCCAGCTTTTCGTCATTCTGAATGGTGCTTTCATCCCGAATCATTTCTTCGAACTTTAGATACTCATTGCTTCCAATGGCACTGGACCTGACCTTCAGCATGTAGATTAGATTAAAACAATTCATGATGGAGTTTTGTTTCAGATCCGACAGACAGATCAGCTGAGTACGGTGTTTTTTGGCAATTTCGAAGAGTGGATTGAGTAGGTGTTCCGAAGAGATCGGGCCAAACGGATTATCCATCACCAAAACACTGGAATCCTTGTCCTCGTCGGCACCCGCAGCCTCTAAGGTACGGGACCGAGTATAGGCCATTAAGGCTGAAAGGACTGAGAAGTAGACGACAAACTTCTCGCCACCCGAGTTCTCTCGCACGGCATCTTCCCAGGCCTTTAGGCTGCTATTTTTCATGTTCAGATCAATCTTGAAGACTTTCACGGGAATATTCGAATTTCCGAGATAGACATTCAATAATTCCCGGCTGTACATTAATTTGGCGACAGTCTTTTTGACGTCTTCCTCACTTTTTTCTGCTCTAGTTTCCTCTCGCACTTTCAAAATACATGCTTCAATATATTCCTTCATCCGGATCCCCGCTGCATCGCTAGAATCTAAGGAGAGCTCAATCTTGAGCATTTGCACGGGTCTGCTTCGCCCTTGCAAGCGTACCTTCGAATGATCAGAGATCCATTCTATTTCTTCATAGAACCTCATCCCATGAAGTAGGCTCTGCTGAATCATATCCCGTTTGTTCCGCTCTAAATTGGAGAGTTGGTTTTCATGAAGTTGAATTAATTCCCCAAGCTTGTCTTTATGCAGGGTCATGCGTTCATAGAGATAATAATAACCGTCATAATCCATCTCCACCTTATCCCAAAGCAGGTCAAGACCTTTAAAGATATTGCTTATGTTCGTGTTTCTTTCTCGATAGTCCGCTTTAATGCCGGCATACTTGTTTCTGAGGGCATCTGCTTGGGTTCGGTTCTTGGTTTCCACAGTACGGTAGCCTTCCCCTAACACCTTAGTTTGACCCTTAATATCTTGTTCTGGGTGGAATCCTTTTTCAGGGTCAAAGCTCACGCCGTTCGTAAAGGAACTAATTTGTTCCATCAACTTATTGTACTCGTTAATTTTTCGAGATATTTGGTCAATCTCCTGGAGCATTTTGGCATGCTGCTTTGATAGTATATATCGACGTTCTTGGAAATCTCCTTTGATATCTTCGGGACTGAGAGGGGATTCTGCACCTAGCTTTTCTACCTCTTCGAGGGCATTGGCGCGCGCTTTATCTGCTGACCCCTCAACTCTAATCGCTCCTTTTTCCTCCTGTTGCCGCTTTTTGCTTAACGCTTCAAGGCTGCTGAGCTCCCCATTAATCGCCTCAACCGTTCCTTCATCATAGACCACGTCACGATAGTCTCTTTCCTCAAGACTTAGTTTTGCCATCTCTTTTTCCTTTTTCTCACAGTCCGACAACAATTCATTTTTACGTTTTTCCAGTTGTTCGATTTCTCCGCTATAGGTTACCTTCAAGGCTTTAAGTCGCGCCTCCAAGTCTTCGAGCGTACCCTCGACGAGCTCAGCCTCCGGTGCCTCCTGATAGAATGTGTACTTTTTACGAAGTTCCCTAGACTCTCGTTCGTTTTGGTCAATTTCTGAGGATAATTTTCTGTGCTCTTCCTGCAAAGCATCCAAGCTTGTGGCCAGTTCTAACTTTTTCCCCTCTGCACCGATGATTGCTTCACGGATTTCCGCTAACTTTCTCCGACACGTCTGGTAGTCTTTTTCTTGTCCCATCCAAACCTCAAATAGCTCAACCGCCGATTGTGCTTTTTGCAGGGAAGTCTTAAGGTCTTGAATCGTCTGTTCAAGGTCTTCCTGAGCAGTGCGGAGGTCCACCTTTTCTTTTTTGAGGCGCTCTATGCTCGTCAAAATCGTTTGAAGTAGCGTTTCACTGGCAGTTAACTTTTTGCCTAAGAGATATCGGTGATCATCCTTGTAGACAAAACGCCCACAGATAGCCTGTTGAGCGACGGCTTGATTGCGTTCTTCCGAATAATGTTGATACTGTTCCAGCGCTTTTGTCTGATGTTGTTTTAGTTCCTCTTCAAGTTGTATGAGGCTAGCATTGTCAAAGACCCTGCCCTCATACAGACATACTAGAGATATTCCTGTATCCGACTGAACCAATCTGTCATGACTTGTTAAACTGACACCTAAGTCCTCATAAGCAATAATAGGAATAATACGTCGCAGGGTCATACGGTTCATGGACTGGGCTAGGCGTTTAATATTCTCCCTCGCTAGAATCAGGGCATAGGGTAAGACTGGATTATTGGCCAGCATAGTTTGCCGAATTTCCAGTGGTTGGTTGCGCAAATAGGTTTCACCGGTGTCATATTGAAGATCCTGAGTGGCCAGTACAGAGATGATTTCTTCTGGGATATGCAGTCTCCCGTTTTTAAGCGAAGCAAGAGACTCTGTAGCATCGTCACGAATCCGCACAGCTTCTTCGAGGCTTTGATTGAGATTTTTGAGACGTTGGCTAAAGGAGGTCTGGAGACGTTCCCTGTCAAAGCGGAGTTCAGCGTCAAACCCAATTTTTTGGAGAATCCCTTGAATTTCCTGTTCCTGATGCTCATAGTGAGCAATCTCTTTCACTAAGCCGTGGAGGACCGTGGTTTCGTTAGACCTTGCTTCCTGATGCCCTTGGAGCGCTTGATCTGCCTTCAGTTGTTCTTGTTCAAGCCTCTTTCTTTCCTCGATTCGACTTTGAACTTCAAGCTGTAACTTTTCCTGGGTCTTCTTAAGTGTTAGTCGGGTCTTCTCAAGGTCCTTTTCTGAGAGTTCACCCAGCAAGTTCCGGTTCAGGCTCAGTTGAAGCTTGACTAAAACGTCCCGTTCCTGCGCTTCGTACTGTTTCGTTTGTTGCTGTAGACTGCCTTTGTCTCCAGCATAATTGATTAAGTCTCGCTCCAGATTCGCGGAGTCACGTTTAACTTGATCGCGCAAGTTCCCCTGGTCCGTTCCTTTTTCATTTAAGCGTGACAAAGCGGACTGAAGCTTTTGTAAGGTCTCTTGAGATAATTTCCTAAGAGAATACTCCAGATTACGCATTCTCTGATCCGTATCATATTCGGACCTCGCAGCGTGCAGCCTTTCACTGATCCCGGAAAGATCGGCCTGTTTTCCTCGGATGTCCTCACTAAGCCCAGCGGCTTGCATTATTTTTCCGGATCGCTGGGTCGCTTGAAGCTTATCTTCGTTTTCCTGACTATTTTTTTCAGCCTCAGCTAGTTTTCTAGCCGCCAAGGTATGCTCGTCGCTTCTTAACCAATACGTATACGAGCGCTCCTCTAGGTTAATCCGCTGTTGTTCTTGGTTTATAGTGACTAATTCCTGTTTATTTTGCTCGTGGTTGTCACGGAGCACGAGGGTTTCAGCGTTTAAATAACGGTTTAAGGCCGCAAGTTTACTACCAATGAGTTTTTGTTCTTCCAAGCGGTTGAGCAGTTCCTCTAAAGCCACGACCTGTTCTCCATAAACCCCGAGAAATTCGTCAAGCACTTGCTTTTCCAGGATAAAACGTTCGTTCTCAATGACTTCCCGCACTAAACCTGCCAACATTTCTTCGAGTCGGTGAATTTCAGCACGATCTTTAAAGATGACTTTCTCAATCGTCTTGATGATCCACTCATTAAGCAATTGGCTGGAGTTTTTATACTTTTGGAAGATCTCGTCTAAACCGCCCTCACTATCATTGATTTTGGCGATAATATTTCTCCACTCATCTTGAGCGATCCCGAATTCAGCCAGACGTTTTCGGTAGCGCTCTCCATCATCATCGTAGAAGCAGCTAAAAAGATAAGGGTCTTTCTTCTCCTTATCGGCCATCATCTCCCGAGCTTCTTTAAAATGCTTAATCTCTAGAATATTGCCGCTTTGTTTGACCAGCTCAATATTTTCAATATCAAATAAGTTAGCGCCGTTATATTTGGAGGTGAAGGTAAAATACTTCACTCTGTTCTTCTCATCTTCAACCCCAGAAACGTCTGCCGACACCATCCCGATACCCGTTAGCAGATAGCCAGCGGCTCCGTCTAACTTCCATTCAATCAAGACATAGGCTGGTAAACGTTTCTTGCGAAAAAAAGCGTTGATGCGGCGCCCTTGGATTCTAATCTCCGGAACAATCGGTTGAAATAACAGCTGAACCAGGACGCTCTTTCCCCCGCCATTCGCTAAACTGAGCAAGGCGTTTTCTCCACCGTGAAAGTTGAACGTTTCATCTTGTATATGTCGTGAATCATTATTGTACGAAAAATTAATAATCCGAATTCGGTTGATTCTAGGCATCCAGCTCAACTCCTTCGAAGAACCGTTTCATCTCGTCGACCCGACGATCATCCAGGTAATAATTCAGCATGAGGTCATCGAGTTTCCTAGTAGGCCGAAGTTCACGATCTTCATCGACGAGTCTGAGCAAGTTTTCTCGCTCTAAAAGTCGACAAGTATTGAGGATCGTGCCTGTTTTGGTTTTGCGACCTCGTTCCTCGTAGTCCTGTTTGCTTTCCCATAGTTCTGCGATTTTCGTAAAATTCAGGGCATAGGTTTCCTCTAGCACTTCAGCTTGCTCACCCTCTGCCAAAGCCCTGGTAAAGCGCCGATCCAGTTCTTCAATTAACTTGCTGATTCTCAAAAACTCTCGCTGCTTCGGATTGCGATTGCGTCCGCCATAAAACAAGTACAAAATGAACATGGAAATATAGCTAAGCAAGTAGGCATCCACGAGTCGAGCATCCGTTGCAACGCTCTCCCGTATATCTTTCGTCGTAAAGCCCAACACTCCGTTCCCGATATTGGGAAGCAAATAGAGCGTCCCGGCCACTTCGATGGTCTTAAAATCAAGTTCTTCCTCAAATTCGGTTAGGATCGCCCTGACTTCCACATTGCGAAATTCTAGGAAGAGATCACCTTCGATGTCTCGATCTAGCTGACCCTTTTCGACTAATTTTCGATAGATCTTTAGCTCCGTTTTAATATCGCTCACTCAAAGCTCACCTCAATTCTAAAATCGCTGATAGCGATACGCCTGCTAAACTTAGCTTCCCCGATCTGGGTCTCTAGTTCCCGAACAAACAATTGTTCATCTGGCTTACTGATCTCCAGTTTTTTGATCCCAAATAAGTCGGGTTGCGAATATTCAAGACGATACAGACAATAGCTGACATCCAGTTCTCCCGTGGCATTCGCTACGACGTTTTCTTGCTGTGTTTTCCATTTATTTAAATCAATCACCTGGAGATCATAAAGCTTAAGCATCGTCTTAAAAATCAAATCATCCTCGGTTAATTGGTACAAAACGTTTGGGTTTTGTTCAAGATCCTCAAAGAATTCGCCAAAGCGAAAGGACTGCCGTTCGCGGTCGGCAAACTCCAAAAGGCTTCGGATCAATTCGATATGACGGTCGTTTAGTTGGCTGATTCTGAGCAGTTCTAGGTCTTCACCCAGTTCTTCCACGACAATACTCTGGGTCCCCTCTTCTTCCTGCTTCAGTCGGGCTTGCCGTTCAAATAAGGTGAGTAAATTAAGCGTGCGGTCCGGATTAGGCATGAATATGGGATTCAGTAATTTCCAGAGAGAGGGAACCTTTTGTTCATCACATTGTTCTAAGGGTTTCAAGATGACTTGTTCAAAGTCATAATAGCGGGCCCTCGTCAGCGCAAAGGAATCGGCAATGGTTTCCTTATAGATTCGTGACAGACTGAGACGTTCAAGAATCAGCTCTTTTTGCTCTCCAATCGTTAGATTGATATTTCGTCGGATCACGGCAATCTCTGAGCGTGCCTTTGTCATCTGCTCATCTAAAGCGCCCCGAGTATTTTCTTCTTCTTTTAAGCGGTCTTCTGAAAGCACGATCATAGCGCGAATCTCATTCATCATGCCGTATTCTTCTTCGAGCAAGGTATAGGTACTTGATACCAAGCGTTCAAATTCTTCAATGTTCACATCGTAGATGTTTTCTCGGACTTTCTGGACAAACTGCCTGATGTCGTTCTTCTTTTGCCGAATCATCTGGACAAGGTTCGCACTTTGTCCGATCGCCTTCTTGTAATTTTTGCGCTTAATCAGTTCTCTCAGTTTTAACTCTTCAATGGTAAAGCTGATTTCTTGCTCGACTTCTTTCGTTCGAAACAGTAAATCATACCCTTGATCCGTCAGTTGATAATTCAAAACATAGCCGCGCTGATCATCGATCAGCTTGTCATCAATGAGTCGGATCCGAAGTGGTTCCATGCCTAATCCGTACTTCATGACCGGGTAGTATCTGGCTTCCCCGCCATTTTGTAAAATGTCCTTAATGATGTATTCTGTCAGCTTTCGGTTGACCTCCGGGGTTAGGTTCAAAGAATAGTCAGGCATGATCTGTTTCACAAAGTTGGCAATGCTCTCCATGGTACAATCTTCGTCCTCGGTTAACGTCCTCTCCATGATAAACACTAGGACAGAAAGGATAATGTTATCTAATTGACCTGGCTCAAACAATCTCTCAAATTCCATCTTTCGATTGCCCCGATTGATGATAGAGTCAATCGCCGCAACAAGCCGCATTCTCTGTTCAAAACCATCCAGAAACTCAAGTTTTGTCGTAGCCACTCCATCGAACCCTCGCTTCAATTATTTTAAGATTGTTGCTGCCACTTGATAATTAATAATCTCTTGGGGTATGTACTTTCCCTCCGTCAATATGGCACCTAAGCGCTCCTCCTCCGGCAATCCCAATAACGCTAGAAATTCGAGAAGTGGTGCAATGACCCCTCTTTGATCCAATGATTTTGGCAACTTGATCGTTGTAGCCAACTCGAGCATGAGCTGGTACAGCGCGGAGAAGGGCTTTATCTCGAGGGTTGGGTTGGCTCCTCGGGTACGGAAAAACAGACGGATACCCTCCCAGTCGAGATCCCCAAAGTAGAGAAATTGGGGCGCTTGTCCAGCAGTGCCCGACGCGCCTCCTTGTACGCCCAACATCGTGGCGCTGTAGTCTTCCAAGGCCCCTCGCTTGGTGATTTTATTCCCTTCCCCATATAAGACCACATTGACGACCGTGCCTGCGATACAATTTTTGCCCGTAGCTTGCATCAGCTTTCTAAACGTAAACCAAGTGTCTTTATTCTCGATCACTAAAACGGTCATCTGCTTGTCCCGGTCATGCAAATATTCGAAAAAGGGCTCAGGCGTATCATAATAATGAAGGAAATCCTCGTCTAGGCCATTAAACTTCAGCACGTCCTTAACTAAGGCGCTCTGCTCATCGATTAACTTTTCTCTGCCCCACACCGAAAATGATCGTTCTTTACGTGACATGGGCCTTGTTAATAAATCTTTGTTAAACCATAAATACTGGCTGATCCCTTCCACCACTTTCAGGTGCTTTTTATAATGTTCAGGTCTCTGCAAATAACCAGAAAGGTTTAATACCGGATTCAGTCGACGTATTGACTCAAAATCACCGGTATAATCGTCTGGCGGTTTGATGATTCGATATTTATTAAAGAGAGGAGGTATGCGTCCGTTTCTCTTGGCAGCCTTTACTGGAACAAGCACACCCCTGTCTACCAATTTTTCTACTTCCGTGTGAAAGCGCTCATAATCTGATTCCTGGAAAATCTGTTGGAGTTCCTGATCAGAAATCGTTCTCTTGGCGTTTTTCAAGACTTGTTCGAGTCGTTTCATACAAATCTCCTCTTGCTCGTGACGATTATAAATATTCTTTCTTCTTAATTATACCTTTTTGGCATATTTTTGACAATAAATATGCTTTATACATACCTATTAAGATAACATCTTCCCCCTTTCCTAAACAGTACCCAAGTTTCAACAATAAGAAGCAATAAGAAGAGAGTGCGGCTTAATCAAAGGCTACACTCTCTTCTTATTGCTTTATGTGCTAAAACTTATTTCAGTTAACTAATTTTCAAAATTGTTTCAATTATTTCAACTCTAACCTGTAGCTTTTTTATATCTATATCCAACCCTTTATGCTGATAGTCCTTGATTACTTTCATGTCTTTAGCCATGATTTTCTGTAGTTTTTCCATTCGCGATTGACCCTTAACTAGTTC
>DHWG01000097.1:0-11607 GCA_002413075.1 Desulfosporosinus sp. UBA5188 | reverse complement strand
ACTTGACACATTATAACATGTTAAATCCATATAAAAAAGGGATATGGTATTATTTCCCTTAGTTCGCCGACTACTGATAAACATTGGATTGCGAGATGACCTTACTCAAATTAAAATAGATTCAGAAAAAGGAGAGTTATTTATGAGTTTAGAGAATTTTAAGTTCACCTATGAAGAAACTGAAGAAGGTTTCACGGTGACCCTTAAGGGGGACAAGGAGAAGCTTAGAGCGAAGTTGGAAATGTTTGAAGCGTTCCTGAATTTCAAGGAGAAAGCTAAGCAAGCAGGTTGCGAGCATCCTGGCAGCAGCTCTCCTATTCATCAGTTTTTTAAAGCCATGCACCAACACCATGCACATCATGAGGGTGGACATGGACCTGGACCTTGTGGTCACCACGGTCATCACGGAGAACAACCCTTTAAGCACGGGCATTGTGGATGTGGAGAATCTCCCAAGGCGGAGGCTCCTGTAAATCATGAAGGTAATAAAAAGACAGAAGATTAATCTTAAGTAGCTTAAACCTTGAGCGTCATAAAAGCAGCTAACCTCTCACGAGATTAGCTGCTTTTATGGTCTATTGGTTTGTTAGGTCGTAGATTCGTTCAACGACTAGTGCAGACCAACGGCTAAAAAAAATTACTGATCACTGCTTGCATAAAACCTTTAATATCATCAAGGTTTTCCTGCAAAATTCGGTAAATATCAGAGTCATCAACCTCTTGGTACAGGTGCACAATTCGGTTACGAAACTTTACCATCTGTACGAGCGAGGATTCCTTGTCCTTACCCAACACCCCATGTTGGATGATAAGCTTCACCGCTTCTGCCGATGTACTGGGAATTCCCCAACGCTCTCTAGCTACCACATGGTTAGAAACATCAATTAAGGCCTCAATACAAACTTGAAGGTTATATTTTGCCGCGTCAACTGCCTGAAAACTAGCCATAAATTCTTTGAGTTCCATGAGCTTCAACGTCTCTAAATTTTGCAATCTTAAATCAATCACAGATAGCTTTCGCTGTATAATATCCTTATCCACCATGACTGTTATATTCCTCCTTTAGAGCCTGCTCGTAATCATGAGCGAATATTGCATACTTAACAGCATAGTCAGGATAAGTCTTGATGACGAATTCTATAAAATCGCTATGTTTAACATAGTCTCCTTCGTAGACCAGCAGCCCTTCTTGGAGGGCGCGAAACTGTAAAGCAATCGGAGCACGATTCAAATTAATCAAATCTATTCGGTCATGTCTAACATGGAGGCTTAAGGCAACATCCAGCGCCAATTCCTCCTGCAGCGTCACTGAGCGATTGAAAACTATTCCCAAATCAATATCACTCTGCGGATGTTCAAATTCAGTCCCAAATGAACCAAATAAATAAACAGCAGCGATGTCAACTCTGGACTGAAAAAATTCTTTCCAAGCCTGCAACTCAACGGGCATCTTCCGCATGGCCATAACCCCCCTTATCACATTATAACATGTCAAATGCGTATAAAAAAGGGATATGGTATTATTTCCCTTCGCTTCCGGGCAACTGATAAACAGTGGATTGTGAGATAATCTTGCTCATGCTGTCGGCTAACTTGACCTGAATTTGTAGCGTACTCGATTTGCCGTTGAAATCTTTGGGTAAATAGGCAGATAGTCCGTTAGCACCAGCAAACTTCGTTTCCAGCAACTTCCCATCGATATATACTTTGTCATTTTGCACGAAATTTTCACCTTGGAGGGTGATCATATCGTTGGCAATCACAGCGTTGGCGATTTTTGGGACGCCATCGCCTTGGATATAGCCTTCGTTCGTTGGCGGTTTATGGTTCGGTTCTAGCTGACCAATAAAGTTCTTCCCAAACATTAAGTCATATTGCAACAGTTTATATTGGTCCGCTTCAGCGGGTGTCATTGTCTCTTTACTGGCATATTCTTGCTTCATCACAATGTCTGAACCGTTCTTCATCAGATTTGAGAGGAAGTCTGTCATCGGGCTACCGGTTTTCTGGGCCAGTTGTAAAGCGTACGTTCCCATAAAGTTGGCCGATAAATTCAGTTTCTCCTTGGTCGTCGAAAAGTTATTCCAAGTTACGAAGGGGACCGTGTGTAGCTTCATATAATCCTCATAGGTGTTATCACCCTTGACAAAGTCGGCCTCTTTATAGACGTTATAGTCGTCACCAAGCATCGGCAAGTGATCACCATAGAAGATCACTTCCGTAGGCTCGTTGCTCTGTTGTAATCCTTCAATGAGTTGTTTGAGTGATTGATCGACTTCAGAAACGGAATTGGTATAGTTTTCTAAAATTGCCTGAGATGCTGGACTGAGATGACTGCCACTCACCTTAATCTTGCTTTGTGAATTCGGAGTATTTGGGGTAGCGGAGTACGGACCATGGTTTTGCATTGAAGTCGCATAGATGAAATCCGGCTTATCGGTTGCTTTGACTTCTTCGAGCATTTTTTGGGTTAGCTCAGTATCGAGGATATATTGACCGTTTGTTTTCGGACTATTAAAGAACTCTTTACTAACAAATTTGTCAAAGCCTAATTTCTTGTAGACGTCATTTCGATTATAAAACCAGTTGTCATAGGGGTGGATCGCTGAGGTCGCATAGCCTTGTTTTTGAAGAATTGACGGTAATGCCTCAATCGGCTTGTTGGCATATTGCGCATAAGGAATCGAGCCATCGGGTAGAAACTGCGTCGAAAATCCTGTCAACGCCTCAAACTCCGTATTGGCGGTCCCGCCACCATAAACTGGCGAGAGCATGGTCCCGCTGGTCTGGGATTTCTGTAGAGAATGAAAAAACGGCATGGGATCTTCACTAAACGACACGTTTTTCATCAGGGTTGGATCCCAGAAGGCTTCACTCATTACAAAGATAATGTTGGGTTTAAATTCAGGGTCCGTTGAATAGGTTGCTTTACTCGCTTCGCGGACTTGTGCAATCGTACCTTCCTGGTAATTGGAAGGCTGGGGCACTTTAAGATACTCTGCATTCAGCGCAAAACCCAGCATCATGCCATTTTTTTCGTAGTTCATTTTCTGGCTCAAATTATTTGATTGGAGGGCAAAAGCTTTCTCAATAGGCCCGAAGGCCGTGTAAAAGACGGTTAGTAAGGTTAAGGATGTTAGAAACACGGCGGTTTTCTGCAACCACATGTATTTTTCTCGAGGCGTAAACTTCAACATTAACCCGATCAGAACAAACGCCCCAAGGGTAATGAACGCCATCCAAAGGTAGACATTTTGAAAACTACTAGATATCCCAATGGCTTCTTTCGCTAAGGAAAAATCTGTCGGCAACAAGGGCGACCCTTTAATGATGAGTTTTTGTCGACTGATATAACCCAGAATTGAAAACAGGCCAAATAGGATACTGCAAATGGCCAAATAGGCTTTACGAGGTAAACTATAGAAGATATTGATGATTCCAAACATTAATATATAACTGACAAGAAATTGCTTGGGATATTGTAGGATCCAAGCATAGACACTGAATAAATCTCCATTATAAAACAACTCCAGTGCCAATAACGTCACTAAAGGGATCATGAGTAAGGATAAAACATTTATGGACTTGAGTCGTTGTTTCATTAAAGTATAATTCATCACTTATTACGTAACCTAACCTTTCATATTCCAGCCGATCTTTCGATGCAAACCTCGACCATAAATCGTCATAACCATAGACCTGCCCATGTATTTGCCGACTGCGCGCTGCCAACCTGTTTCGTGGGTATAGGTTGGCATTATCTTATTATAGGCTAAACTTGTTAATGTCTCTTGACCTTTGTGTGTCGATTATGTGAATAATATGTGAAGATTCATAAGGAAATATGTATCTAAAAAAGTATATAAAAAAAGCTCTCATCGTTACGATGAGAGCTAAAATCTCAGTCTATCCCTTCACCCAGGCATCGTTTTCATAACCCCTTTGACCCCAATACCCAATATATTTCTCTTCAATGAGTTCAATGCGGTTCAACCATTTAACCGATTTATAGGCATACATTTTGGGGATAATTAATCGAACAGGACCCCCTAACTCATCCGTAATGGGTTTCCCGTCGTGCATCACGGCGACCAAAACGTCGTCCAAAGCAACTTGCTCCAAGGTGAGGGAATCTGTGTACACACCATCTCCTGAGTATAGCTTAACGACCTTCGCTTGGGCCTTAACCCGGGCTTTCTCCAACAGGGTTTTAAGGGGAATGCCTTCCCACGTATTGCCGTAAACCGACCAGCCAGTAACACAGTGAAAATCACTGACTTGAACTGAGCGCTTTAGCGCGACAAACTGTTCCCAATTCCAGGTGACCGGATCTTCCACGAGGCCATCAATGGTAAAAGACCAGTTGGCGTTGGTGAACCATGGAATTTTAGTCACTGTGTAGCTGCGAAATGAGCCTTTTGCTGCGCCGCCAATGGGTGGCGAAGAATTTGGTAAAGGCTGGGGGGCTGGTATTAGGTTGTTGGCATCCACTTGATTGATTGACTGGAGACCTTGTCCTGATCCGAGCTTAGCCAGCCATTTAATGAGGGAAGGACCTATGGAAATTGTCAAGCCGGCTCCGATGATCGTACGTATGAAGGCCTTTCGGGTATAGATGGCCGGCCTAGGCTTATTAAGAACCGATAAACGGCGTGGCGGTTCCTTAAGCTGTCCTAACCTAGATAACGAATGATAAACTAGGTACGGAAGCCCGATCCAGGTCAATAGATCATGCACCAACAACGCAGCGTTGCTGACTGCCGGTCCCACGGTGTTAAACTGCCACAACAGAACCCCTGTAATGAACCAGCTCATGAGCACTAGGGGCGTGGCGATGACATTAAAGCGCTGCCAAGACTTTCCGTCAAGTTGCTTCCAGTGTTTTGCTGCCTGCTTCAGATAAACGAACACTGGAACGATCGAGGCCAGACCGACGATAATATGCAACCACTTGAGCCACACCTTTGCGCCACCCAGCACCTCTTTCCAAAAATCGCTGAACAACATGAGTCCAGACAGCGCCAGCAACGCAACGAACACAGCATTCCAATTATGTAGTGAAGCCAGTCTTTTACCAAGACTTTTCTCTTCATTTTCACGTCTGTTCCTCATTGCTGACCTCCTCTTGCGACTTCTTCTCCACCCAGAATGCCTGGTAATGGATAGATGCCCTGCTTCTCTAAGAGCTTACGTAGCTTTTCCGGTTCGCGTACGATTACTGCCGTAGGACTATATAAACCGAATACATACTCCCGGTATTTACGGGCTGATGCGATGGACGCTGCCTGTTCCGGTGTGCTGCATTCCAAAAGGCTAAGTTCTAAAAATTTCGTGGTTCCAAAGCTCTCTACCCATTGCTGGATGGTGATCACGAGATTTTCTGGCAAAGGATAAGGGCTTAGCTTGGTAAGCAGCTTGATCACATCTTCGGCCGGCATACCACGTTTGAGCGCATTCATGAGGTACGTCTTATCCAAACGATATTTCAGCATCTGATCCTGCTGCTCAAGCACTGCGAATTGACCTAGCGCCCACCGAACTGTCCAAGACGCTGAACGCGGGACTAAAATTTCAAAATTCGGTTGGACATAGGCTGTATCTGGGCCATTCATGGGGTAGACCTGATCAGTCAGAATCTTAATTTCAGGACCAAGCCTTCTAAGATCATCCCCCCGTAACAACTTAGGAAACAAGAACTGACCCAGTGCGGTGGCACGAACCAAGATATCGCCCTCACACTCGCCCCACTCCAGAAGGCCAAGAAATCGCAAGGGATCGAGGATACTGATCACGCGATCTAGTCTTACTAGGTTACCCACATGCTCTCCAGGAATAAAAGTATCCACCATATGAGCCCAGCTTGTCCACTCTGTACAGCGGTCCAATAAAGGCAATATTAAGTAAAATCCTTTCAGGGGAATGGAATCAAAGTGAGTCGGAAAGATTCTACAGAGTAACTCTTCCACTTGAAGGCTTTCTGGCAAGTCCCTCCCGGCCGTTGTCAAAACCATCCGATCCCCTCTTGACCCGATGAGTTGAATAAACTGAGCCATACTCAACAGCCAGTTGAAGTAACTTTCTGGATTAAAATACTCAGCTTGCCCAACGGGCATCGTCAAGGAAGTCAGGATGCGCTTCATAGAATGCTTATTGATCTCACGAGCGCGGGTCAGCAAAACCTCGCCTTGATCGACCATCACCAGGAAATTTAGAAGGTTATCTAAACTGTCTGATAAAAATGAGGGGTAAATCTTTTCTAATTTAAAATCGAAGTTGTCTGGCGGCGCTTGATTCCTCAACCACTTCCAGTACGGTTCAGAGACACCGTCGTTTAGACTGTACGAATTATAAGAACGTCCAGACGTCAAGATGCCTGCTTTTGTCCACTGAGTCAATAATCTCGTCACTTCGTGATAGTCTAGACCGGGCAAATCCTTATCAAGATAGCTAAAGTTATCGGAGGTATAAGTATAAAAGTCACTCATCCCCCAGTCCTCAGGTTTTCTAAAGACGGTATAAGCCAAGAGGATTCTTTCGGTCGGGTCCAGCGAAGAAAAATACTTCGGCAAAGACATATGTTTAGCCCTCTTCTGAGTAGAACCCTTTTTTTGCGAAGTTTTAGTGGTCGAAGCTTTAGCAGTGGAAGTTGGTTGGGGCATCGGGGTCAAGGGAGAAACTAGTTCGATTGATTTCGTGCCAAAAACTGGTCGGAACTTGGGCTTCGTTGGCTCGCTCATATCTCTAACTCCTCCTCGATCATGATCTTATAAGCGTACCCTTGTTCCGTGAGGAAAAGCTGACGGTGCATCGCAAACTCCTGTTCCTTAGTGTCTTTAGAGACCAAACTATAGAAATAGGCCTTACCGTCTCCCTGCTTGGGCCGCAATATTCGGCCAAGCCGTTGCGCTTCTTCCTGACGAGAACCAAAGGTGCCAGAGACTTGAATCGCCACATTCGCATCCGGCAAATCTATGGCAAAGTTGGCGACCTTGGAAACCACTAAGCGGCGCACACGACCGCTGCGAAACTCTTCATACAGGCGGTCCCTTTCCCGTTGCGGTGTTTTCCCGGTGATTAAAGGGGCCTTCAGCTCACGGGCCAGCATCTCAAGTTGACGCACATACTGTCCAATCACCAATACCAGATCCTCCTGATGTTTCTCCATCAGCTCAAACACCCGCTCCAGCTTGCGCGGGTTTTCTGCTGCCAACCGAAATTTTTCTCTTTCTTCGGCTAAGGCATAGTCCATGCGGCGAGATGGACTCATGGGTATTCGCCACTCCGTGCACTCGGCAGTGGCAATCCAGCCTTGAGCTTCCAAGAGGCGCCAAGGAACATCCACCTTCTTGGGTCCGATCAGACTAAAGACTTCTTCTTCCTTGCCATCTTCCCGGACTAAGGTGGCTGTCAATCCCAGGCGCCGCTTGGCCTGCAAATCGGCGGTCGCGCGGAAAACCGGTGCCGGTAATAGATGCACCTCATCATAAATAATGAGACCCCAGTTCTTTTCATTAAATAGGTGAAAATGAGTGAACTGTGCTGTAGCGGACGAGCGGTGAGTGAGAATCTGGTAAGTCGCTACCGTGACCGGGCAGATCTCTTTTTTCTCACCAGTATATTCGCCCATTTGAGTTGCTGCTAAGGTGGTCTTATCTTCCAATTCGCGCAGCCACTGTTTGACGGCACTATTATTGGTCGTCAAAATGAGTGTCTCGCACTGCAACGCCACCATGACGCCCATGCCAATCACGGTCTTACCTGCCCCGCAAGGTAACACTAATACGCCACTACCGCCACGTACCGAGCCTTGCTGGTGGAAGGTGGCGACGGCCTCAGTCTGGTAGGAGCGTAGAGCAAACGGTTCCCCTTCTGGTTGATCCGACCGCCATGCAAGCTCTAAAGGCGTACCCTCGTTATAACCCGCCAAGTCTTCAACTGGATAAGAGAGTTTCATGAGAAGCTGTTTCAGGGGTCCACGCGCCTCGGCAATAATTTCAACTTGAGTTAGAGAAGAAGTCCTCAAATCTTCGTCCCTGGCATTCTCTACCAGCAAGGGTTTAACCTCTTTGTGTCGAATGATTTCTAATAAGATCACCGGATCCTCTGCGACCAAAAAGAGCTTCTCTCCGTCCCGAATGAGTTTGACTAAACCATACCGACCCATGAGCTGCTGAATTTCCGTGCGCACGGCGACGGGCAGTGGGAATTTGCTATATCGCTCTAAACCTGTTAACACGTCAGCCACTGTAACCCCACTGGACGCAGCGTTCCATAAGGATAATGGGGTAATTCTGTAAGTGTGCATGTACTCAGGGCTTTTTTCTAATTCGGCAAAGATTGCTAAGGTATCACGAGCCTCTTCAAAAAGAGGGTTCAGTACTTCTAGAAGAACTGAACGATCACTTTGGACGATCACAGGATTGCTTAGATCTGGCATCATTTTCTCCTTATCGTTTACATAGGACATTCGGTATAATTATAGCATAAAAAGCGAGCGTTTCATTCAGATCGTCGTGTCAGTTTAACGCCACTCGTTACGTCTATAAGGGTAGTGGGGAAATTCTTATTGCGTTACTAATAAGATTAATGGAGGATGCATGATGAAGAAAGTTCGGTACTTACTTGTGTTACTCGCGCTGGTTATGATTGTTTTCGCTTGGCCTAGAATGAGTAAAACGACAAACCAAGCCTTAACCCCTAATTTAACGGAGGAACAGAGTCTGCCTACCCTAGGATCAGTCGACAAGCTACGAAGTATATTGGCTGAAGTTCAAAGCTCCGGAACTTTGCAGGGACAAGGAATGGTTAAGTCGGCTGAATCAGCATCAGCTCCAGCTGACGCTTCGTCCAATGCTATACTGGGGGGAGGAAGTTCTGATTATTCAACGACGAATCGACAAGTTGCTGATGTTGATGAAGCTGATATCGTTAAAAACGATGGTCAATATATCTACCAAGTGAACCGTCAAGAGCTCATCGTAGCACAAGTTTATCCAACTGATCACATGAGTATCGTAAGCAGTATTAGTTTTAAACAAGGCGAGTTTACCCCTAAGGAACTGTATGTCGATGATCACTATCTTGTCGTAATGGGCAATGCTTATTATCCTACGGAGGGCCAACCAGGCGCTCCAGTCCCACAAACCAAACAAGGCTCCCAGGACCAACTCTATCCTCAGACCTTTAATCGATCCACTTCCAAGGTGATCATCTACGACCTAACTGACAAAAGCAATCTCAAGAAACTCCGGGAGGTTGAACTTGACGGGTTGTACGTGTCTTCACGTAAGGTCGGTTCTAGCCTCTATGTCATCGCGAACAAATATATTGATACGTATCAATTTAAGAACCAGGGCTTCGAACCGCCCCTGCCGAGTTATCGAGATTCTGTGGGTAAAGGGGACTTCGTAAACATCGGTTATAACGACATTCATTACTTTCCAAACTCTATCGAACCCAATTATTTATTAATCGGTGCGCTGGATCTTGATCAAAAAGGTCGACCTATGCAAGTCTCCTCATATCTGGGTTCAGGTCAAACGATCTATGCGTCCACGTCAAATCTCTATGTGGCCGTCACCCAACAGCAGCTGATCAAGCCCTCGAACCCTCCGGTGACTTCGCCTCCATCCCTCGCAGTGCCACAACCAGCCCCTACTTCCTCTTCCTCTTCCTCTTCTACTTCGGCTAGCCAACTTAGCCCTGATACGCGTAAAACAACGACCGCTCTTTATAAGTTCGCACTGACTCAAGGTGGAACGACCTTTAAAGCGAAAGGCGAAGTGCCGGGGACAATTCTTAATCAGTTTGCTATGGATGAAGATCATAACAATTTCAGGATTGCTACAACGACGGGAGAAATCTGGCGAACCGATGAATTGACGTCCAAAAATAATGTTTATATCTTAGACCAAGACCTTAAGTTGACGGGTAAGCTTGAAGATATTGCCCCTGGAGAGAGGTTATATTCCGTTCGGTTTATAGGAGATCGTGGCTACCTGGTAACCTTCAAAAATGTTGACCCTTTCTTTGTCCTTGATCTCAAAAACCCAGCTGCTCCGACAATTTTAGGGGCTTTGAAAATACCGGGCTTCAGTGATTATCTCCAACCCTATGATGAGAACCACATCATAGGGTTCGGCAAAGACACCGTAGAGATCAACAAAAATGGGGGGGCTATAGCCCTCAACCAAGGCCTTAAACTCGCCATCTTTGATGTCACAGATGTTAGTAAGCCTGTGGAAATGTTCAAAACGGTCATTGGTGACCGAGGCACTGATTCCGAAGTCCTGCGCAACAACAAGGCGCTGCTGTTTGATAAGGAGAAGGGAATTTTATCGTTCCCGGTTACCCTTATGGAAGTTAAAAATCCTGTGGCAGCAAATTCGGCGAAACTTACGCCTGAATATGGCCGATTCACCTTCCAAGGTGCTTATGTTTATCAGCTTGATCTTCAAAAGGGCTTCACCTTAAGAGGCAAAATTACACATCTTAAGGAGGCTGACCTCTTGAAATCTGGGCAAAATTATGGGTACAATTCCAAGACCATTGAACGAATTATATACATCAAGGATACGCTCTATACCATTTCTAAAGGAATGATCAAAGCCAATGCCCTAGATTCCCTACAGGAGAAAAACAGTGTATCCTACTAAGAAGTTTTGTCGCTGCCTTCCAATTTTGAATTAATCAAGGGCAGCAAGACCCATGTGATGGGTCTTGCTGCCCTATTCTTTTTAGCCTCTTGCGAAATTCATTATCTTTGAATTTTTGAGATTTCATGAGCGTTTCTGACAATCTCTACATATTTCAATAGCGCTTCCTCAAGGTACTCCCCAACAAGAGAAACCAACTCTGACGAGTCTGCTCCGTTTGTATGATAACTTGTGAAGCAATCATAGTATCGTTTACGATCACCAAATTTAATGTTAATGGGCGGATAGCCCGCCTTCATCAACTCAAGGTTTAAAAGTAAGCGGCCAGTTCTGCCGTTACCGTCAATAAATGGGTGTACGGCTTCAAAGTCCAGATGAAATCGTGATAAACGTTCAACAACATGTTGTAAAGACATTTTCTGATATTTCAGAATCAGTTGTTCCATTTTCGCCGGCAATAGATATGGTTGTGGGGGTGTATGAACTGCTCCCATAATAGTTACTGGCACACGTCTATATCTTCCTCTATCCTCACGGTTATCCATCAGAACGAGGCTGTGAATGTCTTTGACAACCTTTTCTGACAGTGGAACCTTTTGCTGGACCAATTCCTCCACATAGAGATAAGCTTCCTTATGACCTACTGCTTCTAAATGATCTTTCAGTGGCTTTTTATCAATCGTTATTCCCTCTTTGATGATTAAGGCGGTCTCCTGCAAGGTAAGGGTATTCCCCTCTATGGCGTTAGAGTTATACGTAAAATTGATCAAAAATTCCTCGCTTAATCTTAATAGCTCACCTGCAGTAAGGGGTCTATATGAATTTAGCTCCCCTAAAAGTTCTTCGATTCTATTAAAAGTAGCTATTTTACATACCTCCTTGAAAGATAAATAGCCTATCGGCATTCGCGGAGGCCGTTGGGACAAGGGTTTCCTTGAACCAACCTTATTGC
>DHWG01000086.1:5994-10786 GCA_002413075.1 Desulfosporosinus sp. UBA5188 | reverse complement strand
GGTATTCCCTTTGACGCTTGCATTTACTTAGCGGTATGGGCGGACGGTAAGGCGATTACGACGATTGAGGGGGTGGCGGCCAAGACCGGTGAACTGTCGAAGGTGCAGAAAGCGTTCGTCGAAGAAGGGGCTGTGCAGTGCGGGTTTTGTACGCCTGGTCTTGTCCTCACCACGACGGCTCTGACGGAGAGCGGCCAAGTGTATACACGAGAGGAACTTAAACGAGAACTGTCGGGCCATTTGTGTCGTTGCACCGGCTATCAGAGTATCTTAAAAGCGGCTGAAAAATCGTTAGAAGGTCATATTTGTACCTGTGTGGATAGCCCTCATTACAAACAACAACATCAAGAAAAGAATTGAGGAAGAGACATTATGAGTGACAAGATGATACCAATTCCTTTTAAGCAACTGGTCGATTGGATGCTCGAGGAATATAAACAAACTCAAACTATTTTCGGTGTCGCTGAAGTAAAGTTCTATAAGAAAAGAAATGACCAGCACATTAAGCTCTTTGGGGAAGTCATGGAGACGCCCGTCGGCCCGGCAGCGGGTCCACATACCCAATTAGCACAAAATATTATTGCGGCTTATCTGAGTGGTAGTCGGTTCTTCGAGCTGAAATCCGTTCAAATCATGGATGAACTAGAATTTCCTAAGCCCTGTATCCTAGCAGAAGATGAAGGTTATAACACGGAGTGGTCGACAGAGCTGCCAATTATGGGCGCTTTTGAGGAGTACGTTAAAGCCTGGTTTGCGCTTCATGTTCTCCAAAAGGAGCTCTTTAATCAAAGTGAACGACGCTTTATGTTCAACATGAGTGTGGGGTATGACCTTAAGGGGATTCAATCGCCTAAAGTCGATCAATTCATTGAAGGGCTTAAAAATGCCTCGGAAACAGCGATCTTCAAGGAGTGTCTAGCGTCGTTACTGGAAAATGTTAACCAATTTAAGAACCTTGATCGAGCCTATGTGGAACAGATTTCTCCAACTATTTGCACCTCGATTACCTTATCGACGATGCATGGTTGTCCACCGGCAGAAATCGAAGCGATTATAAAATATCTACTCAGCGAAAAGAAACTTCATACGTTTGTGAAAATGAATCCAACGCTTTTGGGTTATGAGTATGTGAGGAATACCTTCGATAAAATGGGTTACCAATATATTGACCTTAAAGAAGAATCCTTTACCCATGACCTCCAGTTTGCGGATGGTCTAGAAATGTTAAAACGTCTTAAAGCCTTCGCTGCGGAAAATCAAAAAGACTTTGGCATCAAAATGTCCAACACCTTGCCGGTTAGGATTGCGAAATCAGAATTACCCGGTGAAGAGATGTATATGTCCGGTCGAGCCCTTTATCCCTTGACGATTAATCTGGCGTTTAAGTTGGCGACTGAGTTCAACGGGGACCTTAAAATATCATACTCAGGTGGCGCCGATGCCTTTAATATTGAGCGAATCTTCGCGACGGGGATCCAGCCAATCACGGTCGCCACGACGTTACTCAAGCCTGGCGCTTATACCCGTTTTAAACAATTGGCCGACCTTTTGGATCCTCTTATGGCCAATCAAGAGGCCAGCAAAATCAATCTGGAAAAATTAAAAGCACTTGCCGAAAGTGCGTTGGGCGACGTCAATCATCTCAAAGAAAAGAGAGATGTGATCAGCCGTAAAACAGAGCTTAAGTTGCCGGTGCTCGATTGTTTCCTGGCGCCTTGTACGGTGGGGTGTCCGATTGAACAGGATGTTCCAGAGTATCTTCGCTTAGTGGGTGAAAAACGATATGAGGAAGCATTGGACGTCATTGTGTCCAAAAACCCCTTCCCCTTTATTACAGGAACGATCTGTACGCATAACTGTATGACGAAGTGCACGCGTATTGACTATGATGAGTCGGTGCATATCCGTGGTCAAAAATTGGTGGCTGCAGAAAAAGGCTACGCCGAATATATGCAGAAGCTTTCTGAGCTGAAGCCGAAGTCGTCGACAAAAGTCGCGGTGATTGGAGCGGGTCCATCTGGGCTTGCAGCGGCCTATTTCCTCGCCAAAGGGGGCCTGGAGGTCACGGTGTTTGATAAACGGCAGAAAGCTGGCGGTACCGTCGAATACGTAATTCCGGACTTTAGGATCTCAAGAGAAGCCATCAGTAAAGACATGAAGCTGATTGAAAAAATGGGGGTTCAATTCGAATTTGGCATTGATCCAAACGTTTCCGTAGCGGATTACAAAGCAAAAGGATTTCAATATGTCTATCTCGCCATTGGCGCGGGCAAGACGAAGTCTCTGGAGTTAAAAGGGGATACCCAACGGGTTATGGGCGCTATTTCATTCTTAGAGGCCTTTAATGCGAACAAAGAGGCCTTGAAGCTTGGGAAGAACGTGGCCGTGGTGGGAGGAGGTAATTCCGCCATGGATTCAGCTCGGGCTGCTTTGAGAGTGAAAGGCGTGGAGAAGGTTACGATTGTTTATCGCCGGACGAAAGATTACATGCCAGCCGATAAAGAAGAGTTGCATTATGCGGTTGAAGAGGGTGTTGTTTTCAAAGAACTTCTTGCTCCGATCTCTTTGACGGAGGGCGTGCTGAAATGCCAAGCCATGGAACTCGGTCAACCGGATGCGTCCGGCCGAAGGAGCCCTGTGGCGAAAGCCGGTGTGTTTGAAGAATTACCGATCGATACCGTTTTAGCGGCGATTGGGGAACTGATTGATGTCGATCTGTTGAAGAGCAATGGGATCGAAATAGGAGACAAGGGTAAGATTATGGTTCAGGACGAAACGTTGGAAACCAGCGTGAACGATGTCTATATCGGAGGGGATGCCCTTGCAGGACCTTGGACTGTGGTGGGCGCGATTCAGCATGGTACCAAAGTGGCCAAAGCGATTCTAGAAAAAGAAAAGCTTGAGTTTAAACAAGGGTTTGCGTCACGGATCTCGTTTAACAAGGAAGCGCAATTATTGGAAATTGCTGAAAAGAAAGGTCTCATGAAACCGGTCTCGGATCATGAACAAGAATCAGGCCGATGTTTAGAATGTAACACCGTATGCAATATTTGTGCAGAGGTTTGTCCAAACCGCGCCAACCTCATGATTGCGGTGAACACACAAGGCTTAAAGAACCTAAATCAGATCCTCCATGTGGACGGAATGTGTAATGAATGCGGCAACTGCGCAACCTCCTGCCCATATTCCAGTGAACCCTACAAGACTAAGTTGACGTTATTTTGGGGTGAGAAAGAGTTTCAGGAAAGTACCAACTCAGGTTTCCTTATCACAGGTCGCGGTGCAGAGTCGTTCGTGATGCTTCGTCTTGCTGGAGAAATAAGCAAGGTCAAGTTTGATCAATCCGGTAAAACGGAGGGGCCAATCGATGTCTCAATCGCAGACTTTGTTTGGACCGTCATTAAACAGTATGGTTATCTGTATAAACTATAAATAAACGCGGAGTGATATAGGAGAGGGGGTGGTAAAGAGCTCGCGTTCAAATCATTTCACGCAAAAATAAAGGAGGAAAGCACATGGCTAACACGAATCAGACCATCGCTCCAGTTGACGAGATGTTGCCACCAGGAAAACTTTTCGTATTCGGGTTACAACACGTGCTGGCGATGTATGCTGGCGCAGTGGCAGTTCCGTTGATTATCGCAGCGGCTGCGGGTCTATCAAAATCACATACGGCTTTTTTAATTAACGCTGACTTATTTACCTGCGGTCTTGCCACGTTACTCCAAACCTTAGGGATCTGGAAAATCGGTATCAAAATTCCGGTCATCCAAGGGGTCACCTTCGCTGCCGTAACGCCCATGATAATTATGGCCAAGACTGGTGGTATGCCGCTAATCTTTGGATCCGTGATTATAGCCGGTCTATTTACATTTCTATTAGCACCGTTTTTCAGCAAAATGATTCGTTTTTTCCCACCGATTGTGACGGGTAGTATCATTACGATCATCGGTATTTCCCTTCTGCCAGTGGGTGTCAACTGGGCTGCGGGCGGAGTAGGAAACAAGAGTTATGGATCAGGAACGTTTATTGCGGTTGCAGCGGTTGTGTTAATTACCATTCTCTTAATCAATAAATTCTTCAAAGGTTTCGTCGCCCACATAGCGGTTTTGATCGGCTTGTTCGTCGGTCTGATTGTCGCTATACCCTTAGGGCTTGTGAACTTTTCCGGAGTTTCTGCAGCGCCTTGGGTAGGGATCGATGTCCCGTTTGCCTTCGGAATGCCCGTCTTTGATCTTGGCTCGATTCTCGCTATGATGCTGGTTATGTTGGTCGTTATGGTTGAGTCGACCGGAGATTTCCTGGCCATTGGTGAAATGGTCGGAAAGAAGATCGGCGAGAAAGAACTGACTGCAGGGTTACGGGCGGATGGCTTGGCTACGGCGTTCGGGGGTATTTTTAATGCTTTTCCTTATACGGCCTTTGCGCAGAACGTTGGTCTCGTTGGTTTAACCGGTGTCAAGAGTCGTTTCGTCGTTGCCACGTCCGGCGCGATTCTGGTTTTGATGGGCCTTATTCCTAAGTTGGCCACAATTATTGCTTCGTTACCTAACGCAGTTCTCGGCGGTGCTGGGATTGCTATGTTTGGAATCGTCGCGGCGAGTGGGATCAAAACGCTTGCTAAGGTTGATTTCGAGAAAAACGCGAACAATATTTTCATTGTTGCTATTAGTATCGGCATCGGCTTGATTCCTCTGGTATCTCCTGACTTCTTCAAACTATTTCCTAGCTGGAGTCAGACCATCTTACACAGTGGAATCACGTTGGGTTCACTGACCGCTATTATTCTCAA
>DHWG01000086.1:1828-5756 GCA_002413075.1 Desulfosporosinus sp. UBA5188 | reverse complement strand
AGGGCCAGAAAAGCCTTCTTCACAGAAATAAACAGAGCTCAATTGAACTAGAAAAAAATCCGTTATGAGAAGGGATTTAGGAAATGTCAGTTGATCTAGCTGTGGACTTTTGCGGAATTAAACTCGAAAACCCCTTCATCTTGGCGCCTTCTCCCAGCACTGATCATCTCGATCTCTTGATACAGGCCTTTGACGCCGGTTGGGCGGTGGCCGTCTTAAAGACGGTCGCAGTCGACTCCAGTATCGTCAGTCGAGTTTTCCCGTTGGTCATGCGGATTGAACAAGAGTCTGCCTTTATAGGATTACAAAACATTGATCTCGTCTCTGAACATTCGGTCGAGTTCATGGAACAAATGGTGGTTACCTTAAAAAAACGTTTTCCTACAAAAGTAGTCATTCCGAGTATTATGGCTAACTCGAAGGATGATTGGCAGACCCTGGCAAAACGGTTTGTGGCTGCAGGAGCCGATATGATCGAATGTAGTATCTGGTGTCCACACGGAGCTGAGTGGAGTTTATGTCATAAAGTTCAAGAACCCGTTGGAACGGAACAAATCGCTCGTTGGGTGAAAGAAGCCGTCGGAGACACTCCCGTTGTTATTAAATTATCGGCACAGGATTCCGATATTATTGCTACAGCTGTAGCGGTAGAACGTAGTGGCGCGGACGGCGTGTGTGCCATAAACACGATAAAAAGTATTACGGGGGTTAACTTGGAGACCTTAATTCCCTATCCCAATGTGGCCGGACTTTCCACGTATGGAGGTCTTTCCGGGCCTGCCTTGAAGCCCATTGCGTTGCGTTGTACGGCGGAGATCGCGCAAAACGTAAAACTGGATATAGCCTCAAGTGGTGGGATTACCACTTGGCAAGATGGTGCTGAATTTCTCCTGCTGGGAGCCAGTACCTTGCAAATTTGTACCGCAGTTTTGCGTTTTGGCATAGGAATTATTGAAGAGCTTTGCTTAGGTTTGGGGAAATGGATGGAAGAAAAGGGTTTTCAAAGTTTGACAGAGGTTATAGGACGGTCACTGCCCTATTTAGTCGAACATTCCCAACTTCCCAGGGGAATACAAGTGGTTGCTCAAATCGAGTCCGAACTGTGTAATCGCTGCGGAACTTGCTTAAGCGTTTGTCGGGCAGGTGGAAACGAGGCCATTGTTTGGAGGGAAGGAAGACCGCAGGTTATAATGAACCAGTGTATAGGATGTGGTCTGTGTCACGCGATGTGTTTAGTACAGGCTATTCACTTAGTCCGACCGTCCGGGGCAGCAAAGGCCGGTAAAGAAAGGGTGAGGATCGATGCTATTAATCGGTAATGGAACGGTGTTAACCTTAGGAAACAGTAATCAGGTCATTCCCAACGGTGGCGTTCTAATTCAAGACCGCAAGATTCAAGAAATCGGTTTAACAGAAGATTTGCAGACGCGATTTCCAGACGCGGAATTTATCGATGCTCACGGAAAGCTAATCATACCAGGGATGATTAATACCCATATGCATCTCTACAGCACCTTCGCACGGGGAATGGATTCCAAAAGTAAACCGCCCAAAAGTTTTGGAGATATCCTAGAAGGACTTTGGTGGAAGCTCGATAAATTATTGTCCTTGGAAGACGTTTATTATAGTGGATTAACGCCCTTAATTGAGTGTATTAAAACGGGTACAACGACGATTATTGACCATCATGCTAGCCCGATGGCCATTAAGGGTAGCTTGTTCACACTTGCCAAGGCGGCGAAAGAAATGGGCGTTCGGGCAGCTTTTTGTTATGAGGTCTCTGATCGGGATGGCGAAGAGATTGCTCAAGAGGGTATTCAAGAAAATGTTGACTTTATTTCAGCGTGTCAAGCTAACCCTGACCCTATGGTCGCGGGGCTGTTTGGGCTCCACGCTTCGTTCACCTTATCAGATCAAACCTTGGCGGAGTGCAGTAGTGCCGCAAAAGGTCTCGACGCAGGTTTTCACGTTCATGTAGCCGAAGGAAAAGAAGATTTAGACGATAGCCTCACTAAATATGGAATGCGAGTGGTGGAACGTTTAGAGAAATTCGATATACTAGGGCCAAAGACTCTAGCCATCCATTGTGTGCATATCAATGATCACGAAATTGATCTTCTCAAAGCCTCACAAACTTCCGTCGTGCATAACCCAGAATCCAATATGGGCAACGCTGTTGGCGTAACGCCTGTCCTTAAAATGATGAGCAAAGGGGTCCAGGTTGGCCTCGGAACCGATGGTTATACGAGTGACATGTTTGAAAGTGGTAAAGTGGCAAACGTACTTCAGAAACACGCCGCAGCGGATCCAAGTGTCGCCTGGGGAGAAGTCCCACAGATGCTTTATGGAAATAATCCTGAGATTGCGTCAAAACTCTTTGGCGGGAAATTCGGGGAATTGGTTGAAGGCGCTTGGGCTGATGTCATTGTCGTGGATTATGTGCCACCCACGCCGCTGGATTCCAACAATTGGAGTGGACATCTTCTCTTTGGAGTTTCTGGGCGGTCCGTTGAAACGACGGTGATTAATGGACGTGTACGGATGCTCGACAGAAAACTCATCCATATCGATGAGGTCGCCATAGGGGAACGTTCACGCGAATTGGCTCAAGGTATATGGAATAGAATTTGAGGTGATTGACTTGAAAAATGTGTTAGGCCTACGTTGTATTACTTGTAAACAGGAACTTCCGGCTGAAGCTGGGACGTATACTTGCCCGTCCTGTGGCTCCAAAGGCGGCATTATGGATGTGGTCTACGACTACCAAGAGATCAACCGGATGACGACGCGTGAGCAAGTGACAAAGTCCAGAGACAATTCCATGTTTCGTTATCTGCCTTTTCTACCCATTAACCCAGAGTCGGCACGTCCCCATCTGAGAGTGGGCTGGAGCCCGCTTTATAAACCGCTGGGACTGGGAAAAAGTCTCGGTATGAGTCAGCTGTATATCAAGGATGACGGACAAAATCCGACAGCTTCTCTGAAAGACCGCGCCTCGATCATTGCCGTGATTAAAGCCGTGGAGGAAAAGGCGCCGACGGTGGCCTGTTCTTCGACGGGTAATGCGGCCTCTTCCTTGGCAGGAAACGCTGCGGCCATGGGTTTAAAGAGTGTTATCTTTGTACCGAGTCGTGCGCCGCAAGGGAAGATCGCTCAATTACTGATCTTTGGAGCGACGGTGATCAGTGTTCAGGGGTCTTACGAAGAGACCTTTAGACTATCGGCGGAGGCCATTGATCGCTTTGGTTGGTATAATAGAAATGCAGCCGTTAACCCATACCTTGTGGAAGGTAAGAAGACGGTTGCTCTGGAGATTGCGGAACAATTAAACTGGGAAGTGCCTGACTGGGTGATCCTTTCCGTCGGGGACGGGTGCACGATCGCTGGGGTTTGGAAAGGTTTTAAGGATCTCTATCAAGCTGGCTGGATCGATCGCTTGCCTAAAATTGCCGGCGTTCAGTCAACCGGGTGTTGCCCTCTCGTCGATGCCTTCTTAGAAGATCGCCCTTGGCGTCCCAAGGAAGAGAACACTATCGCTGATAGTATTGCTGTCGGTGTGCCGCGTAATCCAGATAAGGCCTTAAATGCCGTTCGTGAATCGGGGGGTACGATGATTGCTGTCTCCGATGAAGCGATCTTGGAGGCTATGCGCGAATTGGGTAGAACGAGCGGTATTTTCGGGGAACCAGCGGGCGTGACGGGGACGGCGGGGCTTAAGGCTCTGTTGGGAAAAGGGATGATTGGCGTCGATGAAAAAGTGGTTTCTATTGTCACCGGGAATGGCTTAAAAGATGTACAGAATGCGATTAAAGCCGTGGGTGAACCTATTAAAGTCGAGCCTTCACTGAAAGAACTGTTGGTGAAGTTGGAAGGCAAGATCTGAAACGGAAGGTCTGAAGAAAGAGGACAGAAGACAGAAGACAGAAGA
>DHWG01000086.1:0-1645 GCA_002413075.1 Desulfosporosinus sp. UBA5188 | reverse complement strand
ACAGAAGACAGAAGACAGAAGACTAAATTAAAATAGGTAGAGTGATGTCTGGAACGCGATCGACGAACTGAGTACTAGGGACGACGAAAGGGGAAGCCGTAGAATGAAACACTTAATCGACTTAACCATTAATGAAGAGCAGCTTAAAAAAACGGTGCAGAGTGTTAAAGAGAGAAATATCGTTATTCCAACCATGGCTCAAATGAAAGATCCTGATAAGATACCTACGAAGATAAAAGAGAAGTTGAAGAAGACGGGGTTATGGGATATTGACCCCATAAACTTGTTTCGGATTTCTTGGAAAAACGAACCGGTCAAAGAAGGCGGGTTATACAATTCATTACCGAACTATGTGGAAATCCCACCTGAGATTTCAGGGGTTAAAGCAAGAGTTATTGCTATGTCTGGAAAGTATTTTCCAACAGGCGCTCACAAGGTTGGCGCAAGTTTTGCTTGTTTAGTGCCCCGTTTGGTGACGGGACAATTTGACCCAAAATTTCATGAAGCCGTGTGGCCTTCTACCGGGAACTACTGCCGTGGTGGAGCCTATAACTCTGCCTTGTTAGGGTGTAAATCCATCGCTATTTTACCAGAAAATATGAGTAAAGAGCGTTTTGAATGGTTAAAACAAGTCGCTGGAGAAGTCATCGCCACACCGGGTTGCGAAAGTAACGTTAAGGAAATTTACGATAAAACCTGGGAACTTAAAAGGACCCGAGATAATGTTGTGATCTTTAATCAGTTTGGTGAACTTGGCAATCATTTGTGGCATTATGAAGTGACGGGTCATGCTATGCAGGATGTTATCAAAGCCGAAATCGGCACCAAGGGAAAATTCGCAGGGGTTTGCTTAACTTCAGGTTCTGCTGGAACACTGGGGAGCGGTGACTACTTAAAAGATCAATATCCACAGGCTAAGATTGCGGTTGGAGAAGCCTTGCAATGTCCAACGTTACTGAATAATGGCTTTGGGGATCATAGAATTGAGGGTATTGGGGATAAGCATATTCCTTGGATTCATAATGTGAAAAATACTGATATGGTGATCGCTATTGATGACAATGATAGTTTGGGGTTGTTCCGTCTCTGTAATGAACCGGCGGCTCAAGTCTATCTGAAAGAGCAAGGGGTTTCTGAAGAGGTCATTGAGAAGCTTTCTTGGGTGGGAATTTCCGGGGCAGCCAATATTCTATCGTGCATCAAATTCGCCAAATATTATGAGCTGACAGAAGATGACATTGTCATCACGGTTCTTACGGACTCTGCAGAAATGTATCAGTCGAGATTGGAAGAAATGGAAGCTGAACGGGGCCATAGGTATAGTCCTCTAGATGCTGCCATTGACCATAACCGATATGTATTGGGTGTTAGAATCGACAGTATGGAAGAGCTAACCTACCAAAGCAAAAAACGCATTCACAACCTCAAGTACTATACTTGGATTGAACAACAAGAGTATGATTTGGATGAGCTGAATGCCCAGTGGTACGATTATGATGAATACTGGGGCAAGCTGCATCAGATGGGACCGGAACTCGATCAGCTGATTGAACAGTTCAATGAACGTACGGGTTTGTCAGGCAAATAGTGAACTCGTTCAACTAAAGTAGAACATCGAGACTTCGGTGGGGGAGTCTACCCCCAC
>DHWG01000082.1:4234-19553 GCA_002413075.1 Desulfosporosinus sp. UBA5188 | reverse complement strand
CTACCGCCAACCGAGCCAAGGTCCCCTCCCGCCATCCTTGGCTCCGGTGACACTCGGACGTCCTTGTCCAGCGGATGGCCTGATTAGTCTGGCGGGCACCCGCACTCCAAATACAAGAGCTTATTCGGCTAGTTTGCTCTGTGTCGTAAGTACGGAGAGCGGTGTCCCACAAGTCCCCGACTTTTTGTTTAAACAAATCATCCGCGTAACCTCCCAATCCATCTTCTCGTAGAACTCCAACGCCCCTACATTATTACGATCCGCTAATAACTGTAAGCGCGTTACCCCTCGTGTGATCGCCCAATTTCCTGCAGATAGGAGCAATTCCTTCCCTATGCCCTCCCCTCTCCATTCATCTTCAACAACCAAATCCTCGATTAAGGCAACGATACCGCCCTCCGCAGTGGAAACCAACATCTGTGCCGTGCACATGCCTACGACGTGTTGATTGATCTCTGCTACCATGATGCAACGATTCGTGCCATCCGCTAACATCATCTCCAGACCCCTTTGCTGCGTCCCTTCATCGACGACAAAATCAGTCTCTATAGAAAACAAAATACCTAGCAACTTAATCATACCGCTCAGGTCTGAGGGTTTAGCCCTTCTAATAGTGTGGTTTACTCTCTGATCTGTCATTATCCTGCCTCCTCACGAGGGCACAATGCCTTGTGCCCCTACATAATGCCAAAAACCTTCTTTAATACGATCACGACACGTCGTGGCCCTATCAAAGAAGGTTTTTGATTTGATTGTTTCAGCATGTGCTTACCACGATTCCCAAGATATCCTCCTCCTCTAAGGGCCTTTTAAGCTGATTCGTCAGATGTAAGATCTTCAGCAGCACATCGTCAATTGTTTCTTGATTTAATTCAATCCCTCTGGCTTTTAACAGTCGCACGATGGTTTTGCGACCGGAGTATTTTCCGATAGACGTTGCGTGCTTCCGACCCACGCATTCAGGCGGATAGGATTGATAGTTGGCGAAGTCCTTTTGCATGCCGTCGATGTGAATCGAAGAAGTATGGGTAAAAACGTCTTCCCCAATAATGGGTTTGGAACGAGGAATTTTGCGATCTGTTGCCAAGCTCGTTGTTAAGCAAATGGAATTTAAGCGTTTTAAGTCCAGCCTTACTTCCTCATGAAGACTGTATTTCAGAGCCACAGCAACTTCTTCGAGCGCTGCATTACCTGCTCTTTCGCCCAATCCTCCGACGGTAACACTCACCGCTCTAAAACCCGCTTGTACCGCTGCCAGAGAATTAGCGGTTGCCATGCCTAAATCGTTATGGGCATGAAATTCCAAAGGGATCTCAGAAATAGCCACTAAGTCTTGCAGCGTAAAGAAAACTTTCAGCGGTTCAAGAATTCCGGTCGTATCCGCAAAACGCACCCGGTTAACTCCAAGTTTATGAGCCTCAGCTAGGATCTCTGCCAGAAATGAGAACTCTGCCCGACTGGCATCTTCCAGACCAATCACAATATAGTCGACTTCTTTCTTAGCATTTAGAATACATTGTCCCATTTGATCCAGCACCCAAGCCCGATCTTTCCGTAATTTATTTTCAATTTGTTGGTCCGAAGTGGGAATGGAGATGGCGACTCCCTCGACCCCTGTTTGATAACTTGCCTGGAGATCCGACAGCACGGCGCGGTTCCAGGTAATCAGACGAGCCGGTAATTGCAGGGCGACTAAGTGGGAAATAGACTTAATTTCTCCCTCGCCCATAGCCGGCACGCCGACCTCTAGTTCGTCAATGCCTGCATCGGCCAAGGCCCTGGCGATCATTTCCTTCTCCGGCAGACCAAACGCAACTCCAGGCGCTTGCTCGCCATCTCTTAAAGTAGTATCGCATAACAAGACCCTTTGCTCTTGCTCCAATCCCTTTTTCATCATTAAAGCACTCCAATGGCATCGGCACGACATTGTTGACAGTGCGTCATCTGCGGTAGAAGGGTTCCCACACTTCCACGGCAATTGGTTAATTGCTCTTTTGTCGGAGCTGTGATGTGTGCCAGTTTTCCTTGTGGGATTAACGGCATGATGTTGTGAATGTTCGCACCCCTTTTTTTAATTTCCATACCCAAGCTATATAAAAGCTGGTCGTTCACACAAGGAATAAGCACCGTGTTAACCTTTAACGTCATTCCGGCTTTAGAAGCTAACTCAAGGCCTTCTAATTGGTTTTCAATGAGTACCCTCGCCCCCTCTGCCCCGACTAAAGTTAGGCCCTTCCAACGAACGTAACTATATATTTGGGCACCTATTTCCTCATCCAGAGTATTAATCGTCACCGTAACATGCGACACGCCAATATCCACCAATTCATCAATTTTTTCAGGTAAGAGTAGCCCATTAGTGCTTAAACATAGGATCATGTCAGGAAAATCTTTTTTTACGCCTCTCAAGGTTTCAAAAGTGGCAGCGTTGGCTAAAGGTTCACCAGGACCTGCAATTCCCACAACGGTCAGTTTTGAGCCAATCTCAGAGGCTTTGGCCTTCCTGACGGTTGCAAGCGCTTCTTCTGCGTTTTGCACCCGACTGGTTACACCGGGACGGGATTCATTCGCACAATCAAATTTGCGCACACAGTAATTACAAGAGATATTACAGCCAGGTGCCACGGCCAAGTGGATTCTCCCCGTGTTACCATGCCCTTTTGTTGAGAAACATGGATGTCCAAGATTCAAATGTGATGTATTCATATTCCCTTGTGAGCATTTAGGCGCATTTCCTTGTGAACATTCATGCATAATAAATTCCTCCCAGCCTTCATTTTAGTATTTCAAATGACGATAATTTATCTCTAAAGATTAGATTATATTTCTTACGAAAACGGACGACAATTTCAGCCCAGCCAGTGTACATGCAAGTTTTATAGAAGTATATATTTGATCCTTTAGATATAAGCTCATTCGAATCAATCACCGGAAATTAAACTAACATTTCCTTAAAAGAATGACACTTTTTCACACAGATACTACCGCAAGCCTGGCAACCAATGCATTGGTCTTTATGAGAAATGATCGCTCTGTGCCGCTCTGTCCCCTCATCATCCTCGAAACTTTCAAAACCCAAACATTTCTGGACACATAACTTCACACATCGCCCACATCCCATGCATAGATCGCTATCAATGGCTTCTATATACATTGGAGTCCAGGACAATCCGCCAAAGGTTTTGTAAGTTACTACTTCGCTCACTTTACGTCCTCCTTCTAAGGTTCTACAGGGCCTTCCACAGCCTCTATTTTCTTTCTTAACCAGGGCGGTAGTTTTTTGGAAAGCATTAATTTGTTCATTCTGTTGAGTTCATCGACGATCAGCGTCCCTTCAGGCACTTTCAGAGGATGAATACCACTTTGAACTAGCTTTGCTGCCGCCGGACCGCCAATCTGTGTGCAATAAACGATGGCACACTCTTTGAGCATGTTAATCCGGGCATTGACCTTATCGACCGATTCATTTAGGTCTTCTGCGGCAAGTGAGGTATGGATAATCCCTTGAGGTTGGCCGGTGAATTTATACATCTCAAACTTAAGGGCGGAAGCAAAATGCGAGTCAATGGTAAATCCATCACTACTGGCAAAGGCAATAAGCATACCTGTTCACTCCTAACTGACTGAATTTAAAGTATCAAAGAGAAATTGTTGCGTGCCTTCATAACCAATCCAACGTTTTTGTGGATAACCGGCCCGGTCAAAGACTGGCAAGCCCGCTCTTAAATGGGGAAGCTTAAGCAATCCTGCGGCTTGACGACCATTGGAATTAGCAATAATCAACGTACTCTGACCGGCTCGCTCTTCGAGGGTTTCCAAATCTCCGACTTCAATTGGGATCGGTAATGATAGTCTGTGGATGCCTGCTCCAGATGCCGCCAAGGCGACCGTAATCTCAGCCCCGACCTCGACCAAACTGGAAGCCAGACTATAGAGCAAATCCATCTCCAAGGCTACCGCTACCTTGAGCCCGCCAAGTCGATCATGAAAGTCGGCCAGTGTATCCAGTAACCGGCTTCTTTGCCGGAGGATTTTCTCCGGTACAGCCTTACCTGATAACTTGGCTAGCGTTAGAATAAACGTATCGGTGGCCGTAAGACCGGTTAAGGAAGGAAAGTTATAGTGAGGAATGTTGTACGTTTGCTTCAGTATGTCTCCCGCTTTCTCCATACTCAGTCCAAACGATAGACAAGCCCGACATTTTGGCAAACGTTGAAAATCTTCAAGTAAGGTGCCACCTTGAACGACCGGGGCCGCTTCTAGTTCGGCATGCCCATCGAGAGAAATCGAAAGATCGGGGACTGTAATGGGGTTAAAGCCGAATTCCATCACAATTTCTTTGAGTTCATCGACATCGCCCGGGGTTAAATGACAACCTGGGAGTAAAGCGATGGACAACGCTGGATCCTCATTAGAACGAGCCGTAGACATAGAGGCGTATTGGTTAGAGGTCTTGATCTGATGCCCCGCTAGCGTGGTCACGAGAGCCTCCACCGTCCGCTGATAACCTTCTTGCATGGAACCAATATAATCTGGTGTGCTAGCGAGTACCACCGGCATATCGTTTAAATCGGGTCTTTCTAAGCGCAGGCTAGCCAGAGCGCTGACCATATCATCTCCATACGTTTCTGTGAGGCCTGAACTCATGACCCCGATAATTTGAGGTTTATATTTATCCGCCGCCACAGCTATGCCTTTTTTAAGATGTTCCCAGCCTCCAAAAATGACCGAGTCTTCTAAAAGAGCTGTCGAATTGAGAGGAATAGGTTCCTTATAGTGTCTAGATAACTGTAATCGAATGAACGACGAACACCCCTGAGAACCATGGAGTAAGGCTAAAAGTCCATTGACGCCGAGGTAGGCTAACGTCGCTCCCAGAGCCGGACTGTTTTTTTGCGGATTCCCCTGATAATGTCTCGTCTCAGTCATCTTGTTCACCCTCCTTCGGCGGGAATTCTCGTCTTAAATGTCCCCACACAGGACTGAGCACCGTACGCGATAAAGTCTCTGCAAATTTAATCATGCCCTCATAACCAGCATAAGGTAGTTTTCGACCGTGGTTAATGTCCAGAAAAGGGGTTCTCGTTTTATGCGCTAGATATTTGGTCTTCCCTCCAGCAACGATGAGGTCCGGTTTCTTCTCCGCAATGATCTTTAGAAAACCCGCTGAACTGGTGTCTTCAATAATCTGGGCCGTCGGGTCCATCAACGCTTTCATCCGTTGAAAATCCTCTGGCGTGGAGTTTTGCGTGCCACCGGCTAAGATATTGATGCCTAATTCGGCCAAAGTAGAGACCATCGACCAGGTTTTAACCCCGCCCGTAAACAAGATGGCCTGTTTTCCTTCCAGTACCTTTTTATAGCTCGCAATGGTCTTCCGGGTTTCGTCCTCTCTCTTTTGAACATACACCAAGGTTCTTGCCAGTAGATCAGCATCACCCAGCGCCGTCGCGATCTTGACCAGCGTTTCAGAGGTGTCATGAATCCCGTAGAACGACCCCTCTATAAAGGGTATGCCGTACTGGATCTCCATTTTTCGAACTAAGTTGGTCAGACTCTTGGAACAAATCAGCACGTTCAGACTGGCTCTGTGCGCTGACCGCAAATCATCAAATTTGGCATCCCCAGTAATGGCGGTTTGAAGGGTGATCCCTAAGTTTTTCAAATCGGGGATGATTCCCCAGATATCACCGGCGATGTTATACTCTCCGATCAGGTTAATAGAGAGCGGTATTTTCTCCTTCGACACATCCCCGCTACCGATAACCCGTTCAAATAAGACTTCACCCGCAATACGATTTCCAATATTTTTATCTCCCAGAAAGCCTGGGCAATTGACGGGAATAACGGGAATGGTCAGTTCTTTTTGCGCTTCTTCACAAGTCTTGTTGACGTCATCACCGATCAGCGACGAGACGCAGGTGGCGTAGACGAAAATCGCTTTCGGATGATGTCTTTGCGCAATTTCCAGGATCGCTGCTTTCAGCTTTTTCTCGCCCCCGTAAATGACGTCGTTTTCCATAATGTCCGTGGTCAGTCCTCTGCGGAAAAGCTGGGAGCCTGAGGAGCGAGCCCCTCGATTATCCCAAGAGTTTCCGGCACAAGCAATCGGTCCATGAACGAGGTGAGCAACATCTGTGATGGGCATGAGTACAACTCGTGCCCCATCATACGCGCAACTCCTCTCTGCGCCTTCGCCGGGGAGCGCCTTCATGCATAACTTAGGCGAGCCGGCCTCCGACAGACATGGTTTATCTTTGAGATCTAATTTTGTAAGATTTGTAAACATGAAGCACTCCTCCGTTCTTGAAGTCACATCTCTGTCTGGTTATTATTTTTCATACACCTAACGCATCATTTCAAACGTTGCCTCTGGAGAATTTCTGTCAACATCGTCTAGGAATGTATTGGCGATCATGGTAATTAAATTAATCACGCCGGTATACCCAACAATGGGTGAGCGATGAAGATTGACCCGGTCCGTGATCGGAAAACCAATTCTTACGAGCGGGATATTCGCATCACGAGCGGCCCACTTACCATGAGAATCGCCGATTAACATATCAACGGGTTCAGTGACCAGTAGAGACCGAAGATGCCAGAGGTCTTTGTTCGGATATAGGGTTGCCTCTTGACCATAAGAACTGGAGGCCAGTAGAGCTTCCATGGCTTTTTTGAAAGGGGTGGTGGAATTGGTGCAAACAATATGGACGGGAAGTCCTCCCATCTCGAGCAAAAAGCTGACAAGGCCCATAAGAAGATCCGGATCACCAAACAGTGAAAATCTCTTGCCATGAATATACTGGTGCGCATCGGTCATAGCATCGACGGCCCGCCCGCGTTCCTGGGTAATCTCATCGGGAACGTCTAACCCCGTGAATTTGGCCACGGACTGAATGAATTGGTCCATGCCTTTGATCCCGATCGGCATAGGAATCGTTTCTGTCGGAACTTCCTTACTGTCGACATATTTACTAGCGGTCATCGTGGTGTAACTCTGGAGGAATAAAAAGCTTTTAGCGTTGAGAGCGTCCTTTACTTCTGTAAGCGGTGTCCCTCCAGGATATAATTCATAGGTGCCCAAATTTGGAGCATCCACAACGTCACTATTGTCGGGTAACAGTGTAAAGGGCGCCTTCATTATTTTGAGAACCCGTTTGTATTCACGAAGATTACCGGGATACGTATCAAAACCAGGAACAACATAAAGTCTGTCGTTGATTTTCTCCGCTTGACGTTCCGTGGCTAAGGCGACCAGGAATGCTTTAAGCATCGTGTCATAGCCGGTGATATGAGACCCTTTGAAACTTGGCGTGTTGCCCAAGGCGACGGGTAAATCTTCAGGGATGGCGCCTTCATGCTTGGCAAGTCCAATATACGCGTTGATATCATCGCCCATGACTTCCGCCATACAGCTCGTGAAGACAGCGATCACGTCGGGTTTGTAAAGCGCGTAGGCATTCCTCACCCCTTCGATCAGATTGGTCTGTCCTCCAAAAACCGCAGAATCCTCTGTCATAGAATCTGAGACAGCTGCTACGGGTTCACGGAAATGGCGGGATAACGTGCTGCGGAAATAAGCGGTACAACCTTGTGAGCCGTGGGTAAACGGTAGGCAGTTTTCGATCCCTAAGGCACAAAGCAAGGCACCCAGAGGTTGACAGGCTTTGGCAGGGTTGATCACTAACTTTTCACGGGCAAAATTCTTTTCTTTGTATTCTTCACTATTGAGCCATGCTGTTGTTGCCTTAGTCGTTGCTTTCATATTTATCATCCTTTCTCCTAAATTCTCACTTTGTCCAAGGGGCCTTGATGATTTTCCAAGTAGGGCTGTTAATGGCCATATCCATATCCTTAGCAAAGATCGGGAAGCCTTCGTAGCCTTGATACGGACCTGAATAATCCCAAGAGTGCATTTGACGGAAAGGAAGACCCATTTTTTCAAAGACATACTTTTCTTTAATACCTGATCCCACTAAATCGGGTTTCATTTTTTTGACAAACTCTTCGAGCTCATAAGCCGTCACATCATCATAAATTAAGGTGCCATCTTTTAAATCAGGAATGGTGACTTCATAATCTTCTTTGTGACCAAATTCGTAACCGGTGCCAATGACCTCCATGCCCAAATCTTCATACGATCCGACCATATGTCTCGGACGCAGACCCCCTATATACAACATCACTGTTTTTCCAGCCAGGCGCGTTTTGTAGGACTCGATCACTTTCGCCATTTGACCTTCATATTTCTCAATAACCTTTAAGGTTTTTTCCATGATCGTGTTATCAAATTCAGCCGCGATTTTCAGGAGCGATTCTTTGATTTTAGTGGGTCCGAAGAAGTTAAACTCCAGCCAAGGGGTTCCGTACGTTTCTTCCATGTGTTTGACAATATAATTCATGCTTCTGGTACAGTGAATTAAATTAAGTTTGACCAAATGCCCATTTTGCAGCATTTCCATCGTCGAGTCACCGGTCCAGATATTAACCACGTTTAGACCGCACTCTTCAAGGAGTTTTTTACTGACCCAAGCATCGCCGCCAATATTATAATCGCCGATAATTCCAATGTCGTACGGCCCGACTTCTCGACCGGGCCCTGTACCCAAGAGATGATCTCGAATCGCGTCATTAGCAATATGATGGCCGAGGGATTGACTGATTCCCCTAAATCCTTCACACCGCACCGGAATGACCGGTATTTCAAATTCTTTACTCATGCGGCGAGCGACACTTTCAATGTCATCTCCAATTAAGCCGACCGGACATTCTGAGAGAACAGAAACCCCTTTGGCATTCGGGAAAAGATCCACCACTTCACGGATAATGGTCTCCAGCTTTTTGTCTCCACCGTAAATGATATCGCTTTCCTGGAAGTCCGAGGTGAAGAGAAACGGTACAAAGTTGTCAACCCCGATTTCGCCATCCGCTAAGTTCCGGCGGTTCCCCCATGAATAAAAGCCACATCCAACCGGTCCATGGGAAATATGCACGATATCCTTGACCGGGCCCCAAACAACCCCTTTAGCGCCTGCGTAGGCACAACCCCGAGCGGTCATGACGCCTGGAACTGTTTTGGCATTCGATTTAACGGCGCAACCCGCACAATTATCATCATCTTTGACCGCAATATGCTTGGTCCGATTCTTCTTGGCTTTTTCCGGATAAATATCTAGGACGTCTTCCACGACCTGTTTTCTGAACTCTTTTGTTTCCTTAATGCTCATAAGACTGTCCTCCCATATTCACCTAAAGTGCTCTTCAGGTCTCTTTCGCGGCTGGCTACTACATATCCATAATGCCGAATTTCATCATCAAATCTTCTAATTCATCCATAGTAAGCGGTGTCGGAATGGTCATATGGGTGTTATTCTCAATCTTATTGGCCAACTGACGGTACTGATCCGCTTGAGGATGGGTGCTATTGTACTCGATCACCGTCATCTTACGGACTTCAGCGCGTTGTACCTCGTTATCCCGGGGGATGAAGTGAATCAATTGAGTGTTTAAGCCTTTCGCCAGCGCTTCAATTAATTCCATTTCTTTATCGGTTTGACGACTGTTGCAGATCAATCCACCCAGACGGACCGTTCCAGTTGTGGCATATTTTAAGATTCCTTTCGAGATGTTATTGGCGGCATACATGGCCATCATTTCTCCCGAAGTAACAATGTAGATTTCCTTGGCCTTATTCTCCCGGATCGGCATGGCAAATCCGCCACAAACCACATCGCCTAAAACATCGTAGAAGACATAATCCGTATCCTGATCATAAGCACCGTTTTCTTCCAAAAAGTTAATGGCGGTGATAACCCCTCGACCTGCGCAGCCGACCCCTGGTTCAGGTCCCCCAGATTCTGCACATTTAACGCCCAAATATCCTTGCACCAAAACCTCATCCAGCTCAACATCCTCGACCGTACCTCTTTCGCGGGCTAAGTCCATCACAGTTGTTTGAGCTTTACTGTGCAGAATCAAACGGGTCGAATCGGCTTTTGGGTCACAGCCAACAATCGTCACTTTGCGACCCATTTCAGCCAGGGCGACCACCGTATTTTGGGTGGTCGTTGATTTACCAATTCCACCTTTGCCATAAATTGCGATTTGTCTCATGGTAATACACTCCTTTATATCCTCTAAATCTTTATCTCAACTAACTATAGAAACTGGCTCTCCATACTCTCCAACTTACTCTAGATAACGGCTTCTTTTCCGGTTTCCCCAGTACGAACTCGCAGAACCTCTGTTAGGGGACAAACAAATATTTTACCATCGCCCACGTGCCCTGTTTGATTGGCTTTGATGATCACTTTTACAACGTCATCCACTTGGTCATCTTGTACGATAATCGTTAACAACCGTTTAGGGATCCAATTGAATTTGGTTTCGTCAAACAGCTCTTTACTCATAACAGCATTTAATTCAGGATCCACTTCAGCTGCCCAGCCTCCGATTCCGCCTTGTTTACCGCGACCCTCAACACTTTGAATCGTCAGAGCAGGATAGCCGGCATCTTCGAAAGCCTTCTTTGTTTTAGGTACTTCATGGCGTCGAATGATCGTCATTATTTCCTTCATCTCTACAACTCCTTTGTCCCTTTACTCACGGTGTATGCCGCTTCAACATCCGTCACAAAAACCTTGCCGTCACCCATCGTTCCGGTTTTGGCACTGGCGAGAATAATCGAAATTGCTTCCTCCAGCTTCTCATCTTCAATAACTAGGAGAAGAAGCGTCTTGGGAAACTCGTCATAAACCACGTCACCAATGCGAATCCCCTTGGTTCTGCCACGCCCAAAAACGTGCATTTTTGTCAGCGAAGGCATTCCCGCCTGTGCTAAGGCCTCAGCGACCACCTCTGTTTTATCAGGTCTTACAATTGCTCTAATCATTTTCATCTAAATTCATCCTCCTTCAATTTTAGGTTTTTGGGGTAATAATGGTTTTTATGGTTTTTGGAGTTATTACGCTATAATGCGTTATTTCACATGGGCCAGAATAAATTGCCATCGCATCACCTCCCTAAATGAGTGCTTAAAGAAAAAGACAAAGAGAGCCCTTAATTTTTTAATAATTAAGGGCTCTCTAATACACTTTTCCGCTCCAAATCAGTCATAGATTTGGTGCCCGGTTATGAAATTGTCGTCTTCTGAAAGAAATCTAACTCACTGTATCACGATCACTATATTACGCTCATTTAGTACTCTAGCGCACTAAACACTGTTCCCCTAAATCACACGAATTGCCATATCTTCTTAACCTTAGAATCTGAACCTTGTTGTCCTCAAAGATGCATGAATCCTAATCCTACACGAGCATGTTCTAAGAGAGGATGTAAGGAGGAACGTCCATAAATTGCTACAGCGATCCATTCTGTATCCGTTGTTAGACCAATCTTCAACGCATAACTAGCATTGCTGTTGTTATGGATGAAAATACTGTTACTGGCTTCCAACGTCGCATGGATCAAAGCATGAATTTTTCGTGCTTCTTTGGGGATGACCCCCGTGTTAAAAGCTGTAGCCATAACGGAACTCGTTAATTTTCCGGTATGTTGAAGATTTGCTTCAGTCCCTCCGAGCTCCGTGACACCACTCCGCATATCATACGCTTCAAGCAGGAATTTCTTGAGCTTATCCTCTGCCTCTCTTGTCTCTGTTAATGCCAGGCGTATTGCGGATCGTTCCAAGGAAGGTCGTCTCTTATTAACCAATGTAGGCTCTTGCAAAGCGCGCCTCCCTCTCTAAACAAAAGTACACAGAAAAAGCCGCCAGATATCACAAGGACATCTTGACGGCTCCATTGCCGAAGGTTGAACCAACCACTTAGTGTTGGTGTTATTTACTATACTACTCGATATCTTCCCGATTGTCACTATGCAAAATAACCCATTTCCGTTCTATTACAGTTAGATATATCCGCTTTAAGTCCTATATTAGATTCTTACGCCAGTTTGCTCAATAACTTAATGATACTTAGCGTCATAAGACTTGTCAGGCCAAAGCCTGTGTGGACTGTGTCAAGCCTTTGAGGGTGTGCTTGAGACTCGGAACGTCTAGCGCACGCGTCGGGCACCATAATAACGGTTCGCATAATAGCTACTATTGAGGTCCGAAATCATTACGCCACTATTGGAAGCGGCAATAAAACGTCCACCGCCGATATAAATGCCGACATGCGATGCTCCCGGCGCATACGTTGAAAAGAAGACCAAGTCACCCGACTGCAACTGAGCTTTAGTGACAGATGACCCCACTCTAAATTGCTCTGATGAAGTCCTTGGCAAAGAAATGCCGGATCCCTTAAAGACATATTGTGTATAACCCGAACAGTCAAACCCACTACGGCTCGTTCCTCCATAAACATAGGGAACGCCTTGGAGGCTGAGTGCATGATTCAAAAGCTCAGAACTATCGGATCGGGAAACCTGTATTGGGGCCATTGAAAGATACGATCCAGAAACCCACCCAGTCTTTCCGTTGTAGGTTACATTGTACCAATTATTTGCATTTTTTGAAATGACGGTTACTTGGGTGTTTTTCGGTATGGCTGTCAATACCGCCGCCGATGTGGCCGCTGATTTCCGAAGGTTTAGAGATGGATTGGCCGTGACAACGCCCACTGTTTTAGCACCATTAGGTGTTGGGGCACTCACTACAGGGGTTACCGGGGCGACAGGGCTATCTTTAACCGATAAATATTGCCCAGAAACCCACCCAGTTCTTCCGTTGTAGGTTACATTGTACCAATTGCTTCCATTTTTAGAGATAACGTTTACTTGGGTATTCTTAGGTATAGCTATAAGTACCGCTGTGGAAGTGGTCGCTGACTGGCGCAGGTTTAGAGAAGGATTAGCCGTAACCGTCCCAACGGTCGCTGCGTGCGTAATTTTGGGTACGGCCAGTATGAACATAACAATAGCCACTGATGTAAGAACTTTTTTCAATTATTTCACCTATTCTTTATAATTTTTAACTCGACGAAATCTACCTCCTTTTCCCTACATTCCACGCCAATAATCAGAATCCTCCTTAAATTTATTTTTAGTATCATGGAATGAGTCGAGCTAAATCAATGAAAAACAGCCGTAAAAGGTCTTCGCATTAACCTGCGAAGACCTTAGATTAGCTAATTATGTCTTTGTTAGAGAGGGTTTTCTAGCACAGCGCCTATCGTTTCCCAATCCTTCGATTCACCAAATCCATAGCCTGCTCAAATTCTCCCATTCTCAGGATCTTCGCCATCACGGCAAAGGCAAGCGCCCCCAGCAGTGTTCCCGTAAGCAGGACGGTCAAAGAAGCCAACATATACACACCAATCATGGGGGTCAGAAATTCACTCCACGCCCAGATAACACCCGCCATGAAAAGCGAAGCAGCCAAGGTTTTTAAACTCGTCCAGGCTATAGCCCAGCCATCCATTTGCCCTAGGCGCCGACGCAACATATAAAACAGCAAAATCATGTTTACGAAAGCAGCGATGCTCGTAGCAAACGCCAGTCCCCCAACTTCGAGCGGTCCCACCAATAAAACCATGGCGATCACATTAACCACCATAGCAATAATCCCTAAGGTCACCGGTGTCCAAGTATCCTGTAGCGCATAAAAAGCTCGTGGCAGAATCTGAATGACCGATTGTGCAGAAATCCCCACTGCAAAAAAAAGCAACGGGAACGCCGTCGTATAAGTGTCTTGTGCCTTAAAATGCCCGTGTTGAAACAAGACACGGATTAGGGGAAAGCGCAAAACAATCATTCCGGCCGAAATCGGCAGTGTAATAAAAATAACCATACGAACCGCCTGGGATACCGTTTGGCGAAGTTGGTCCCATTGTTTTAAAGCTGCTTGTTCTGTCATAGTCGGAAATGTGGCCACGGCAATGGCGATCGCAAAAATGCCCACCGGCAACTGAAAAAGGCGATAAGACCACAAGAACGCCGTAATACTTCCCGGAAACAGCTGGGAACCAAAGTTGGCATTGACCGCCACCTGAATTTGATTGAGCGAATAACTGATAATAATTGGCACAGCAAGTGCCCCGATCCGACGAACGCCAGGATCGTGCCAATCAATGATCGGATAATAACGCATCCCCACCTTCCGTAAAGCAGGGATTTGAACGGCAAAACTTACAAGCGCTCCCACAACGACGCCTACCGCAAACCCAGAAATACTATTGGGATCCGCGGGATTTGCTAGAATCGTCCCGAAAAAGATAACACACGCGTTATAAAGAACGGTCCCCAAAGCGGAAGGCCAGAAAATTTTATAAGAATTCAAGATTCCCATCGTTAACCCGCTGAGCGCCATAAATAAAGGTTGCATCAGAAGAATTCGAGTTAAGTGAGTCGCCAGCGCCATATTTTCAGCGGCAAGCCCCGGAACGACCAAACGAACAAACTGAGGTGCAAAGAAGAGGCCCACCAACGTTAACAAGCCAAGGGTAAGCAAGATCAGATTCACCACCGAGCTGGCAACCCGCCACCCCTCTTCCTCGTTCCCTTGGGCAATATATCGAGAGAAGACAGGAATAAAGGCAGCGCTTAAAACTCCACCCACTAACAACCAATATAATAAATCTGGCAGAATAAACGAGGCAGTGTAGGCATCTGTAGCACCGCCCTGTCCATAAAAGTTCGCCATCAGGGATTCGCGTAAAAAACCTAAAATTCGCGATGCTAACTGGGCTCCCATTAAAAAGCCCGCAGCTTTCACTAGAGTATGGTTGGTTGATGACATATCGAGCTAACCCCTTCTCCGCACGGTCCTAATCTACCTTAAAGATTATAGCATTTTTTAGGACCAGATCATAACCGGAATAAATAGGGATTCACAAGGGCTATCACCTTTTAAAGTGACAGCCCTTGTATTTATTGTAGTTATAAGGCCGTTTCGGTCAACGCAAACATCTGAGCATCTCCCTACGTTTCGAACCTTCCTCTGGTCTTAGATCTTGGTCTTATAAAAATTTTATTTAGCCTGTTTTAGATAATCCGATAAAATCTCTGCCACAGCTTCTGAGGCACCATTAGATTCTCCTAGAGTATTGAACTGTGACCCGAATTCCAACAACAACCCGCCGTCAGAAAGGTGTTCGTTGTACCGTGCATCTTCAGCATAACTAATGTTCGGCATAAACAGCCCCGGATATTTCTTTTCTGCTAAGGCCATCAGTTCCTTGGCTAAAGCTTCATTTATTTGCCAGTGCGGATTCTTCTTCCCTATTACGACCATCACCCGACTCACCGTTTGTCCCTTGACCGTCGTCGTTCTCTTGGCAACACCCGCCGGGAACCCATCCCGATGAACGTCTATCAAAAT